>NZ_ATXL01000008.1 GCF_000421665.1 Bavariicoccus seileri WCC 4188 | reverse complement strand
AAACGAATGGCGATTGACCTCAGGGCAGCCACAATGCTCGCAATGAGATGGCTTATAAGTTAATTTTCCGGTAAAAACAGTAGACAATCGGCCTTTTACTCTTTCTTTTGACACGGCATTTTTGGGAAAAGAAATATTAGAATCTTTGATGTTAAGGATTTTTTTAATCATGCTATCTATGTTTTCATCTTTTGTTTTGATAAAATTGGTGTGGGACATTTGGCTGATCCTCCTATGATTTTGTTTAGCGATTTAATTATAGGACAACCAAATGTCTTTTTGTATCAAAAATTGGTGTCGCTACTTTTTGAGTAACAACACCAAATATTATAGAACCATTTAATTTAGCTATTTGAGAATGGGTATATCCCATTCTTTTTTTATACCCCTTTTTAAAAAAGAATGAAATGGTCTGTCTGTATTTATATTGCTCTATTAGTTCTTAAATGGGCCAAAAATATGCTAAACTAGAATATGAATTGTATAATTACTGTTTAAGTGAAGTTTCTTGTCTATTAGTGGTTTCAGGATGTTTTTAATGAAATGAGTGGATATGGTGGATTATTTAGAACGGTTAAATGAATTAATAGAAGAAAAAAAGTGGACTGAAATTCCAACTTTAATAAGTGAATTAGTATCTGAACTTAACACTCCTCATTTGACGGATAACATAGTGGAAGAACTCAATGAGATCATCGGGATTTTGAAGGAGTATGGTTACTTGGAGCTAGTGGTAGATTTGAAAAGGGCATATGTTCAGCGTACGAACGATGATTCTGTCAAACTATCGTTGGCCGGAGACTTGATTGACCTTCACCTTCACGACGAGGCACTGAGTTTATTGTATGACTATACAGAAGATTCTGACTATTATAGAGATGCTCTGGTACTAACAAGTGATCTTTATCAATCAGAGGGTGATCTTGAGATAGCCCTAGCTAAACTCAATCAAGCTCAAGATATTGATTTTGAATCATCTTTAGCTTTAAGCCAAGCTGAATTAGCTTTTCAGCTTCACGACCTTTCTGCGGCAAATAGGTATCTTTCAACAATTGATGCGAATGATTTAGACGCTCAATTAAATTTGTATGCTATCCATTTAAAGGCACTAATTGCTAGCGAGTCAGGTGACTTAACAAAGGCGAGATCGATACTTGAAGCAACTGATTTTGATCAATTGACCGAAGCAATGCAAGTTGATTTATTGACTTTATATGACTTGGATGGAAATTACGATAAAATCATTGATCTAACTGCTGATGAGGTAAAGACCTATGCCATCAATTGGCTGTTGGCTAAAGCCTACTCTGCTGAGCATGAGTATGAAAAAGCAATTACTCTCTTGGAAAATATGATTGCTGAAAATCCTGATGATAAATTAGCTCGGCTATTACTTGTTAACGATTATCTTAGTAATCATCAAAAAGATAAGGCAACAGCACTTATTCAAAAGTTACTCATCGATTTTCCACATGATTTCGATGTTTTACAAGTTGCTAACGATCAACTCGTTCTAGATGAAAACTATGAAGAAGTTGTTCAATTGTTAAGCCCTTTAAGTGATGGTGTCGACTTACCATCAGAGTTGTCTCTTTTACTAGCCAAAGCTTACGTAGAGACTGATGAAATAGAGAAAGCAAACTCACTGTTTAAAACATTGTATCCAGTAATGAGTGACGATGTTTCGTTTATTGAGGAATATGCTTTATTTCTCAGGAACAATGGTTTTCGTGATGAATTGAAAACTGTAATCAACAACGCAAGGGAAGATAATTTACACTCAGAAGAACTGCTGCTATTGGCGGAGGAGGTTTCTAGTGATTTCTGATAAAGATAAACATCGCTTTTTAGAATGGCTGATTGCTAACCAAGACTTAAAGGATAAGGAATGTTTCTGGATTATCAACTATCTATTGAACCATAACTATCTGTTGTCTAGAATCCACTTTACAATAGATGTCCATTTACTGAATAATGGAATCGTTATTGTCAGTGACGATAATGAGACCGATCATTTCCATTTTTTCCATGAAGGAAAAGACCATTATAATCCAGAAACAGCCTTCGAAGCTTTGCGAGTCGATTGGAAATCACACTACTATTTGGAGATTAAATGTCCCAATAGTATTAGTTTATTACAAGAATTCAATGTTTTTGAGGATAATCCCTCGGAAAAAGGTGTTGATCAAACGGATGAGGATTTAGAGTCAGCTGTTTCCCCCAAGGCAATAGAACTTGCTCTTGAAGATATTAATCGCAAGTTGACATTATCCCTCATAAGCCGTGATATTGATCAAGCATTAGATGAAAAGAATCTGAGTCAATTTCAAGATTTGTGTCAAAAATATCAAACGATAAAGGAACAGAAATGAGAAAGATTGATTTAAAAGCCTCACTTTTCGAGAAAGCACTTCCCATATTGAACTGTTTAGAAACAGCTGGTTATGAAGCTGTTTTTGTCGGTGGTGCAGTTAGGGATTACCTCTTAAATCACCCAATCCATGATGTAGATATTGCTACAAGTGCGTTTCCTAATGAGGTGAAGCAACTCTTTAAGAAAACTGTAGATGTAGGAATCCAGCATGGAACAGTCATGGTGTTGTACTCTGGAAATTCCTATGAAATCACAACTTTTCGAACAGAGAACGGATATGAGGATAGTCGACATCCAGACTCTGTTCAATTTGTAAGGTCATTAGTTGAAGATTTAAAACGCCGCGATTTTACGATTAATGCCTTAGCAATTGATCGTAAGGGAGTTATCTTTGACTACTATAACGGCTTACAAGATCTAGATAACAGCATCATTCGAGCTGTAGGAGAGGCTGATGAAAGATTTGCAGAAGATGCACTAAGATTAATGCGTGCCATTCGGTTTATGGCGCAACTTGATTTTGTAATAGAACCACAGACTTGGAAAGCAATTCTTAACCATGCGTCTAATTTGGCAGCCATTTCCGTCGAACGAATAGCCAATGAATGGCATAAGACAGTTTTATCGCCTTTTTCATCAAAGGGAATCAAAGCTTTTGTAAAGAGTGGCTTGTTCTACTATTGTCCAAACTATGGTTCACTAGAGGATAAATTAGGATGGATTGCAGATAATAATCTTAATTTCACGTCTGAAGCCTCATATTGGGCATGTTTGAGCTACCTTTGTCGTTTTGAGATATCTAGAATGGTTCAAACCATGAAAGCATGGAAATTATCTAATCAATTGATTAGCGATGCCAGTGTCATATTGAAGAATCTCAGATGTTTATCGCAAAGAGATTTAAATGCGATGGAGTTGTTTGAAACGGGAGAACGTTTGATTGTTGAAACGGAATCCATTGCTAAGCAATTAACCTATTCAAATTGTGAGTTGCCAGATAATGGTGTCTCTCTTTTGTCTGGCGAATCTGTTTCAAAGTTACAAAAAAACTATAGCCAATTGCCAATTAAATCCAAAAAAGAGCTTGCTATAAATGGAAAGCAATTAATGGAAATAGTAGGCTTAACACCTGGTCCAAAAGTAGGGGAACTGCTCGACGCTGTTTTAAGTGCTGTTGTCTCTGGGAAAGTAACTAATGAAACATCGAAGTTAATTGACTATTGCATCAATAATGGTCGATTAAACTAGAATCTACCGTAGTATCCAAAGGTTTTGGCTATTATGGTATCGTCTACAGTTAAAGTCGTTTCAGCGTAAGAATATTATATGAGTATTTTGAGGGGTTTGACTAGAAAATGGCAATTGATGCAATAGTGGATTTAGAAACGACCGGGAGCAGTTTTCAAACTGGGGACCGAATCATCCAAATCGGATGTGTTTTAGTTGAGGACAAAGAGATTATAGGTCAATACGATTTTTTGGTGAATCCTGAAAGACCAATACCACAAGTTATCACTGATTTGACGGGGATCAGTAACATGGATGTTAGTGCATCTCCAACATTTTCTGAAATTGCTAATTCAGTGTATGCCTTGTTATCTGGCTGTCGTTTTGTGGCTCATAATGTAATGTTTGATTATTCTTTTCTAGCGGCCAGTTTTAAAGAGTTTACAGATTTGACGTTGGATATGGAGCGTATTGATACTGTTCAATTAGCTCAAATTTGTTTTCCTACTATCAGAAAATATCGCTTAAATATTATTTGTGAAGAGTTAGGGATCGACTTGGCCAAGGCCCATTCTGCAAATGAAGATGCACTAGCTACTGCTAAATTGTATCTTAAGTGCCAGGAAAAACTAACAGAGATTCCATTTCGAACTTTACGACTGCTGTCTTATTTATCTGATGCTCTAGTATATGAAACAAAAGATATCGTGGAGAAAATACATAAAAGTAGGGATAACGGACCAAAAAAACGGTGGAGTGGTACAATTGATTATGAAACAGACTACTATATTGATTCATCTTTAAGAAGCAAGTTGGTTGAGCCACGATCTTCAACTAATGGTGAAAACGAGGGTAAGCCGTTTAATCCAGCCGATTTAAAAGCTAATGCTGAAACAATTCCTGTTCGGAATCCAGACGATTTCAAAGATTTGACTGATCCAAAAAAGCTTTCAGCATTATCGACCAAACTGAGTTACATGATTAGTCAACCAACTCGAGCAACTGTTAGGTTTAATAAAACTGATACTAAACTTGGAATCATTTCTCAGATGGCTAGCCAGTCTACAGTATCGGTTACTTATGTATCAACAGATGCTTTATCTCAAAGGCATTTGCATCATATTTTGCGTGAATCCTTACCAGAAAAGCATATTGCTACATTGAAAACACCTCGTCATTATTTGGAACTTTCAAAGCTCAATCATATATTAGCAATACAAAATACGCTCAGTAAACGTGAAAAATTAGGATTAATGGCTATGTTAGTATGGCTGACTGAAACTAATTCTGGAGACCTTACGGAATGTCCCAGGCTCTGGCGTGAACAAAAATTGGTATCAGATGTAGGATGTGGCTATGAAGATTTCGGTACAAAGGCAAACACTAGAAACAAATCCTGTTTTAGTATACACTTGAACGAAAGCTTAAATGCAGATATTGTTATAGTCACAAATCACTTCCTTCTTGAAGCTAAATCTCATGATACATTGAGGCCTTTACTCGAACGTTTAGTTATTACAAACTATGAATCATTTACGGAATCTTTGAGATTTCATCTCAGCAAGCCATTTTCTATTGTTTATTATGCTCATCGTTTCAACCATTATTTGCAACAAGAAAATTTAAATCAGGACTTGCCTTATAGCATCTCCATAACTCTTGAGAGTTGTACTAATCAACTCATTTACTTGCAACAATTTTTGGCAGAAGATTCATTTATGTTACAAAAAAATTGGCTTTCATCGAAATTGTATAAGTGTCTCAAAGAATTGAAAATCATGTTGAATCATCTTTTGAAGGCTATTAAAACCTTCCAAAATAGCGGTTCAGGTCTCTCTTATTATAAAGTATTACCTCTTCGTCAAACTGTGTTAAAAGTTTTAACCTTATTGGAAGCTATTACGGGTCATTCTCTCGATGCGGTGATACAGGTGAATGAGGAGACAAAAACAATACGGTGTTTGCCTATAAATTTAAAACCCTTTATTAAGTCATATTTGAGTCAGGTAGGGGCTAAATCATTAATTATTTTTGAAACGACTCCTAGTGAAGTAGAGGGGTTCGATCATATAGATTGGTTCACAGAGAATGAAACCGAACTGATGGCCAATCAGCCAGATGTAATTCCTCAAACATCCACTCCCTTACTAATGGTTCCAGTAAAAAGTTCGACCTTAAGTAGTGATGAAAAAGTAAGTGAGATTAAAAATATTATAGTTCTCAACAATCTCAAAACAGTTATCTATGTTCAAACTAAGGAGTTGTTGAATTCCCTTTATTCGAGTCTGCTAAATGAGCGGAAAGATGTCTATGCACAAGACATCAGTGGCCCTGTAAAGGAGTTATTCGACTTTTTCGGAGAAAAGAGTAAAGGAATTCTTATCTTATTGGGTGATACGATGTGGCTCAATCCCCGCATGGAAGTGGCTGTTGAGCAGTTGATTATTAGCAAATTACCTTTTAGTGTTCCTACTTCACCATCGCAAGTTGCCGCAAAAATGTATTATGATGCGCGACATCGCTCGTCATTTTATGATTATTCGTTGCCCCTTATGTTGACTAGTCTTAATAAAATGCTAAATAGTTTTTTGATGAATGATCAAGTGCAGTTAAAAATCTGGTTACTAGACGATCGTATTTTAACTAAACGTTATGGAAGAGAAATAGCCAAAAATATTGATCCAAGACTTTCCATAAAACCATTTCATGGTTTTCAAAAGTAACAGTATATCTTAGACATATGGTTTTGATCTGTGACTACCCAAAATCTCTCTTTTGCGTTATGATATTGGGTAGTTGAATGGATAGCGAGGGAAATGATGAAAAGAAAATTAATCAATGCTGCAGCATTAATTTTGGGATTGCTATTGGTCTTTTGTATTTACATTTTCTATACGAGTCAAAGACCTCTTCAAAGAGCAGAAAAAGAGGCTATTGGGGTAGTTGGGGAAAAATACACTATTCAAAATGTAGAAAATTTCTATTGGTACAATGGCTCAGAAACCTATTTTACGCTAGCAGCAACAGATGAAAACAATGAACTTTATTATGCAATCGTTCAACAAGATGGTGGCCAGATCACGCAACTGTTTGCAAAAGATATTATTACAGAGTCAGAAGCAAAGAGTATTGCGCTTTATGATTTAGAAATTGATGATGATCAACTCAGAGAAGCTCGTTTAGGACTACTTGATGGAGATGCGGTGTGGGAAGTAAACTACCGTCAAGGGCAAAATGAGATGGGTTATTACTATTTAGATGCCACTACTGGGGAATGGGTCAAGAAAATCACAAATATATAATTTTTGGTTAAAGGGAGTTTGGACATGGATTTAACAACAATGAAGAAAGCAAAGGATCATGTTGGTGAGCTAGTAAAAATTGGTGTTTGGGTTACCAATCGACGCTCAAGCGGTAAAATAGCATTTTTACAATTAAGAGATGGCGTCTTTTATTTTCAAGGTGTCTTACTGAAATCTGAGGTTGGAGAAGATCTATTTGAAGAATTAAAGAATATTCCCCAAGAAACGGCTCTGATCGTTGAAGGTACTGTTCAAAAAAATGATCGTTCGCCAATTGGAGTGGAGTTACTCATAAAATCTGCAGAAGTTTTAGGTGGTAGTCATGATTATCCGATTACGCCGAAAGACCATGGTATTGATTTTCTGATGGATCATAGACATTTATGGCTACGTTCACATAAGCAACACGCTGTTTTACAGATTCGTAACGAGATCATCAAAGCTACTTATGATTTCTTTTATGATAATGGATTTATCAAAATTGACCCACCAATTTTAACTGGGAGTGCACCTGAAGGAACTTCTGAATTGTTCCATACTGAGTATTTTGATCAAGATGCCTACTTGTCACAATCTGGTCAGTTGTATATGGAAGCAGCTGCAATGGCTTTTGGAAAAGTTTTCTCATTTGGACCAACATTCCGTGCCGAAAAATCAAAAACGAGACGGCATTTAATAGAATTTTGGATGATTGAACCTGAAATGGCATTTACTAACCAAGACCAATCTATAAAGGTACAAGAAGAGTATATCGCCTATTTAGTTGAAGCTGTTTTAGAGCACTGCCAACCAGCATTGGCTATTTTGGAGCGCGACCAAGAGTTGCTTAAAACGTATACCCAATTACCATACCCTAGAATTTCTTACGATGATGCAATTACCTTATTGAAGGACAATGGCTTTGATGATATTGAATGGGGCGATGATTTTGGTTCACCTCATGAGACTTTCATTGCAAATCATTTTTCTAAACCTGTCTTTATTATGAATTATCCTAAAGCTATCAAGCCTTTTTACATGAAGGCAGCGCCTAATCGTGATGATGTATACTTATGTGCAGACTTAATTGCACCTGAGGGTTATGGAGAAATTATTGGGGGATCTGAAAGAGAAACAGATTTTGATCAACTGCTAGCGAATATAAAAGCTAAAGGTTTAAGTGTTGAGGAGTATGGCTGGTATCTCGATCTTAGAAAATATGGTTCAGTTCCTCACAGTGGTTTTGGCTTAGGGTTAGAAAGAATGGTAACATGGCTCAGCGGGACTGAGCATGTGAGAGAGGCAATTCCGTTTCCTCGTCTATTACACCGCCTATATCCTTAATGAATCAGTTTTTTATAGTGAGAATGAGATATTAGAGAGAGGAGATCATAATGGTGACACAAGAACCATATGAGTGGTTATCGAAGGGACAAATGACAGTTCCTAACTTGTTGCTTGATTGCTATCATGTTTTAAACATCTCCTCTGATGAAATGTTGCTTTATCTTCATCTGTGGCGTTTGAATCAGAAGGGGATTGTTTTCCCGGATACTAATCAACTCGCTCGTTATACCAATCATTCTACTAATGAAATTTATCAAACAATACAACGATTGATTGATAAGCAAATGATTGCTATTAAAACGACACAAGATAGTGATGGCAAGCAATCCGATTATTTTGATTTAACTGGAGCCTTAGAATTAGTTGATAATTACAGACGATCTCAATCCTTAAAGCAAAGGAGCAATAGTGGTAAAGAGGTTGTTGCCCAAATTGAGCAAGAATTTAATCACCCACTTAGTCCGATGGAATTGGAACTAGTGAAAGATTGGTTGAATAAATATCATTATAGTGCAGAGATGCTACAGAAGGCCTTAAGAGAAACGATACTCAATAATGCGACTAGTTTAAGGTATATGGACAAAATTCTGTTAAGTTGGGATCGTTTGGGTTTAAAAGAAGGGTATCAGATCGAAAGATATCTGTCACAACATAATACACAATCAGCTTCAACGAACGCTAGAAGTTCTAATAATGCTAATGTCGCTTATCCTGATATTCCATTGGATAATTGGTTGGATCAAGGAGAATGATGTTATGCTTTCTGACAAAGAAATTTGTTATTGTATTGAAGTAATGGGGGAGATGTACCCGGATGCAAAGTGTGAATTAGAATATGCATCAACCTTTCAGTTGTTGTGCGCTGTTATTTTGAGTGCTCAAACAACTGATAAAGCCGTCAACAAAGTAACTCCTGCACTGTTCAAAGCCTATCCTAATGCACAAAGTATGGCAGAGGGATCTATTGCCTCCATTGAAAATTTTATTAAAAAAATCGGTCTAAATCGTAATAAGGCAAAATTTCTAAAAAAATGTGCCATACATTTAGTTGAACTATATCAAGGTGAAGTGCCATCTAATGAGAAATTACTGAAGAAGCTACCTGGTGTTGGACAGAAAACAGCAAATGTAGTTTTAAGTGTAGGATTTGGAATTCCAGCTATTGCTGTAGACACACACGTCGAGCGTGTCTCTAAGCGATTAGGCTTTGTCCCTAAGGATGCGACTGTTTCTCAGGTCGAAAATAAGCTAAAAGAGGCATTGCCACGATCCTTGTGGAGCATTGCTCACCACCGCTTAATTTTCTTCGGACGATATCATTGTACGGCTCGGAGCCCATATTGTGGATCATGCCCTTTGAAACCATTGTGTCAGTATGACCGCAAAAATAGCTAGAAATTAAAAAGTACCAGACGAATTGTATTTTACAATCGGCTGGTACTTTTTGAGTTGGTCTGTCAGTTATTGACCGTTATTATTTGAATTATCAGAATCATTGTTTCCAGAACCATTGTTAGAGTCATTATTATCATTGTTGTCAGAATTGTTAGAATCATCCCCATTAGAATCATCACTATTAGAATCATCACTATTAGAGTCATCGTCATTAGAGTCGCTATCATTATTACCGCTATCACTTTCATTTTCATCTTGATCAGACTCATTCTCTGATTCAGGAGCGGTAAAGGAGGTAGTAGCAGGACTAGTAGTCTCGCCATCTGCGATAGCTACAACACTAATATTGTAGGTTGTACCAGGTGTAATGTTTGGAATCTCAAAACTTGTAGCAGCGCCAACGTCTTGCGTATTGCCATTGACAGTAATTCTGAAGGTCATGTCTTTTGGTCCACTGCTTGTCCAACTTGCAGTCAATAGGTTGCTAGATTCGTCATAGCTAGTTTGTAAATCAGTTGGTTTTGCTAACGGGTCTTCAGGTTCTTCTGTGTATCCCGTACTATTAGGTAACTGATTTTTTACAAATAACTCACTGATTGTCAGACTTCTCGGTGTATAAGGGCCAGCTAATTGTAGTGGATCAGTTCCAAAAACAGCATTTTCTCTCACAACTGTATTAGGCATCGTCCAATCTTCAGGTGATCCTTTTTGAGTGATATAAGAAATCATCTCAGCGTAGAGATCTCTAGAAATAGCTTGTTCTGTATAATCTAACGAGTGACCATCTTCAAGAGGATTGTCATAGCCGGTCCAAATACTAATTACGTTATTGGTAGTGTAACCGACAAACCAAGAGTCAGGGACATTACCGGTATTTTGAATTCCCAAACTTTTTTCTTGTTCTTCAGTATAGTTGGTTGTACCAGTTTTACCAGCTTGGATAATATTAGGATTTTTGATACTAGAGGCCGTTCCATAAGTAAATACATCTTTTAGCATATCCGTTATCATGTAGGCTGTCTCAGGTTTGATTGCTTGAGTGTCCTCGTGATCTAAGGAAATTTCTTGACCGTCTCGCGTTATAACTTTTTCAACCGTGTAAGCAGGTTTATATTTACCTAGCGTAGCAAAACTGCGGTATGCGCTTGCTAAATCAAGTGGGGTGATATTCCCGGTGATTGCGTTAGATTCAACTAAACCATTTGCACCCTCATTGTTGAGCGTTATACCTAATTTTTTGAGAAATGCAGTAATGTTATCTGTTCCGACTTCTTGGAATACTTTGAGTGCTGGAATGTTTCTTGAGTTAGCTAAGGCTTGCCTAATCGTCATAGTACCCATATATTTTCTATCCCAGTTATAGATTGGATCTCCACTAGAATAATCATACGGTTCATCAACGACTGTTTGTCCGGTTGAATAGTTGAGATATTCGATTGCTGGTCCATAACTGGTTAATGGTTTAATTGTTGAACCTACAGAGCGGTTTAGCTGAGTAGCTCGGTTAAAGCCTAATAAGACATCTTGATGACGGCCCCCTATAACTGCTCTTAACCCACCACTTTCAGTATCTAATATAGTAGCAGCATTTTGTAAATCAGAAGACTGGTAGTTGATATAAGCAGAAGTGTTCACAACATCATATAAGTGTTGTTGCAAGTCACTATCTAACGTTGTGTATACTTGTAAACCATCCTTATAGACATCAAGTCCTGTTTGTTCTTTGACTTCATCTATTACAATTTGTAAAAAGGCATCGTTAACAAGATCATTCTTGGTTTGATCATGTTCAGTTGCTAATCCGTCTGTAATATCAGTTGCGATTGCTTGATCATATTCTTCTTTAGAAATATCTTTCATTTCTAACATTTGACCTAATACAATATTTCGCCGTCTTTGCGACTGTTCTGGCTGATTGATAGGATCATAATCATTTGGGGCCTGCGGCATACCTGCCAAAGTGGCTGTTTGACTTAAAGTCAAATCACTGAGTGTTTTACCAAAATAGTATTGACTAGCTGTTTCGACCCCATAAACATTATTTCCAAAGTAGATTTTGTTGAGGTAAAGAGCGAGTATTTGATCCTTTGAATAAGCTTGTTCAACTTTCAATGCTAAAATGGCTTCTTGCGATTTACGTTTTAGCGTTTGATCAGAAGCTTTAGTCGAAAATACCGATAGCTTAACGAGCTGTTGGGTAATAGTTGAGCCCCCTTGAGCTACTGACCGGCTTCTAAAGTTTGAGAGAGCGGCTCCTACTATTCGGATGGGATCAATACCATTGTGTTTATAGAAGCGTTGATCCTCGATTGCAATGATAGCCTCTTTCATCTGGTCAGGAATCTCATCAGGAGAGATGATTTCACGATTCTCACCACCAAGCTCTGCAAACAAACTATTATCTCGGTCATAAAGTTGAGTTTCGATATTTCCTTCCAATTCAGCGTGTGTGATATTGGGAGTAGAAGAGGCGTAATACAGGAATAATCCAAGGCCAGCTAAGAAAATGAGACCTACGACTATTGCAAAATATTTTGTGATTTTCCAGAGAACACTTTTCCAGGAAAAGTCATGATTTTTTTGTTGTCTTTGTTTCCTATTAGTCATTGGTCGACTCCTTTGAGCTGTATCATCAAGTGATTGACGGCAGCGAGATAATCAACTCGTGGCCTCAACTTGAAGGGTACAGCATAACAATTCTTTTTGATATAGGTATAAGGAATTGATTTTTGACCACTAGCATTGTCACACCAAAAAGCTTTTATATCTGAAAAAGGCATCAAATAGCACTCTTTTAGGGTAGAAAAATAAATCAGCAAAAAAACGATTCCACCTTGTTTTTGACAAGAAATCATATGATCGATTTGATGTTCCTGTAAGTTATTTAGTGGAAAACGTGTTTTGAGTTTAGTTGCTTTGGCTTCAAAATCAATATAGTAGCCTTTATAGACACCGTTATAATCAGTTGTCGAGGCTTCTTTATAGTATGCTTCAGTTATTTTGACCGCACTACGCTTTGGATAATCGACAGTTACTACCTGGATTGGTGTTGGCTTTTTATGAATAACTGCAATATTTTTTGCTAAGTAATATTGGTTAGACTCATTAATCAACTTTTCAAAAGTCATCCCTCTTCTAGCGTAGTTTATGCCGTCAGGTTCATTGACACTATCATTAGATTGTATACCTTTAGGATGTTTTATGGTCATGGTTCTCCCCTTTAAAAACTGATAGTCACATTATACTAGATTATACCCTTAAATGTTAGTTTTTGAAATAAGGTCAGGCTTTTGTAACACTAAGTTAACTTTTGTCATGCCCAATAGTAATGGCGGGAGTGACTATCGTAATAAGCTTATCAAGTATTATAGCAATAAATTCCATACTTAAAGTACGGATTTATTTACATAAAGCCTGTAATAGTGTATTATAAACTAGTATGCAAACAAGAGATTTTAATTAATTCTGGAGGTAAATTTATGACAGCAAATTGGGAAATAACAGAAAACGGGTATGGAGTTTTAACATTTGAAATTTCTGAACCTCAAAAGAAAGTAGCTATCGATAAAGCTTTTAATAAAGTTAAGAAAAATTTAAATGTTCCTGGATTCCGGAAAGGCAAAGTAACAAGATCTGTTTTTAACCGGATGTTTGGCGAGACCTCTTTATATGAAGATGCACTAAACAATGTGTTACCTGTAGCTTATCCTTTAGCGGTAGAAGAAGCTGGAATCGACCCCGTAGCACAACCTGAAATTTCGGTTGAGTCTTTAAATAATGATGAACCTTGGGTAATAAAAGCAAAAGTAGCTGTTAAGCCTGTTGTAAAATTAGGTCAATTCGAAGGTCTAGAGGTTGAAAAGCAAGATCGCTCCGTCACTGATGAAGAAGTAGAGGATCGTTTAAAAGCAGAACAAGAAAAAAATGCTGAGTTGATTGTGAAAGAAGCAGATCAACCTGCAGAATATGGCGATACTGTCGTGATCGATTACAAAGGATTTGTTGATGGAGTTGCCTTTGAAGGCGGCGAAGACAAAAATCATTCATTAGAACTTGGCTCGAATCAGTTTATTCCTGGCTTTGAGGAACAACTAATCGGAACAAAAGAAGGCGATGAGGTAGAAGTAAAAGTTACTTTCCCATCAGAGTACCATAGCGAAGCATTGGCTGGAAAAGAAGCAACGTTTGAAGTAAAAGTTCACGAAGTTAAGACAAAAGAATTGCCTGAACTTGATGATGAATTTGCAAAAGATGTGTCAGAGGATGTTTCTACTCTTGGTGAATTGAAAGAAAAATATCGCAAAGAGCTTGAAGATGAAAAGAAACAATTAGCAGATGAGAAAGTACAAGATGCTGCAATCCGTAAGGCAATTGATAACGCTGAGATCATCGATCTTCCAGAAGTAATGGTAACTGAGGAAGTTGATCGCCAATTAGACCATTACTTGAATAATATGCGTCGTCAAGGTATCGAACCAGACTTGTACTATCAAATCACCGGCTCAACTGAAGATGATTTGAAGCAACAATTCACTCAAGATGCTGATGTTCGTACAAAAACGAATTTAATTTTGGAACAAATCGTTAAAGAAAAGGATATTGAAGTTTCTGAGGGAGAAATCGAAAGCGAAATCAAGTCATTAGCTGACGAATATGATATGGATGAAAAACAAGTTCGTAACACTGTCAGTACTGATATGTTAGCTGAAGATATCAAACTTAAAAAAGCATTAGGTTTGATTACTGAAAGTGTTAAAGAGGTCTAATCGGACTAAATAGATTGTGGTGGTTTACCTTTCAAAGACTTCGGTTATGTTATTGAGAGGTCGAATGAATGGATGACTTTATGTTTATGTCGCAGGCGGGGAATAATCATTCCACGCCTGTTTTATCCATTAGGACGAAAGTTTTAAAAAGTTTGGTAAACCAAAAAATCGGATAAATGTACTCTATTATGTTGTCATAGTGAAGTGATTAGAGTTGTAAATGAAACTTTTATAGAGGTACATCATGTTCGACTTATTATCATCAAACGAGAAAGAGGTGCTTGTATCAAAATGAATGACAATAAAGACGAGACTGTTTACTGCTCTTTTTGTGGTAAATCACAAGATCAGGTCAAGAAAATAATTGCTGGTCCTGACGTCTATATCTGTAATGAATGTGTGGCACTATGCCAACAGATCATTGAAGAAGAGCTAGCAAAAGACCATAACCTTGAACCAATTGTGGTTCCTAAACCAAAAGAGATACTAGAAATCTTAAATGAGTACATTATCGGACAGGATGCAGCAAAGAAAACCTTATCAGTAGCAGTTTATAACCACTTTAAACGTGTTAATAATGTAGATGATGATTCTGATGAAGTGTTACTACAAAAAAGTAATATTTGTTTAGTAGGGCCAACAGGATCTGGGAAAACCTTCTTGGCTCAGACTTTGGCCAATATTTTAGATGTCCCATTTGCAATAGCAGATGCCACAAGCCTAACTGAAGCAGGATATGTTGGGGAAGATGTTGAAAATATTTTGTTGAAGCTCCTTCAAGCGACAAATTTTGATGTGGAAGAAGCTCAAAGAGGTATTATTTATATTGATGAAATTGATAAAATTGCTCGAAAAAGTGAGAATGTTAGTATCACTAGAGATGTCAGTGGCGAGGGTGTCCAACAAGCGTTATTGAAAATTTTAGAAGGTACAACTGCGAGTGTTCCGCCACAAGGTGGTCGTAAACATCCGCAACAAGAAATGATTGAGATAGATACAACTAATATTCTTTTCATTGTTGGTGGCGCGTTTGACGGCATCGAAACCATCATCAAGGAGCGTTTAGGCGAAAAGGTTATAGGTTTTGGCAAATCAGCGACTCAAAAGAATGAAAAAGATAGTTTAATTCAAGAACTAATACCGGAAGACCTATTGAAATTTGGATTGATTCCAGAGTTTATTGGGCGTTTACCAGTTATGGCTGCTCTTGAAAAATTGAGTGAGGAAGATTTAGTTCAAATTTTGACAGAACCTAAAAATGCTCTTGTAAAACAGTACAAGAAATTACTGGCTTTTGAAGGTGTAGAGTTGGACTTTGAACCAGATGCGCTTACAGCTATTGCAAAACTAGCCATCAAACGTAATACAGGTGCAAGAGGCCTTAGATCTATTATAGAGTCAGTGATGCTTGATATCATGTTCGATATACCTAGTCGTAATGATGTCAAGAAAGTTATTATCACAAAAGACTGTGTTGAACCTGAAGTGCTAGCAAAACCCCAAATCTATAACCGTTCGGGAAAACGATTATCTTCTTAAGTGGTAGATTTGATACAGTATTATATTGAAATGAATGAGGGAGGTGTGAGTCTTGAAAGTTAATTTTGCAGAGATTGTTATTTCAGCTGTCACACCTAAACAATATCCCAAAAATTTCTTGCCAGAGATTGCTTTAGCTGGCAGGTCAAATGTTGGTAAATCATCTTTTATCAATCGATTGTTAAAACGTAAAAATTTGGCACGAACGTCTAGCAAACCAGGAAAAACTCAAACGTTAAATTTTTATTTGGTCAATGAGTTATTCTTTTTTGTTGATGTACCCGGTTACGGATATGCAAAGGTATCTAAAACCGAAAGAGAAAAATGGGGCAAAATGATCGAGGATTACTTAACAACTCGTAAGATGGTAAAAGCTGTGGTTCTATTAGTTGACTTTAGACATTTGCCGACTAGCGATGATATTCAAATGGCAAATTTCTTAATCTATTATAACATCCCTTTTCATGTTGTATTCACTAAGGTGGATAAAGTGAGCAAGTCAAAAAGGCAAGGACAGTTACAGCAAGCAATCAACGCCTTAGAAATAAGAGATAATACGGAGTATACCTTATTTTCTGCTACTACAGGTGAAGGCTTTGATAAGGCGTGGCAAGTCATTGAAGAAGCGATAAAGAAGTGAAGGTAGTAACATGGCTAAGCTAATACCGCAGGAAAAAATCGATGAGGTTTTAGAACAGACTGACATTGTTCAAATAATAGAGAATTATGTAGAATTAAAAAAGACTGGTAACAATTATTTTGGCTATTGTCCTTTCCATGATGAAAAAACACCTTCTTTTTCAGTCTCTCCAGATAAACAGATTTATCACTGTTTTAGTTGTGGAAGAGGCGGAAATGTGTTTGGATTTTTGATGGAACGTGACAATTTGTCATTCCCTGAAGCTGTTATTAAAACGGCAGAGCTTGGACATTTAGAGTTATCAAATGAATTACAAAAAGACGGTTATGATTCTTCCAAATCTGATCGTAGAAAAGTAGGAACTGCTGCACTTGCAAAAGCTGGTCAGTTTTATCAACACACACTAAAATATACACCAATAGGAGAAGTTGCTAGGGACTATCTGAACCAACGAAAGTTATCTTCTAAAGCTGTCGATGAGTTTCAAATTGGGTTTGCTCCTGCTGATCGGACACTGGTTGGACAGATTATGTCTCAAAATAATTTTGATACTGAAGAACTAATTCAATCTGGATTATTTCAAGATCCTGATAATCAGAAAGAATTAATTGGACGTTTTCAAAACAGATTGATGATTCCATTAAGAGATGAACAAGGAGAAATTATTGCATTCTCTGGTCGTATCATACCTGCCTTAACTGATGAAGAAGAAGATTCACAGTTCGATCAGGCAAAGTATATAAATTCCCCACAAACTAAATTGTTCAACAAAGGGCACTTTCTATTTAATCTCGATTTGGCTAAAAGAGAAATACGCAAAGTCAATGAAGTGTTTTTGTTAGAAGGATATATGGATGTTATCAGTGTTTACGATGCTGGTATCAAGCAAGTTGTTGCTTCATTAGGAACGAGTTTAACTGAATCACAGATTAATCGTTTAAGATCCCTAACACATCGTATTGTTCTAGGGTATGATGGTGACACTCCGGGTATGAAAGCTACTAAACGTGCCATTGATCTATTACGTCAAACCAACCACTTTGAGATATCGGTAATTCCTTGGCCTAAGGGTTGTGATCCAGATGACTATATCAAAAAACATGGGGCTAAACAGTTCTTGAATTTTTACCAACACAATAGGGAAACACCTTTTGAATTCTCAAAAAGATTTTTGGAAGACCAGTTTAGAAAGACAAATAGCCATGATTTGATGAGTATGATTCCGTTACTCTTGGGCGAACTAAAACATGCAAATCCGATAGAACGTGACCGATACTTTAGTGTTTTATCCGAAGAATTTGATATTTCAGTTGATAGTCTAAAAGAGGAATTTGTCGCTCTTATAAGTCAAGAAAAAAGAGACAACCACAACAAGCGCATATATCAAAACGTTCGTATCGAGCCAATGAAAAGAGATCAGATTGGCAAAGTTGAACGTGCTGAGAGACAGATTCTCTACCGTTTAATGACAAAAGAGATTGCATGGTCTTACTTACCTGATGATCCCATTCCGTTTCCATCTGATAACTATCAAAATTTATTTTGGGCATTAGTAGAATTTCACCAGGACAAACAAGCACCATTTGATGTGAAGTCTGTCCTGTCAAAGCTTAATAGTGAAACTGAAAGAGGATTGTTAACAGAGATTTCATTAGTTGATTTTGATCTTGCTTTTACACGAGAAGAGTTTGATGACTTAATTCGAACCGTGGTTGATTCGGTTACGGTTGCTCAGCAAATTGAAAAACTCAAAAAAGAATTAAATGAGGCCTCTAGGAGTGGGGATAAAGACAAAAGTAAGCAAATTGCTCTAAAAATTATGACCTTAATGAATCAAAAGCAAAAAGGAGACTTTTAAATGGCTCAAAAAGAAAAGCAAATGCCGCAAGTAACTTATGAAAAACGCACAAAACAAATAATTGCGGAAAAAAAATTACTTGGGCAAATTTATTATGATGACCTGATCAAAGAATTAGCAAGCCCTTATCACTTAGATGCTGATAAAACAGAAAAACTCATTCAACGTTTTGAAGATGCAGGTGTAGCTGTCGTTGATGAGGACGGTGGACCAACAAATTTTCAATTAAAACAAACTGATAAAAAGCAAACTGAAGAAACTGAAAATGACTTAGGCAAAACGACAGCAGAGGATGCTGGAGCACCTACCGGGGTCAAAATCAATGATTCCGTTAGAATGTACCTGAAAGAGATTGGACGGGTACCCTTGTTAACTGCTGATGAGGAAGTAGCGCTTGCATTAAGAATCAAGGATGGGGATACAGAAGCTAAGCAAGAATTAGCAGAAGCCAATCTGAGATTAGTGGTGTCGATTGCCAAGAGATATGTCGGTAGGGGCATGCAGTTTCTTGACTTGATTCAAGAAGGAAATATGGGCTTGATGAAGGCGGTTGAAAAATTTGACCATACGAAAGGATTCAAATTCTCTACTTATGCAACTTGGTGGATCAGACAAGCAATTACAAGGGCAATTGCTGACCAAGCACGGACAATCAGAATTCCTGTGCATATGGTTGAAACCATCAATAAACTCGTGAGAATTCAAAGACAATTATTACAAGATCTAGGAAGAGAACCTACACCTGAAGAAATTGGGGCTGAAATGGATCTTCCAACTGAAAAAGTTCGTGATATATTAAAAATTGCTCAAGATCCTGTATCATTAGAAACTCCAATTGGAGAGGAAGATGATTCTCACTTGGGTGATTTCATCGAGGACGAGGGTGTGACTAGTCCATCGGATCATACGACCTATGCTTTATTAAGAGAACAATTGAATGAAGTACTGGAGCAATTAACTGATCGTGAAGAGAATGTTTTGCGCTTACGTTTTGGATTAGATCGTGGTGGCGAAATTAGAACTCTTGAAGAAGTTGGTAAAGTATTCGGAGTGACACGTGAACGCATACGGCAAATTGAAGCTAAGGCATTACGGAAGTTAAAGCATCCTAGTCGTTCAAAACAATTACGTGATTTTTTAGAGTAAGCTTATGACAGAAACTATTCACCTGAAGAAAAGATTACAAGCTGTTGCGGATACTCTCGATAATTGTAAAGGTGTCATAGATATTGGTACTGATCATGCTTTTTTGCCTATTTACTTGATACAACAAGAGCTTGTCTCTTTCGCCATTGCGTGTGATGTTGTAGAAGGACCTTTAGCTAATGCACTTACGAGTGTCAAAGCCTATGGGGTTGAAGAGTTAATAGCCATTAGGTTAGGTAGCGGGTTCGACCCCCTATTGGAGAATGATCCTATCGATTGTGCTACTATTTGTGGTATGGGTGGCGAATTGATCGTCACAATTTTAAACGAAGGATTAAAGAAACACCAATTACAAGGTATTACTCAACTCGTTCTTCAACCTAATGTTGGAGATGAAGGAGTAAGGCGTTGGTTAATGGCTAACAATTATGTGATCACTGATGAAACTATTGTAGAGGAGAGAAGTCATTTTTATCCGATAATAAAGGCCAAAAGGTCTGGAGAAATGTATGACTATTCTTCTTTTGATTGTTTTATTGGCCCAGTTTTAAAAGGCAAAGCAAAAGAGCCTAGTGTTATAGCCAAATGGAAGCATGATTTAAAGCATTATGAGAAGATACTTGATCAAATCCCCATATCTGATAAAGCAGCTTCTCAACGTGAGAGCTTTAAATTACGAATCAGATGGTTAAAGGAAGTGATTCAGAACAATGAATATTAAACAATTTATATCAATTTTCGAAACTGCTTGCCCCGAGATTCTTGCGATGCCTAAGGACCCCATTGGACTCCAAATAGGTGATTTAAATCGTCCAGTGGCGTCAGTATTAGTAACATTAGATGTTCGACCAGAAGTTGTTAAAGAAGCGATTGAAAAAAAAGTAGATGTCATTTTTTCCCATCATCCTTTGATTTTTCATCCAATTAAGCAGTTAGATTTTAGTAATCCAAATGATAAAATGATTGCTGATTTAATTAAACATAATATTACAGTCTATTCTGCTCATACGAACTTGGATATTGTACCTGGTGGGATGAATGATTGGTTTTGCGAAAAATTAGAGTTATCCAATGTAGAAATCCTTCATCCAACAAAGCAACTTAATCGCTATGATATTAGCTTAAAAGTTGCTCCTGCCAGTGTTGAAAGAGTCTACGAAGAGTTGGAAGAGCTAGACTTTCCAGTTCGTTGCTCCTTAAATGAAGAGGCTTTTGAATGGACTAGTTGGGTTGATGAACAGGAGATTCAATGGTTACAAACAACAATTAGTGAAGCCTACTTAGAAGACATGAGCCATTGGGTCCATAAGTTACAACACCATGCTGATCTAGTGTTTAATGTGACCAAAGATTACTTTTCGTCACAGAATTTTGGCTTAGGTCGAGTTGGAGAGTTGCCATTTGATATGGCTATTGATCAGTTTTTGGCATACATGACTGATAAGATGGGGTGGCAGGATTTCAGATTAGTTGAAGGTCAAACTGTACCTAATACCATCAAAAAAATTGCTATTTTAGCTGGTGATGGCGGCAACTTTTATAACGATGTATACAATAAATCGGCCGATCTGTTTATAACTGGGGATCTCTATTATCATACAAGCCATGATATCATGGAATTACCGTTTTATGCGGTAGATCCTGGCCATTATATGGAACATATTATTACAGAAAAATTGGTCGATTGGTTCAAACAACAAACAGAATTACTTGAAATTAACTTTATACCATCACAAATTAATACTGATCCGTTTAAATTTAGAAAGTGAGGTTTGTCATATGAAGCAAGAACTTTTAAACCGTTTTTTATCCTACGTTAAAGAAGATACTCGTTCAGATGAATCGAGTCACTCTATACCATCCACGCCGTCGCAAGTAGAATTTGCTAAAAAGTTAGTTGGTGAATTGCAAAATCTACACTTTTCAGATGTGTCATATAATGCTGATAATGGCTTTGTGACTGCTACTGTTTTGCCTACGACAAAGAAGAAAGTCCCGACTATTGGCTTTATTTCGCATATGGATACAGCAGATTTTGAAAGCCGTAATATCAAACCACAGATTCATAAAAATTATGATGGGAAGACAATCATTCTGAATGAAGAAGACAATATCGTATTAGATCCTTCAGAATTTGTGAACTTATCAAATTATGTGGGAGATACACTAATTACGACTGATGGTAAGACCTTGTTGGGCGCTGATGATAAGGCGGGCATTGCTGAGATAATCACGGCTATGAGTTATTTAATTGACCATCCTGAAATTGAACATGGCCTGATACGAATTGCTTTTGGTCCAGATGAGGAAATTGGTAGAGGGGCAGACCATTTTGATGTTGAATCGTTTGCAAGTGACTATGCCTATACAGTAGATGGTGGACCTGTTGGTGAATTACAGTATGAGTGTTTCAATGCTTGTTCGGCCGTCATCAAGATAAAAGGGAAAAACGTTCATCCCGGTACTGCAAAAGGGAAAATGGTGAACGCTTTAGAGATTGCACGTCAATTTCAAAACGCATTGCCATCCTTAGATGTACCAGAGAAAACGTCTGATCGTGAAGGTTTTTACCATCTAGTATCTGTAGAAGGTACTGTAGAAGAAGCTAAACTTGTTTATATTGTACGAGACCATAGTGCGTCATTATTCGAGTATCGTAAGGACTATTTAATTAAAGTAGCAGAGGACCTTAATTCAGTGTTCGGAGATCGTGTTACTTTGGAATTAGCTGATCAATACTACAATATGATAGATAAAATAAAAGAGGATATGTTGCCCGTAGAAATAGCTCGAAAAGCAATGGAAAAATTATCTATTGAACCAATCATCGAACCAATACGTGGTGGCACTGATGGTTCAAAGATTTCTTTCATGGGTCTTTTAACTCCTAATCTTTTTGCTGGTGGAGAGAATTTTCATGGACGCTATGAATTTGTGTCTTTAGAAGCAATGGAAAAAGCAACAAAACTATTGATACAGATTGCTCAAGAAGCAGTAGTTTCTGACTAAATAGCTAGCTGAAGAACCATGCGATTTCACTCTAAGTGATCGAAAAATATCCGAACTTTTGTATAGATCCTAAATCTATAACGATGGTTCGGTTTTTTTTTGTATAATGGAAGGTGTCAGACAGTTTATGTTATCCAATCCTTTTAACATGCAAAGATAAGCAGTGGTAATATCAGATAACAGTTTCCTAAAGTCCAATGCGAGCCGACTTTCTATAAGGAGTGAAGCTATGAGTTTGATTTTTAGTTTTTATGAAATAGATGATAACCCCCAAAGGTTGATTAAACCGCTAATCAAAAAGGGAAGTGAAACGGCGGAAAAACAATTGATTTTAGTGCCTGAACACATTAAATTTGAGGCTGAGCGCGATTATATTGGTTCTCTAAGTGAACAGGGGTCAGCAAGCTTTAATACCAAAGTATTCTCTATTTCCCGATTTTTGTGGTACTTATTAAGATATGACGATATTTACAATTTTGAAATTCCTTCAGGTATTACCGAGACACTTCTATTGAGCCAAGCTATTAATTCTGTTTCAGAAGAATTGACCATTTATAAAAATGCGAGCCAGTATCCGGATTTTATCACTAAAATATCTGAAGTCATGTCAGAACTAACGAGTGGTAATTTAACGATTGATGAATTGATCAGTTTGGATCAGGACAGTAAAGCATCTCATGAAAATATTTTATTACAGCAAAAACTACAAGATATAAGCAAGATTATAAAGAGCTATAACGCCTTATTACCTAAAAACTATTGTTTACGACAAAGATATCAAGAACGTGCTATAACTTTGATTAAAGAAGTGATGCGAAATACTGATGTTTATATCAGTCACTTTTACCGTTTCAATCCTGAAGAAATAAAATTGATTATGGCAATGGCAAGTCATAATGATGTTACTATTTATTTAACTGGTGATCAAAAAATGGTTAATGATTCAAATGTGTCCTTGTTTGATCCATATGATATTCCTAAACGAACATATCAAACCTTACTAGTTGAAGCTCGAAAGGAAAATATTCCGCTATACCATCACTTTTCTTCTAGAACTAATCGGGAAGAGCTTCAATTAGCGGAAACTTGGCTTAAAATATTTGAAACAACCAAAGAACAAAAGAAACGAGTCAATGTGAGTCAAGATATTCACCTAGTCAATTATTTGAATTTAGAGGAAGAGGCTATTCAAGTACTGAAAGAGATCAAGGGGTTAGTCGAGGAGCAGGGGTATCGTTATAAGGATATACTGATTGCTACACGACAATTATCACGGTATAAACTTGTCCTACCAAAACTATTAAAAGAGGGACAGATACCATTCTTGTGGGATGAACCAGAAAAAATGGCTGATCATCCGTTAGTTACTTTAATTGAAAGTTTAAAAAAAATCACTACCACCAGTTGGACCAGATCAGATTTACTAGTTCTTTTACGGAATCAGTTTTTCTCTATCCCTTGTGATTATCCGGAAATTTCCAGTGAAGTGACACACACGGGTTCGAGTACTTTAAATCAGAGTGAGAATCTAGCACTTAAAACAGACATCATTAAAGCTTTTGAATCCCAGGTAGATTATCTCGATATCCTTTTAGAAGGGTTTGGAGTTGATGAAAGGCATCCATTAATCGTAGAGGATTGGGTATCAGAGCAGGAAATCAGGAAAATGCTTATTGATCTTGATGATGAAGCTATAAAAAGGCTCGAGAATTTTTATAAACAAGTCATGAACCTGATCTCAGACATTCGACAAAGATTCAGTAAACTGATGGATATGTCTCAGTTTGCAACTGTTCTAAAGAAATTCTTGATAGACTATGGTGTTGTAGACCAATTAAACTATTGGCGCGATGTCGCAATAGAGATGAATGAGATAGAACTGTCTAAACACCATGAACAGGTTTTTAAGGTATTGCAGGATTTTATGGTTGAAATGGTGCAATATCACACTACTGAAAAAGAGTTAACTGTTTCTTATTTTGACATTCTCTTAGATCTTTTTTCGCGAACCAATTATAAGTTACCACCTACAAGATTAGACCAATTAGTAGTCACAACTATTGATGCAGTTCAATACCAACCTAGAAAAGCAATATTTATAATTGGATTGACGCAAGATGTGTTACCATTGTCGCCACCAGTGTCAAGTCTGTTCAATGAATCTGAACGTGATGCACTAGCATCTGTTATGCCTAATGATAAGGATTTGAAACCACCTTTTAAACAAAAAATAGCTGCTGAGCCCTATATTCTAGCACTAGTCCTTAAACTAGCAAGTGAGCGGTTACACTTGAGTAGTTTTCAGTTTGGAGAAGAAGGCGAAGAAATCAAAGACTCACCTTATTTAACACAGATTGCCACTGCTTTTGAAGTGGTACCTGTTAAGGCAAGAGCTAATTACGTATCAACTAGTGAGGTAGTAAACCGTTATTTGGGGGATATGCAATTTAGACAAGTCTTTTTAACTTATCTCAATAGAATTGGTGGTTATGACCACTTGATTAGTAGAATTATGTCAGCTTTCTCTTGGTCGAATATTCCCCAAAAGTTGCCAGAACGGATTGCACAAGACTTGTATGGCACAAATTTGCATCTATCTGTTTCACAATTAGAATCTTTTTATAAGGATCCTTATAATTATTTTCTAAAATATGGCTTAAAGCTACAGGAGCGTCCTACTTATGAGCCTACAGTACTAGAAAAGGGCACACTTGCTCATTTCATGCTTGACGAATTCTGGAAAGAAATTATTAGTGGTGACCTTCAACTTGAAACACGAGAACCAAAAGACCTGAAGGCTGCCTTAAGTGATGTCATAAGTCGGTCAATTGACAATAAAGCAGTAAATCCAGCGATTATTCGTCGCTTTAATTATAATAACTATACTGCCTTTATGTTAGAACGATTGAAAGAAACGATTTCTCAGGTCTTATTTGCCCAATTGGAGCTACAACAAGATTTGATCCCCCATGATGTGATGACTGAAACAGTTTTTGGCGACCAACATGATAAGTCCTTTATAGCGCCAAAATACTCCTTGTCAAACGGAGGAGTCGCTACTTTGAGAGGGCGTATTGACCGTTTAGAGCGATTTTTCTTCCAAGATAAGTCCTACATCTATGTGTCGGATTATAAATCTTCTGGTAAAAAAATTGATTTAACTCGTATCTATGATGGCGTAGACTTACAACTACTGATCTACTTAGATGTGGCCTTAAAAAAATTTAATCAGAGTCAAACGTTAGGGATGTCTTATGTGTCTTTAAAGAGTCGCTATATTGAGCATACCTATAGTACTTTAAGCGCTGAGGATCAAGCAAAAGAATTTTTGAAGAAGCGGCTTAATGACTTTAGAGCTGAGAGTATGGTCTTAAACGAGACAGACGTCTTGTGTTCCATTGATCACCGTTTAAATATAGATAACTCTTCTAGAGTTTTCAAGACGAAACTTAAGAAAAATGGAGAACTCACCAAAAACAGCGCTGTTCAATCCAAAGAATCCTTTGACACACTCTTAGCTTATGCTAATAGATTGGTGGTAGAGGCTGCAGAAAGAATTTTAAAAGGAGATATCAGTTTAGCACCTCTGGAGGATACCCTTGTCGACACAGTGAAAGAGGGAATCTATTACCCAATTAGTCTATTTGATCCAAGTCTACCGAAAAATTACTATCGTCCAAAGTCAAAGGATATTACTATTGATCATTTTAAAAAGCTATAACCAATTAGTTAGTAGTTACTAACTAATTACTAACTACTAACTAATTACTATCTTTTAACTTCAGCTCATTAAGGATGTGTTTAAATGGCAAACCAAAATTTTGATATTCCCATAAAGGAGAAAAACTCCCAATACACAGACCATCAATGGCAGGCAATTCATGAATCTGGTAGCAATATTCTCGTTTCTGCATCTGCCGGATCTGGAAAAACCACTGTACTGGCTGAAAGAGTCTTAACAAAAGTTCTATCGGGTGTTCCGATTGATTCACTGTTGATTGTCACATTTACTGAAGCTGCAGCTAGTGAAATGAAAGAAAGGATAGAAAAGAAAATTAAAGAAAGGATCAGTCTAACCGTTGATGAACAGGAGAGACTCCAACTTCAGCAACAATTGCTTTATCTGCCACAAGCTTATATTTCGACATTACATGCTTTTTGTAAGCGAATGATTGACGAGTTTGGTTACTTGTTAACGATCAATCAACAAACCAAAGTCTTGTCAAATGAGGCAGAAAAGAATCTAATATTCCAAAGTATTTGGGCGGAGATTGAAGAAGAATTGTATACGGAAGACGCTTTTACACAACTTGCCCGCCAATATGGAAATGATTCTGGTGACCAAGCATTGTTTGAACTGATCAAAAAAATCTACTATTTTTCAACAGCCAAACCAGATCCAACAGAATGGTTGGACTCGTTAAACCAATGGTATGATGTTGCTAATTCTACAACCTTTACGAATACTCCCATATATCAGCAAATGATCAAACCTGATGCTCGGCAAAAAATTCAATGGATTCTTGAGCGTTTTGATAACATAATGTGCGACCTTAATTCTGCCGGTGAAGACTATCAAAAATGGGTGGATAATGTCGAATTTTCTTATGACACTATAAAAGCAGTAGAAGATAGTTTGGAGCAAGATGATTATAATCATTGCGTTTCTTTGCTGATGAATCAATCGAAAAAGAGTTGGCCAAGAATTCCAAAAAGTAAAAAAGATGACCTTGATAGTGAATTTTTGTCATCTATTTATAGCCTAAGAGAAAACATTACAGCTGATATTAAACAGCTAACAGAGTCCTATTTTTTTGAAGAAGCAAACTATCATCTTGAAATCATGAGAATTAGTCGGCCAATCATTTCAGAACTTGTTAGAGTTACAAAATTATTCAAAATCAAATATGAGGATTATAAAAACCAACGAGCGCTGATAGACTTTAACGATCTCGAGCATAATGCGTTGGAGTTATTAAAAGTCGACCAAGTTGCTCACCATTTTAAGCATAAGTTATCTGAAGTCATGGTCGATGAATATCAAGATATTAACTCTTTGCAAGAAAGCATTTTAGAAGGGGTTAGTCGAACGGGCGATAGTAAAAATAGATTTATGGTTGGCGATATGAAGCAGTCTATATATGGCTTCAGGCTAGCCGAGCCACTTCTATTTTTAAAGAAGTACCAAGAGTATGATAAAGCACCCGTTTCTTCAGAGAAATTGAACAAAAGTAATCAGAAATCTGAGGGAAAAAGCATCATTCTAGCTGAAAACTTTCGATCTCGTTTTGAAGTATTAAATTCTGTCAACCGGGTCTTTTCGCAATTGATGGATGATGACATTGGAGAAATGTCCTATGATGAAAAAGCGCATTTAATTGAAGGCAATCGTTATTATGTGCCTGATGACTCTTACAAAACAGAGCTATCATTAATTGTTTCACCGACATCTTCAAGTAATCAAACGACAAATGACGATCACCCAGAAGATAATTCAGAAGATAATAGTAACGAAGTTTTAGATGCAGATTCTAGAGGGTTGCTGACTAATTTGGAAAAACAACCCGATATTACTTATATGGCCACAAAAATAAAGGAACTCATTGTCACAGAATTTAAGGTTTTAGACAAGAGGGGGGAAAAGAAGGCAATTTCTTATAGAGATATTGCGGTTCTTGTACCTACTCGATCACAAAATGAAGCAATTGAGTCAATATTTGCTAGTTTCGGCATTCCAGTCGACATTGAGCATGGAGACTCGTATTTTAAACGTAGTGAAGTGACGATAATTGTCTCTTTGTTAGAAGTCATCGATAATCCTTATCAAGATATTCCGTTAGTTGCAGTACTAAAGTCTCCCTTATATGGTATAAGTGATCAATTGTTGGCAGAGATTAGAATAAAGAATCCCGATTCGTCTTTCTTTGAGGCCGTTAAAACCTATCAGAGAATTGAGGGTAATCCATTAATTACACAATTTCTTGATGACATATCAAGATGGCGCCTATTAGCGAAACAAGTTTCACTGGTAACCTTTATTGAAAGTATTTACAGGGAAACCTACTTTCCAGAAGTTGTTAGAAACTTTCAAAACGGTGATGAAAGATACCATAATGTTCAAGCTCTAATTAAGCGAGCTGCAAGTTTTGAAGAGCACGGGTTTAAAGGCTTACGTGCCTTTATTACTGTGATATCTTATTTAAGAAAGTTTGACAATGACATGAAGCCAGTTGAAAAGCCCGAACAAGATATCAACTCGGTGAAAGTAATGACGATTCATGGTAGTAAGGGTTTGGAGTTTCCAATCGTATTCTTAGCCGCTATACATAAAAGGTTCAATTTTGAAGACTTCCGTAAACCAATCATTCTAACAAATCATAACGGATTGGGAATAGATTATTTCGATGAGAAAGACTACATAAAGTACCCTTCGATTGTCAAAAAGACCTTAATTAACCAACAGAAAAGAAAAGAATTGTCAGAGGAATTGAGAAAGCTATATGTTTCAATGACAAGAGCACGAGAAAAACTGTTTATGGTTGGAAAAGTCAGTGAAAATGCATTGAACAATTTTGAGGCTTTTCACCAAACTCGGGACTTGTTGCCAACGGCTTTACGTGAATCAGCTCATTCGTTTCTAGATTGGCTTGGTTATATTGTCCCAAATGATGACATCACCTTAACTGTGATTGAAGAAGATGACGTCGTTTCTAACGCCATAAACCAAGCACTAAACTTAATGCATGATGGTGAAGAGCCAGATAGTAGGGAAGAGGCAGAAAACAGGGATACCGAAGAAATGAAGACTGTTGATAATAGGTCTATTCCTAACGATTTCACGATAGAAAAATTCAAAGATCAATTAGATAACTTATATGGGGTCGAATATCCGAATGATGAAGCTACAAAATTAGCGGCATACCAATCTGTCTCAGAAATAAAGCAAATCAATGTTGACCCAGATTATCCTGATCTTGAGATTGCTCCGTTCTTGGAATCAAAAAAACCAAGGGCAATCCAATTTGATAAGCAGTCTGATCTAAATCTTGGCAGTAAGAAATTATCAAGCATTGAGCGAGGGTTGCTGTATCATGAGATTTATCGTCTTTGGGTCGAGGAAACAAAGCAAATGAAAACGATGGATTTCGCCTTAGCTTTTGATAGTTTACGAGACGGTTATCAATCTGTATTTGAGTCACTGACGGAGCCGGAAGTTGGAACGCTATATCGTTTCTTTATTACTAAAATTGTGCCATTAATATCGAATGATTTTAGTGACATAGCAGTGGAGAAGTCATTTTCTATGGTTCTTCCAGTGGAAGCGGCAAGTGAACGGTTAAAAAGTAATCAGACAATTGACACTAGCGATGATAAAATCATGGTGCATGGTACTATAGACTGTTTCATTGAATTTAAAAATCAGATTGTTTTGATAGATTATAAGACAGATCATATCAAGTCGGAAATTCAACTGAAAGAAAGAGTTGACATGTATACTGTTCAACTTAAAAACTATAAAACCGCTCTAGAACTAGCCTATAAAAAGCCAGTGACTGCATCCTATTTAGCCTTTATTAGGGCGAATAAAGTAATTTCAGTTGAATGATTCTATAAAGATTAATGTCGGTAGAGTGATATAGATAGAATGATATAGTTAGAGTGATAAATAGAGGGATATAGATAGAAAAAGCGATATGACAGTTTAAATTGTCATATCGCTTTTTACTGTTGTTTTTAAAAGTAAATTACCATATATCTATTTATTGGGACTATGGTTTAAAAATTGACACCCGTTCTAGTGTAATCATTCGTAGCATTCCACAATAGATATTCGTTGACTCCAGCATCTCGTAGGGCATCTAACTGATCATTTACCTCATCAGCGCCGTATTCCAAGTAGTTACCATATCCTAAATAGGAAGCGGTAAAATCCTGCAACCAAGGTCTTGAGACAGGTTTCTCATCATGTTGACCCAATAGAGCATTTTCGACTTCCATGTAGGCAGAAACTAACTCATACGGGTGCAAGTCTGGTTTGTCAATACCAAAATAAGACGTTCCCCAATGGCTGGGATAGATCATTGACGAAATAATGTCAACATTTGAAGAAATGCTACTAAAATTTTGTCCAATCCCAGAAGCTTCATCGATTGTAGCGGCGTACCCAAATATATCGACACTAACTTTTACACCGTATGGTTTCAATTTTTCATGGGCGTAGGCGACAAAGTCAGTGACTGCATCAACTCTCTGATTAAGATCTTCACTCTCATTCGAGTAGTTTTCTGCATCATAGTTTAAGTTGTGAGAAAATGTTTCAAAGCCTTCAGGGAAGCGAACATAATCAAATTGTATCTCTTTAAATCCTGCTTTTGCAGCTGCTTCTGCTACTTGAACATTATAATCCCAGACTTCTTTTTTAAATGGATTAACGAATTTATCTCCAGCACCACTACTCCAAAGCGATCCATCAGCCTGGGTAAACGACAGGTCTGGTCGTTCTCCAGCTAATATACTATCTTTAAATACAACGATACGAGCTATAGGGTATATCTCGTGATCTTCTAATGTTTTCAGCATATCGTTTGTATCTGGTATGATATTCTCAAAATTATTTTTTCCTTGTTCATGTGTGACACCCTTTAATGGCATAGTGATAAACCCTGTGTCATCTTTAACATCTATGACGATGCTATTTAATTTTGTGTCATCTAAAAATTGAATGAGATCATCACGAGACTCTCCATTGAAATTGTATGCGGAAGCATAAATGCCTCTCACACCATCTTTTGGATAGGGAATATCAATGCCACTATCGTAGAACAATCGTTGTGGTAGATTTTTGGGCGTTTCAAGTAGTTTACCGATCCTATATGGTACATTTTCACCATCATTAGAACTGTCATCAGCCAAAACTGTTTTGCTTTGGAAGATGATGCAAATAAATGCCAGCATTATGACTATTGCTTTGAAAAAAAAGCTAACAGATTTATTTAATATCATAGATATGAGCCCTTTCTGAATTATTTGAATGACAAGAAGCTTATTCTGCGACAACTAGTTTATCATGGACTGATCTGATAACAGTAGATAAGCCATCTAGTTGGGTTGAGAGAGCATCGACTTCTTTCATGTTTTGATCAGCAAGTTTGTTGATATCAGAAAGACCAGCTTGAAACTTTTTATAGTCCATATCCTCGTCCCCAAGAGAGCTATAAAATTTTCTTTCGGCATCAAGCATCAATTGGTAATCCTTGGTGAACTTACCTTTTACTTTTTTGAATGAGTCTAAACTGGACATCAATGACGTAATATCCTCTTTAGTAACTCCTTTTGTTTGAGATGATTCAATAGCCGCTAAACGTTCTCTAGCTTTATCTAATGATTTGTTGAGTTGGATAAGTATTTCAATACTTTCTTGTCTTTTATTGAGGTTATCAAATATCGGTCCTTGTTCGTCACTAAAGGTTTCTAGACTTTCATCCTCACCAATGGTTGCCTCAAAATCATCCTGCAAATTTACTTCACTTTTTTTAATAACATCCAATTCACTAATGCTATCATGTGATTCAGCTTCAAATTCATTTAAAGCTCGGATGGCCTGTTGCTCACGATTAGAACATCCCGTGAGAAGAAAAAGCGAGACTAGTATAAACAAGATGTATCTATATCTAAGCATAGATAACTCCTTCAATCGTAATAGTGAATCTCTACTCATTATAGTGTTTTTTAAACTTTCTGGCAAGAAAGGGTTATTTTTACTGTGTTTACTTCTTTAAGATGATATAATAAAACTAAATTCTACTTTAAGGGGTATATAAATGATAGGTTATATTGTCTTGATAGCAATAGGAGTTCTACTTGATCAATGGACAAAGATGCTAGTTGTTAACCACCTTGCATTAGGTGAGACTAAGCCAGTCTTAGACAAAATATTTTCCTTGTTTTATTTGCAAAATAAAGGTGCTGCATGGGGAATTCTAGAAGGTCAACGGTTGTTTTTTTTGGTCATCACAATCGCGGTTGTTATCGTGCTAGTTTATTTGATTTATCAAAACAGGAATAATGGCATCTTAGTCAACTTATCCTACGCTTTGATCGCTATGGGAGCTATTGGTAATGGGATTGACCGTTATAGGTTGGGGTATGTTGTTGATATGATACAACTGGAATTTATTGATTTTCCAATATTTAACGTTGCTGATATGTGTTTGACTGTTGGGGTCATACTATTAATCAGTTATTTTATTTTAGATGAAGTGAGGGCTCACCTTGGATGAAGGGCAAAAAGAAACATTAGATACTAATGCTTATAATACCCAGCCATTAGACCAAGTCACTTTTGAATTAACAACAGATGAAGAACGATTGGACACTTGGCTTGCTGACACCTTAAAAGAGACTAGTCGGTCTCAGATTCAAAAATGGATTGAAAAAGGATTAGTAACTGTTAATGGGAACAAAGTAGTCAATAAAACTTCACTTAAGAAAGGCGACTTGGTACTAGTTGTTTTTCCGAAGAAAGAGGAACCGTTAAACGCCAATCCTGAAAAGATGGATTTAGATATTATTTATGAGGATCGCGATATCATTGTTCTTAATAAACCGTCTGGGATGGTAGTTCACCCTTCTATCGGCCATAAGTCTCATACTCTCGTCAATGGACTATTAGCTTATTGTGAAAGCTTAAAGGATGTTGGTGAATCCTTTAGACCAGGAATTGTGCATCGTATCGATAAAGACACATCAGGTCTACTTGTAGTTGCAAAGAATAGCAAGAGTCATTCTGTACTGGCTAAAGAGATTGCAAAGCATAATGTTATAAGAGAGTATACGGCTATTGTTGCAGGAATCATCACAGAGTCGAGCGGCACTATCAATGCCCCTATAGGTAGAGATCAGAAAAATAGATTGAAGAGGGCAGTAGTGAAGGGCGGTAAAGAGGCGATCACTCATTTTAAGGTGGTTGAACGCTTTAACACTGCTACAGAAGTGGTGTGTCATCTAGAAACAGGCAGAACACATCAGATACGTGTTCATTTTGATTATATTAAACACCCAATCTTAAATGATCCAATGTACAATAATGATGGGAAACCTAAGACAGAATTTGGGCAATATCTACATGCTGGGAAGTTATCGTTCAATCACCCGATTACTAAAGAAAAGATGACTTTCACAGCACCCTTACCCAAAGAGTTTGCGGTATTGTTAAATAGTTTAAATAAGAGGTGAAAATATGGATTCAGTTTTACTAATGGACGAAGCAGCCATTAAACGCGCATTGACACGTATCAGTTATGAGATATTAGAGAAAAATCGTGGTGTTAAAGATATCGTTTTAGTAGGAATCAAAACAAGAGGTGAGTTTTTAGCAGATCGGATTGCTAAACGCATTGAAAGCATCGAAGATACTACTATAACCAGTTTTGCGATAGATATCACTAATTATCGAGACGATCAAGAAAAAAATGGTGGTATGATACCAGTAAAATCGAATTTAGGGATTGCTAGAGAAGAAAATTACCCGATTGATAACAAGTATGTCGTTCTCGTTGACGATGTATTGTACACAGGAAGAACAATTAGAAGTGCAATGGATGCTTTGATTGATTTGGGTCGCCCAAAAAGAATCGGATTAGCAGTATTAATCGATCGTGGTCATCGTGAACTTCCTATTAGGGCAGATTTTGTTGGGAAAAACATTCCGACTTCTCGTAGTGAAACAGTTGATGTTTCAATCACTGAAATCGACGACAATGATCAAGTGACTCTTATAAAAGAGGACTAATTATATAAGAGGACTAATTCCTAATTATGATTGTTTTAACAAGGAAAGTCTTGATACACAAAAAGAAACACCACTATTTTTTATAGTGGTGTTTTTCGATAAGACTTTCTTTAGGTGTGACATAAACTGTTTTTTGTCCCTCATAGACAACGAAACCAGGTTTTGATCCATTTGGTTTTCGAAGTTTACTGACAGGTACAATGTCAACCGGCACATTAGCTGAATCCTTGAATTTTGAGTAATAAGCAGCTAATTCTGCAGCAAGTGTAATCGTTTCATCAGTAGGGGCTGTACTTTCGATGACAACATGAGATCCGGGTATGTTCTTGGCATGGAGCCACAGATAAGCTTTATTAGCATCTCTAAGAGATAGGCGTTCATTTTGTAGGTTATTTTTCCCAACTTTGATTAAAGTGCCGTCATCTGAAATAAAGCTAAATGGTTTACTTTTTTGAGCATTTCTTCCTTTAGATTTGTGAGAATTGCGCTTTAAATAGTTTCCTTTGACCAGTTCATCTTTTATAGCCTCGATGTTTGAAATATCTGATTGGGCTAATTGTATGTTCAGTATTTCAAAATAATTGATTTCTTGTTTAGCATGCTCGATTTCATGACGTAGATAATGAACAGAACTTTTTAGCTTTTGGTACTGTTTGAAATAGTATTGTGCATTTTGATTCGGCGTTTTCTCGGGGTTTAGACGAATAGTAATGGGTTCCTCATTAGCATAAAAATTTTTTAGGGTGATACTTTCTTGTCCCTTTGTAATCTCATACAGGTAAGCAGTGAGTAACTCTCCTTTAATTCGATAATCATCTGCAGTTTCTGTTTTTTGCAATTGTTTCGAAATCTTTTTAATTTTTTGCTTATTACGGGCAATCTCTCTACGGATTAATTGCTTGATATCACCAGCCATCTGTTTGATACGATTTTTTTGAATACTGCTAGTTACAGAAAAATCAATTGCTTCAGAAAAGCTTTCTGTTCGTTTTATAATATCTTTCGAAGACAGACTAGAGTAGGGAAAAGGAGTTGCTATAAAAGTGCCATTATTTTTATAAACTAATGGCTCAAGATCATGGTGACAAAAATCGTAAAATGCTTGCCCTAAGGAACAATCTCGCTGAATGCTTGATGAAACGATTTCAAAGGCTGTTTTCTTCGCAATTCCTTCAAAATTTGCCGTTATTAAAGTCGCTAAACGATTTGCAAGATCTGATGGGTTTTCGTTTTTTTGGTGTACTAACTCTTTAGTTTGTGAATTAATAGAATTAGAAAGGTTACTTGTGTTATCGGCTGGTTCAGCTAATGATGTTAAGATCGTTTCTAACTCTAAAACATCATATATAAAAGGATTTCTTTTGCCACTTTTTGGTGGTGCAATATAAGAAACACCTGGAAGGATTTCTCTAAAACTATTGAGGTGTTCATCGACGTGCTTAATGGCATCAATGATTTTACCATTATGTTCCACTAATACGAGATTACTATGTCTTCCCATTATTTCTAAGATTAATTGCAACCGTTCGTGATCACCGACCTCATTCAAGTGTGTAAAATTGAGGGTTAAAAAACGATCATTGCCGTGTTGTTCAAAGCTTTCGATTCTTGCACCTTCGAGGTATTTGCGACAGATAAGGCAAAAATTGGGAGCTTTTAAAGGATTATCGTTTGAAGTATTACTTGTATGGATTCTTCCGTTGATTGCATCAACAGATAAAATCAATCGATAGTTTTTCCGATTTGAACGAATCATGAGGTGTAGTTCTTGGGATAGAGGCTGGTAAATTTTTCCTATGCGACCTCCAGAGAGTAAAGGACTGATTTCTGTTAAAATATAATGGAGCGATAAACCATCAAATACCATTGTGGACCTCCTAGTGATTTTCTAATTTATACTCTATCACAAAAGCCAATAGTGTGGAAATGTATGCTTTAGTTGCATGAAATAATGGCTTGGGGGTTCTTTTGGAATCACTCCTTAATAGGAAACTACTTTATAGTGAACTAAAAGTAATGTGGCATTGTATTTAAGCATGTCGATAAGGTCTTTTTAATAGGGTTCCCATACTGCCACAACTGCCTTGTCTAGATGTGGAGGCATACAACATATTGATATAAAATAGGCTATTTCTTCAAATTACCACAATATATGGGTTTACCATTTCCTAAGAATGAGGTAAGATAATAAGCGTAATCATAAATTAAGAGGTGGATTAAATGAGCAAATCAGTAGTCGTCTATTCAAAACCAAATTGTATGCAATGTTTATTTACTAAGAAATTTTTAGATGAGCATCATATTGCGTACACTGAAAAAGATGTAACAGCTTCAAACGAAGCACTTAACGAAGTGAAGGAAATGGGTTTTCAGTCATTACCCGTTATTTCTGTCGAAGGAGAGACCCCTTTTTACGGATTTAACCCCGATCTCCTAGAGTCCATTACTCAGTAAGAAATGGCTTCTTTAGTAGTTAGCAACTCTTTAAAGATGATGGTATTGTTTTTTTTAAGGAGCTAGTCTTAGTTCTATAGGTCCTGTTAGTTCTATAAGTCCTGATAATTCTATAGGAAATTTGTCTAGTGTAAGTTAGCCTTATAATGTGAAGGTAAAGTCTTTGATTTTTTCAAAGGCTTTTTTTGCGAAAGAAAAGTGAAGAGTCTATAGTATGGATTGAGGCAAGTATGGATTAAGGCACTATGATTTAGGCGATAGTCAGTTTAGATGATTGATAGTGACAGCAGAATACCATAAAATAGGTAATGAAACGTTTTGATACAGTCTTTTGATTTTCTGTCATTGATACCACGATAGGTCAACTTATTAGGACATCGCGCAACACTACGAGACGACTCAAGTAATGACGCAGTTAATCAAGTGGTCTTTTGGGAAATGAGTTTTTAGTGAAGGTATGTCGTCATAGTAAAATTTCAGAGGAGAAATTTATGTTAGCAAACCAAAATATTCTGGTCGTTGTGACTGGTGGAATCGCAGCTTATAAAATACCAAATGTCGTGAGACAATTGATAAAAAAAGGGGCAAGTGTTCGTGTTGCAATGACTAAAACAGCTGAGAAATTTATCACAGCAGAAACCTTTCGTGTGTTAACGAAAGAACCGGTCTTGACAGATGATAATTACCAGATTTCTCCAGTAGCGCATATCAACTTAGCAGACTGGAGTGATCTCGTCGTAGTCACTCCAGCGACTGCAAATACAATCGCTAAACTTGATGAGGGAATTGCTGATAATGAAGCACTTAGTACATTGTTAGCAACCACTGCTCCAGTAGTGGTGTTTCCAGCAATGAATCACAATATGTGGCAAAACAAGCGTACTCAGCGTCATATCAAAAATTTGAAGGATGATGGTGTTTGGGTCGTCGAACCAGAAACGGGCTTTTTGGCAGAGGGTTATGAAGGTAAGGGAAGATTGCCAGATATCGATCAGCAAGTCAAAGCAATCGAGTTAGTAACTGAAGCAATTGCCCAATTTCCACCTCTATCTTCTAGTGGGTTGAAGGGATTCAGTTTCTTGATTTCTGCTGGAGGCACGCACGAAGCAATTGATCCAGTGAGATTTCTAACGAATAAATCGTCAGGAAAAATGGGTGTAGCACTTAGCAATGCGGCTCGTTTATTGGGAGCTACTGTAAAGTTGATTGCCACTCCAGAGGCAGCCGTGCTCCCCAAGTTACCAGAGGTGAAGACGACTGTTATCGAGTCGGCCATACAATTAAACGATGCCATACAGAATGAATATAAAAATTATGATGTTGTTATTATGGCTGCTGCAGTTAGTGATTATCGCGTCGCACATTATAGTAACCAAAAAATAAAAAAGCAACACCAAGAGAAAAGTGGTTTTCAGTTAGACCTAATGACTAATCCTGATATTTTAGCCTCGATTGACAATCGTCAGTGTTATAAGGTTGGCTTTGCTGCTGAATCTATTGATATTATAAAATACGCAAAGGACAAGTTGAACAAAAAAAGTGCAGATATGATTGTTGCTAATGATATTAGCAAGAAAGAGAGTGGTTTTAATAGTGATGACAATGAGGTAATCATCATTACTGAGAACGGCGAACACTTTATTGATCGCAACAAAAAAGAAGCCATAGCTATTTCTGTCCTAAAGGTGATTATGGAAGAATACCACAAGAAAGCTAAGTAGATATAATACAATTTGAGGGGGATATAAGAAAGATGAGTAAATGGTTTGAAAAAGTCAAAAATGTATTTGCTGAGCTCTCGCTTACCTCTATCATTCTAGTTATTTTGGGTAGCGCACTGATGTCTATCGTGACAAACACGTTTATTGCGGTCAATGGCTTGGGTGAAGGCGGTGTGACAGGTGTTAATTTGATTTTGTTCTATACATTAAATATTCCGCTATATATTAGTAACCTCGTAATCAATGGGTTTTTGATTGTCATTGGCTACCAGTTTCTTGATCGACGCACAATGATTTACACGATTCTTTCGGTTATCAGTTACTCCTCATTTTTAAAATATATTCCTACCTTTGACATTTTAGTGACTGAGAAACTCTTATTACCCCTTATTGTCGGTGTTTTGAATGGTATTGCAATTGGAACCGTGATATTAGCAGGTGGTACTACGGCAGGGACCGATATTGTTGCAAGAATCATTAATAAATATTTCGGATTCAACACAGGATCTGCTTTGTTGGTGTTAGATTTTTTTGTTGTTTTACCCTTTTTCTTTATTACTGGTTTTGAATTAACCATCATGACTTTGATATCGATTTATATCAGTGGAAAGGTAATTGACTATATCCTGTATGGGTTGAATCCTAGAAAATCTGTCATTATCATCAGTAAAAAAAGTGACGAAATCGCTAAGGAAATCAGTTCAAGCATTGAACGAGGGATTACGATCATAGAAGGAAAGGGATACTATACACAACAGACAAAAGAAATATTATATGTTATAGTAAGTCGCCAGCAGTTGAGACGTGTCACTAAAATTGTTAATTTGATTGATTCTAAGGCATTCTTTATCAGTAGCAATGTTCAATCAGTCATTGGAGAAGGATTTACCTATCGCTTGAATGAGGAACTCCAAAAGGAAAGTGGATTGAGCTTAACGGATACAAAGAAAGAAACCCATCAAATCGTCTCTTAAAGGCTTGGTGATTATTAGAAACACTGCTAGTAACCAGTAAATTGAGTAATATAGAAAGGAATTTTTCAATTGGCAACAGATGAAGAAGAAGTTAAACAACTTGCCAAAGCTATAAAAAGTGCACAATCAATAGTATTTTTTGGAGGTGCTGGCGTTTCCACCGCAAGTGGGATTCCTGATTTTAGATCTTCAAATGGTATCTACCAAAAGGAAACAAAGCAACGAGTTCCCGCTGAAGAAATTTTAAGTCATCATTTCTTTTTAGCTCATCCCAAAGCCTTTTTTGAATTTGAACGCGATAATTTGCTTTTTCCAGCTGCCAAGCCCAACGCTATGCATCTCTTTCTAGCAGCTCTTGAGCGTCTTAAAAAAGTTACAGTTGTAACTCAAAATATTGATGATTTACACCAAAAGGCGGGCAGCAAGAATGTGGTCGAATTACATGGAAGTTTGTATAGAATGTATTGTACAGAATGCGGAACTACATATGATCGATCTGAACTTTCATATGACGCTGATGGCATTCCGAGATGTCCAAAATGTGGTGGCATTGTTCGTGCTGATGTTGTTTTATATGAAGAAATGCTAGACCCAGATACAATTAAAGGAGCAATATCTGCTATTTCTACCGCGGATCTGTTGATTGTTGGTGGGACATCCTTGGTGGTGTATCCGGCTAATTCGTTCATCAATTATTTCAGAGGTAAAACACTTGCCATCATAAATAAAAGTAGAGTTGCTGAAGAGCAAAGAGCCCAAATAGTTATACATCAACCCATTGAAGAGGTTGCAAAAGAATTAGGAAAGCAACTAAATATGGAGTTTTGATAGCTTATAACAACTGATTGAGTGGGTACTAGTAGTGACTATATAATGAATAGACTATATGAGGAAAATTGAAAGGAAGACTATAATATGACCACAGAAACGGAACAATTTGATAAAGATACGCAACAATTTGATGAAATTACAGTCGGAAAAGCTCAAGAAATGATTGATACCTTGGACAGGGTCATCATTTTCGTTGGAAGAAAGACATGTCCATTTTGTCGCTTGTTTGCCAGTAAATTAAGTCCAATAGCTAAAGAATCAGAAGAACCGATTTACTATTTGAATAGTGAAGCCAAAAATGATTTAGAAGCTATAAAAGTATTTCGGGATAAGTATGATATTCCAACAGTTCCAGGCTTTTTAGTAAAGAAAAATGACGAGATAACTGTTAAATGTGATTCTTCATTACCAGTGGCAAAAATCAAAGAATTGATTGCTTGATTTTAATCTGACCTCTCTTGAGGGGTAAAAATGTGCAGCTATCTTTTCTAATGGCTCGAAGCTAACCGCTGATTGGACAACCTCTTTTGTTTGTACTATAGCCATGTCTCCAGTATAATAAAGATATATGTAAGGGCTTTTATCTCTTGTTACCTAGGTTTCAGTTAATGACTTAACTGAGAAAAAAGTAGGAGGCTAATCGAATGGATAATGCTGTGGTTTATGGGATTTATGATTCGATCAATGATGCTTTAAAGGCTGTCAGTGAGTTATCAGATAAGGTGTACACCAAGAATCAAATTAACTTAGTAGCATCTGAGGAAATGATCAAAAAATTTCCTACCGAGACAGAGGTGGGCGTAAAACCATATGATGAGGATGAAACTAATGGACTATGGCATAAGGTGTTAGGAAGTATGCTGATTGTCCCATTTGATGGTCAAACGACGACTGGTGGCTTGGTAGAACCAGCACAAGGGACGTATGTAATTGGTGATCTTGGTACAAAGGATTTGGATCATGAAGACGATAAGGGCTCTACTTTAGAGCATTATAGTGATGATATCGCTGCAGGTAAAATAGTGGTAGTAACTGATGGGGATTATGGTACAACGCTTGCTTGAGCTTTGATGAGCTAAATGAGTTTTCATTTTTAATGGGTTATCGCTAAATGTCCGCGTTTAAATAAATAATGGTTGATTTGTAAATGAAAGTAGCGGTGTTTTAAGAAAATTTAAAAACAATTCAGCTTGATTTTCTTGTAAATGTCCGCTTTATTTAATATAGTTATGTAGGATACATAAATCCCGCCCTTGTGGCGGGTTATTTTATGCCTAAATAAACTTATTAAAGGATGAATCATCTATGGATTTTAATCGTGTATTCGACTACGAAGACATTCAACTTATACCTAATAAATGTATTGTAGAAAGTCGTTCAGAATGTGATACAAGTGTCACATTAGGAGGCCGAACATTTAAAATACCTGTAGTGCCTGCAAATATGCAAACGGTCATTAATCAAGAATTAGCTATTTGGTTAGCTGAAAATGGTTATTTTTATATTATGCATCGTTTTGCAAATGGATCTAGAATCCCATTTATCAAAACGATGGATTCACTTAACTTGTTTAGCTCAATCAGTATCGGAGTGAAAGCAGAAGAGTATGATTTTGTTGACGATTTAGTTAAAGAAGGCTTAACACCTGAGTACATTACTATTGATGTTGCTCATGGTCATTCTGATAGTGTGATAAAGATGATCAAGTATTTAAAAGAAAAGCTTCCTACTACATTTGTTATAGCTGGAAATGTGGGAACTCCTGAAGGGGTCAGAGAATTAGAAAACGCTGGTGCTGATGCTACCAAGGTAGGTATCGGTCCAGGAAAAGTTTGTATTACTAAGCTAAAAACTGGGTTTGGTACTGGTGGATGGCAGTTAGCTGCCGTCAATTGGTGTTCAAAAGCGGCTAGAAAGCCTATTATTGCTGATGGTGGTGTCAGACATAATGGTGATATCGCTAAATCAATCCGTTTTGGGGCTACGATGGTTATGATAGGGTCATTATTTGCTGGTCACGAAGAATCTCCTGGTAATGTTTATGAAGTCAATGGTCAATTATATAAGGAATACTTTGGTTCTGCTTCAGAATTTCAAAAAGGCGAACGAAAAAATGTCGAAGGAAAAAAAGAAATGGTTCCCCAACGTGGTAAGATTAGTGATACACTGGTAGAAATGCAACAGGATTTGCAGTCATCTATCTCATATGCTGGTGGAAAAGATTTAGAGTCCATTCGTACAGTTAACTATGTGATTGTTAAAAATTCAATTCTCAATGGTGATTAGGGTTAGAAATTTACAGGCATATTACTGTATGACAGAGAACTCCTGTCCAATAGTAGTTGTTATTGTTGACACTATTTCCTGGTGTAATGAAAGAACAAACGAAGTGTGGTGCTACAATGAAAATTGAAAAATTATTTATCATCTTAAATGTCCTTTCAGTTGTTATTCTAACAGTCATATTTTTCCCATTTATTAAATCATTGAATATAGCAATGATGTTATTATATGGCATCGTATTATGTGGCCTAGGAGCCAATACCTATTTTTTTGTACGTAAATTAAAGCAAAGCGAGCGTGATAGCAATGAAGAAAATCGATGGTAGACTAGTAGCCAAAGAGCGAAAGCAGAATATGCTATCTCGAATCAAAATTTTGATGGATAGGGGAATCGAACCAAAGGGTCTTATTATTGAGATTGGTGACGATGAGGCAAGCAAAATCTATTTAAGACAAAAAGAAAAGCAAGCACAGTCCCTCGGCATTCTCGTCGAAAGACTATGGTTGCCTTCTAGTGTTAGTCAAAAGGATTTGTCCGATATTATCCAAAAAGCAAATGAAGATGATGGTATTCATGGTATAATTGTGCAGTTTCCAATCCCTAAGCACCTTGATGAAGCTGTGGTTAGTCAAATGATAGATCCTAAAAAAGATATTGATGGTTTTCATCCAGAAGTATTAGGAAGAAGCGTTAAACGGGATGATTCCATGTTAGCTTGCACTCCTAGAGCAGTACTAGACTTATTAGATTATTACCATATTTCTCTTGAGGGAAAAAACGTGGTTGTAATTGGTCAAAGTGAGATTGTGGGTAGACCAATGGCAATTGCGGCTTTAAACAGAAGTGCTACGATTACTATCTGCCATAGATTGACCAAAAACATTAAATATTATACTGAAAATGCAGATGTTATTATTGCGGCAGCAGGGTCACCAGGGTTAGTAAATGCATCAATGGTCAAAGACAACGCCGTTTTAATAGATGTTGGCATCACGCGGCTTGCTAATGGAAAAATTTCAGGGGATATAACGGACGAAGCAAAGGAAAAAGCCAGTTATGCCACTCCCGTTCCTGGAGGCGTTGGACCTATGACTGTTAGTGTTTTGATGGAACACATTATCTTTTCAGCAGAAAATAGCAGTAGCCTAAACTCATAGAATTATAGTACAAAACGGCTTGTTGAGCTTTTTAAAGCGCCAACAAACCGTTTATTTTTTTGATAAATTCTGTTTACTACACCCTAAATGACAGCTTGATTTGTATCGATGGCATCTTTTTGTTTAGGATCATCGGGAGAAAAATAATTTTCGGTGATAAGTTGTATTTTTGCGATTAAGAAACAGCAAACCCAGTAAACAGCGGCAACTGTAATGTACATCGTAATATAATCATGTTCTCTGCCACCGATTATCTTTGCTCGTTGAAAGATATCTTTCAACGTGATCATCGCTACGAGAGAGCTCCCCTTGAATAAGTCAATATAAACGTTAAACAAAGAAGGTGTCACAATTTTAAAAGCCTGTGGTAAGATAACTTTGAGATAGACTTGCCAGTGATTTAACCCAAGAGAATAACCAGCATCCCATTGGTCCACAGGCACCGCTGAAATAGCTGCTCTAAAATACTCAGCTAAAAAAGCTGCGGACATGGTTGAGAATGCTATAATACTGGCACTAAATGGTGAGAGTTGAATCCCCATAAAGGGTAAACCAAAATAGAGTAGAAAAAGCCAAACTAATGATGGAATACCCCTTAATATGGAAATATAAGACCTAGCTAAAAAGGACAGAGTTTTAGACTGAGTAGCCTGCATTTCAGTCAATATTAGACCCAAAAAAGAACCAAAGAAGAAGCTGATTGTAGGCACTAAGAAAGTGATTCCCAACCCTTTTAAAATAAAGGGCAGACTAGTAAATGCTAATTGCCAATCAACAATCATGACTCATCACTCTACTTTCGAAGTGTCAACAGTTGGATAATCCTCAGTAAGTGGTTGAGAAACGTCTGATCCATCGTAAAATTGTTCTGATAGTTTTGTTAAAGTACCATCTTCTATCATTTTATCTAAAGCTTGGTTCACTTTCTCTATGAGCTCACTATTTCCTTTGTCCAATACAAATGAGGTTTGATCTGGGTTATAATAAATATCAAGTTGTTTGACATCAAATTGAGGGTAAAATCCTACTACCTCTCTTTGAATATAGTAGTCATTCATGATGACATCAATATTTTTGTTAACTAGTTCACTGAAATATTCCTCAACAGATGCGTTATCATAAATCACTGGCTCGGCGCCTAATGCTTCAGCTGTTTTTGTATAGCTAGTACTTGCAGCACCACCTGCTTTTTTGCCTTTTACATCCGTAACAGAATGATAGTTGTCTGCATCTTCGGACCTAACGACCATACTCGAGAAAGAGTATTTATACGGCTCAGTGAATGAAAAGTCCTTTTCTGCTTCTTCTGTTTGATCAATTCCGGTCGAGGCAATATCTAATTGACCACTTTTTAAAGAAGTCAACATTCCATCAACACCCATTTCAACGAATTTGATCTCAACATCTAGTCTTTTAGCAACTTCTTTCATGATTTCGACCTCATAACCGGTCAACTCGTCATCATCATTGTAAAAAGAAGTAGGATACAATGTTCCAGAAGTGCCATATGTAATCGTTTTGGCATTTTCCTTATCATCTTCTTTAGTGGCAGGAGATGTGCAAGCAGTAAGAACTAAAAACATCAACAACACTAAGCAAAACCTTAAGGATTTAATTATTTTTTTCAATTATTACACCGCTTTCTTTTATTTTGACATTATCTAATATAACAAATGATGGAAAGCAAGGCAATTATTTTTTGTATGCTGTAACTAATCTAGTTTTTTTTAAAAGAAGTCTTGTAAACTATAATTGATATTATTATTCTAAAGTAGAGTAGCAAGTAACACTAGTAGTGAGTAACTAGAAGTGGGTAACTTGTAGTGGAAACTTGTAGTGAGTAATTTTAAGTAAATCAAAAGGGGGAGACAGAATGAAAGATGCAACCTGGTATGCTGAACGCGTTAAAGAAAGGAAAATCAGTCCTTTTGAATTAGTAGATCAAGCCATAAAAAAAATTGAGCGTGTTAATCCATCCTTAAATGCGGTAATTCATCCACGGTTTGAAAAGGCCTACGCGGAAGCAAGAACATTCCAAAATTTTGATGCCCCTTTTTCGGGGATACCTATCTTGTTGAAGGATATGGGGCAAACATTAGCAGGTGAGCCGTCAACTAGTGGCGCAAAGCTGTTAAAAGATAATATTTCTTCAACAACCAATAATTACGTTAAGAGGTTGATTGATCTCGGATTCATTATAGTGGGTCAAACAAATGTCCCAGAGTTTGGTTTTAAAAATGTGAGTGATAGTAAACTATATGGTCCGGTTCATAATCCTAAAGATCTATCACGGCAGGCGGGCGGATCAAGTGGTGGTGCAGCAGCCTTAGTAGCTAGTGGTGTTGTGCATTTGTCACCAGCGAGTGACGGTGGTGGCTCTATTCGTATTCCAGCGTCTTTTAATGGTTTGATTGGTTTAAAACCTAGTCGTGGGCGAATCGTTACTGGGCCGAATGGTTGGCGTGGTTGGCAGGGGGCTTCTGTCAATTTTGCGCTTACCAAATCAGTGCGTGATACAAAAAAATTATTGATGGGATTGCAAGACTATCAAATGGCATCACCCTTTAATTTGACACCTATCACAAAAGAAGACATGGATAAGCCACTAGATTTGTTCCTCAAAGAGGACTTGAAACGGCCACTCAAAGTCGCCATGTGTACAGATTCTCCTATTGGAATAGTTAGCCAAACAGCAATTAATGGAGTCGAGCAGGTTGCTCACCAGTTGGAAAGCTTTGGCCATGATATTATTAACCTACCAGAATTACCGTTCAACGGTATTGAAGCAATGAACGATTACTATTTAATGAACGGTGCCGAAACAGCGGCCATGATGTCTCAAATTGAACAGGGCATTGGCAGATCTCTAACAAAAGATGATATGGAACCAGTCAGTTGGGCTATTTATCAATATGGTAAGACAATCACAGCAGCACAATATAGCAACTCGTTAGCTAGGTGGGATCAATTAGCAGCTCAATATGATTTATTTTTTGATAATTATGATCTATTATTACAACCAACGACCAATGATGTTGCACCCTTGATCGACTTTCCATTTCAATCTAAACCAATTTTAGAGCGGTGCCAGAATGCTGAAAAACTACACGAAAAACAGTTAGCCAGGTTGGTTTGGAATCTATTTGCTAAATCTCTTGAGTACACCCCTTTTACACAACAGGCAAATATTGCCGGAATACCTTCAATCAGTTTGCCTATCTACAATGATTTTCAAACAAACTTACCGTTAGGGATTCAGTTTTCAACACGTAAGGGTCAAGACCAGTTACTCCTTCAAGTCGCTGAACGATTGATGTTACAAAAATAACTTATCGGAGTGTGTAGTAGTCATGTATAACTCTGTCAGCCATGTACTAACAGACGAAAAATATCACTGTATTTTTTATTGATGAGAGACTTAGTTGCCTCTTTTATAATAAGATTGCTAACAATTAATTCGTGTTTAAATAAAGGGGACAAAAAGATGACTAAAAGACTCAAGTTACTACAACAAACTTTAAAACAAGAAAAAACAGATGCTTTATTGGTGACTAATTTGTTTAATTTAAGGTATTTATCAGGTTTTACAGGGACAACAGCGGTTGGCTTAGTTACACCAAACACTGCTTTTTTGATTACCGATTCAAGGTACACGATTCAAGCAACCAATGAAGCAAAACACTTTGAAGTGATTACACATGGTTCTATTTGGGAAGATGCAGTAAAAGAGCTTATTGATAGATTGGAGATCACTAAGCTGGCAATTGATGGCAACAACATTAGCTACAATCAATATTTGAAAATGTCTAAGATGTTTGATGCCTCGTTAGTTGTTTCGTCACCACTAATTGAAAAACAACGAGAAGTGAAGGATAAAGAAGAAATTGAAACAATTCAAAAAGCTTGTAAAATCGCAGACATAGCTTTTGATTATATTCTGACATATGTCAAACCAGGGATGACTGAGATAGAGGTTGCAAATGAGTTGGATTTCGTGATGCGCCGCTATAAAGCTACTGGTGTTTCATTTGATACCATCGTGGCTAGTGGATTAAGATCCGCATTACCTCATGGTGTTGCAACTCATAAGATAATAGAAGAAAATGATATTATCACGATTGATTTTGGCTGTTACTATAATGGTTATGTTTCAGATATTACCCGAACCATATCTATTGGTTCAGTAATGCCTACTCTGAAAAAAATGCATGCTGCAGTTTTAGAATCAAACCAAAAAACAATCAAAGCTATAAAACCTGGTATAACTTCAAAAGAATTAATTGAAATCTCTAGAAAAGTACTACGAAAATATGATTTAGAGCAGTACTTTACACATGGACTTGGACATGGTATTGGCTTAGAGATACATGAAGGACCTATGTTATCCCTATCAAATGATAAACCATTAGTTCCAGGGAATATTATTACGATTGAACCTGGGTGCTATATTGATGGTATTGGAGGAGTTCGCATCGAAGATGATGTCTTAGTAACGGATCAGGGCTTTAAAGTATTAACCCATAGTAGTCATGACTTACTGGAGTTATAAAAACGCTCTAGTTGATGGCTAAATTTGGCTATTAATGATAAAATGAGAGATATAATTGTATAAAAGGAGCAAAATAATGATTTCAGTAAACAACTTTAAAACTGGCTTGACAATCGAATCAAATGGAGAACTATGGCGCGTAATCGATTTCCAACATGTAAAACCTGGAAAAGGTGGTGCATTTGTACGTTCAAAATTAAAGAATTTAAGAACAGGTGCAGTGCAAGATAAGACTTTCCGTGGTGGGGAAAAAGTGGAACAAGCCCATATTTCTACCAAAAAAATGCAATATCTTTATGAAAGTGATGGCGTCTATTATTTCATGGATCAAGAAACATTTGATCAATTAGAATTACGTGGTGACCAAATAAAAGACGAATTGAACTATTTATTGGAGAATATGGTTGTCAATATCGTAATGTATGGTAATGAAACATTAGGGGTTGAACTACCTAATACTGTCGATTTAGTAGTAGCCGAAACTGAACCAGGTATCAAAGGAGATACAGCCTCTGGTGGCTCAAAGCCTGCAACAATGGAAACAGGTTTAGTTGTTCAAGTACCATTTTTCGTCAATCAAGGTGATAAGTTAACGATAAACACAACTGATGGATCTTACGTCTCAAGAGCTTAAGGGGTGACAATAATGACAAACAAGAATGTAGCAACAGGTAATTTAGAACAACTTAACGGCAATATTATAATGGCTCCTGAAACCATTGAAACTATTGCAGCAATAGCGGTAAAAGACGTGAGTGGTGTTAGACATTTAAACGGAGCAATTATGGATGGTGTAACGGAGTTCTTTTCAAGAAATCAAGCCAAAAGTAATGGCGTTTACTTGTCGGGAACAAGCGATCATTTGGTGATTGATTTATATTGTACTGTGGTTTATGGCTATCCAATTCCTCAAGTAGCACTAGAGATACAAGAAAAAATCAAAGAACAAGTTTTATATAGTTGTGATCTTGTTATTTCGGAAGTCAATGTCCATATCGTTAAGATTGTTTCTGAGGATCAAAAAGAAGAGAATATTTTGAATGAGATAGGGGTAAATTAGTGGAAAGAGCACGTTTATCTAGAAAGAGTATTCGCCAATTAGCTTTTCAAACACTGTTCATGCAGACTTTTTCTCCTGATGTCCCAATTGATGTTTTGTTGTCTGAGGTTCTGACTGAGCATTATCAAGAAGAATTATCACCCCAATTATCATTTGATGACACTGATCTGCGCTACTTAAAAACTTTAGTCGAGACTACTTTAACCAATGAGACTCAAATTGATGCCTTGATCGAAAAATATAGCAAAAATTGGGCGTTCAATCGGATATTAAGGTCTGACTTGACGATTCTTAGACAGGCAATTGGAGAAATGAAATTTATGCCGACTGATGATGATCTCGAAATTGCACCGCCAATCGTCGTTGTAAATGAGGCTGTTGATCTAGCTAAAGAATTTTCAGAAGATAAATCCCCAAGTTTTATTAACGGGATTCTCTCTAACATATTGGATTGATCTTTACCTACCCTACCAGACTGTGCAATTGTGTTGATTGCGTATTCTGGTGTTTTTTTTAGGAGGAATGATATGTCTCAAAACTTTTTGACTGTTACTGCTATAACAAAGTATTTAAAGTATAAATTGGATCAAGATCCCTATCTTCGTACGGTTACCATAAAGGGAGAAGTATCGAATTTTCGATTACGAAAGAACAGTCATCAATATTTCAATCTGAAAGATGATCACGCAAAAATCAATGCTGTCATTTATCGGAGAGATTTTGACCGAATCGGATTTTCCTTAGAAGAAGGGATGAGCGTATTTGCTACTGGTCAAATATCACTCTACCCTCCAAGTGGAAGTTATCAAATTACAATTACTCATATAGAGCCAGATGGCACCGGAGCCTTATATTTAGCATTTGAGCAACTGAAGAAAAAGTTAGATAAAGAAGGACTTTTTTCACGGAAACGTAAGGAAATACCTGCATTTCCTAAGAAAATTGCGGTCGTGACGAGCCCAAGTGGGGCGGTTATTCATGATATTATGACAACTGTTTCAAGAAGGTTCCCAATTTGTGAAATCACCTTATATCCGGCTGTTGTCCAAGGAACAGAAGCAGCGTTAAGTATTATTTCACAATTAGAACGCATCAAAAATAGTAGTGATCATTATGACACACTGATTATTGGAAGAGGCGGCGGGTCTATCGAAGATTTATGGCCGTTCAACGAGGAAGCAGTCGTGCGGGCATTGGTAGATTACCCCATTCCAGTTATCTCATGTGTTGGGCATGAGACTGACACTACTTTGGTTGATTTTGTGTCAGATGTTAGGGCAGCAACTCCCACAGCAGCTGCAGAAGTGGCAACGCCTCGATTATCAGATATTCTGCTAACAATTAAAGATTACGAGCAGAGAACTATTACTGCAATTGATCGTCAACTGACTAATAAAGCAGAAAAACTTGATAGCCTTTTGAATCGTCCAGTTCTGACACGACCAATGCAAATCATCGATGTGAAATCGCAGTTCTTTGATGCGATAGCTGATAAATTGGCCCACTATTTTGATAAAGTAATGAAAGAAAAAATAACTAATTATCGCCTCATACATAATAAAATTCGTGTGGACTATGTTACACAACAAATTCGCTTAGGACGACAAGAATTAAAGTACCTTGAGAATAATCTTAGTCGAGAAGTCATTTCTTTGAATGACAAGAAGTCTGAAAGTATCAATCGAATCATTGATCAATTGATGCTACTTAACCCTCTCAGCATTTTAAAAAAAGGCTATTCGGTTGTCGAAAATCAGCAGGGAGACGTTGTACGGTCTATAAATGATATCCGTAAGGATGACATCATGAGAATCCGGATGACGGATGGAATCGTTAAAACACAAGTATTGCAAATGAATAAAATGGAGGACATTGATAATGACAGAAACTAAGAAACCACAGTCTTTTGAAGATGCTATGGCACAGTTGGAAATCATCGTTAAGAAACTGGAAAACGGCGATATACCTCTTGAGGAAAGCATTAAAACGTATGAAAGAGGCATGTCTCTGAGCCAGTATTGCAAAAAGCAATTAGATGATGCGGAAACGAAAGTCGCAAAGTTAATGAAACAAGATGGCACAACAGAGACACTAGAACCATAGAGGAGGGTCATGAATGGCGGAAGTATCATATAATGATTTATTGATTGAGTTTAATGGTTATTTAGATGAGCTATATCCTAAAACTTCTTTACTAAATGAAGCAGCATATTATGCTCTCTCTAGTGGCGGGAAAAGAGTGAGACCTTTATTGGTATTTGCTACAGCCGGATGGTTAAAACAAGATGTATATGATACTTTTCCGATTGCAGCTGCAGTGGAAAGTATCCATTCCTATTCATTGATACATGATGATCTACCAGAGATGGACAACGATGAATTAAGACGCGGAAAACCAACCGTCCACAAAAAGTATGGTCACGGTTTGGCCTTATTAGTGGGAGACATGTTGTTAAGCGATTGTTATGAAGAGTTACTAAAGAGTGATCTTTTTGATAAAGCAAAACTATTTGCCATTCAAAAAATTTCTTCACACATCGGTGGTAAAGGAATGGTGAAAGGTCAGTACTTAGATTCTTTGTATTCTGGGGAAAATTGTGACATCATTCGTTTAGAAAAGATTCATCAATTAAAGACGGGAGCTTTGATTTCAGCTAGTGGGGAAAGTCCGTTTGGTATGGTTGAAGATGAAATATACATTAAACAATTAATCAGTCGCTTTTGTCGTTTTTTTGGACTTGCTTTCCAAGTTCATAATGATTTAAAGGACGTATTACTTACAAAAGAAGAAACTGGAAAAGAAGTCCATCATGATGCTGATTTGGATAAAGCTACCTATCCAAAAATACTTGGTGTGACTGGTGCCATCGATCGCCTATCACAATTAAATGAAAAGTTAACTGAAATCACTAACGAACTAGCAGAACTTGTTCCTAATGCTCAGATAAGCCGTTCAATATATCAGAAGTGCAATCAGGTGGTTTCCGCAGAAAAATTGAGGGAATATCATGACTAAAGAAAGAGTAGATGTCCTTGTCTTAAAACAAGGTTTATCAAAAAGTAGAGAAGAAGCCAAAAGGATGGTTATGGCAGGTCAGATTTTAAATGAAGCAAATGGCCTCAGATATGATAAACCAGGTGAAAAAATTGATGATGATACCTCTTTGATTATAAAAGGTCAACCACTAAAGTATGTGTCTCGAGGTGGCTTGAAGTTAGAAAAAGCTATTGAGGATTTCCATATTGACTGTACTGGGAAGATCCTATTGGATGTTGGAGCTTCTACCGGTGGCTTTACTGATGCTGCTTTGCAGCATGGAGCATCAATGTCCTATGCACTCGACGTTGGCTATAACCAACTGGCTTGGTCATTAAGACAAGATAAACGTGTTTGCGTCATGGAAAAAGTCAACTTTAGGTATGCCAAACCAGAAATGTTTACACTTGGTCAACCAAATTTAGTATCCATAGATGTATCCTTTATTTCTTTAAAGCTAATGCTTCCACCTCTAAGCCATATTGCAATAAAAGATGCTGATATTTTAGCATTGATCAAGCCTCAATTTGAAGCCGGAAGAGAATTTATTGGAAAAAAAGGCATTGTGAAGGATAAACAAGTCCATAAAGATGTCATCCATAATACGATAACAACCGCTATAGACTTAGGTTTTTGTCCAATTGATCTGACTTACTCTCCTATTACTGGTGGAGAAGGTAATATCGAGTTTCTTGTTCATTTAAAGAATAAGGCTACCAATTCTGAAATCGAGTGGTCGGGTTCGTCTTGGTCAGAAAAAATTGAAAAAGTCGTAACTGAAGCACATACTGTTTTTCTTGATCATTAAAGACAGTCATCAAGTGAGGGATCTTATGTTACAGGAAATCCAAATCAAAAATTTTGCAATAATTGAGACTGTTGCGATTCATTTTCAAAATGGTCTCAATGTTCTTTCTGGTGAAACTGGTGCCGGTAAGTCAATATTGATAGATGCGGTTGGCTTAATTCTTGGAGACCGAGCAACAAGTGAAGCGATCCGTTACGGATGCGAACAAGCAGAAATTGAGGGGTTATTTTATTTTCCTAACCAAGATGATACATTACAAAAAAAGTTGAGTAATGAGCAAATTGAGTTCAGTGATAATCAGTTAATTGTTAGACGTATCATCTCAAAAAGAAAGGGTAGCAATACAATCAGAATTAATGGGACATTAGTCACACTTACTCAACTACGATATATAATGTCCAGTATAATCGATATCCATGGTCAGTCAGAACATCAATTGCTATTAGCAGAACCAAACCAACTTCGCTTATTAGATCAATTTGGTGGTAAAGATCTTAGCGACGCCAAAGAACACTACAGCGCTCTTTATGGACAGTACAAATCACTAAAAAAAGAAATTGAAGAGATTGAACAGTCTTCTCGTGAAAAAGAGCAAAGAATGGACACGTTGAACTTTCAAATTAATGACATTGAAGAGTTACAGTATTCAGCTGGTGAGGAAGAAGAAATCAGTCAAGAATTAGACGTTTTAAGGCATTATGAACAAATTGCTGAAGGACTGACTAGTGCCTCTGAATTAATTGCGCAAGGAGATTTTGATCTATCAGTGAATCTGAAAGAGGCAATCAATCACTTGAAAGAAATAGAAGATTATCAACAAGGATTGTCTGAAATAAATCAAGAACTTAGCGATGCGTATTATAACATAGTTGACGCAACCGAACGCATTCATGATCTTGTAGGGAATCTGGAATTTGATGATAAGCGTCTCAATTTTTTAGAGGAAAGAGCTCATGGGATAGAAGCTTTAAAAAGAAAGTATAGTGACGATCTCCTTGGATATTTGTCAAATTTAAAGAAAGAGCTTGAGAATCTAAGTGACAGCGATAGAAGTATTCCTGAACTATCAGATGCTTTAACCAACGTGAAAAATAATCTTCAAAAATCAGCTCGACAACTGCATGATCTAAGACTTAATACTGCCCATAAATTAAAAGAAAAAATAGAAGAAGAATTGCAAAGTCTCTATATGGATGAGGCTAGATTTCGGGTTGCTTTTGAGCCTTTAGGTCGCTTTGCTTCTCAGGGTAATGAACGTGTTTTCTTTGAGGTAGCTACAAATAGAGGCGAAGTATTTAATCCTTTATCAAAAGTTGCTAGTGGTGGAGAGTTATCACGTTTGATTCTTGCCATCAAAGCTATATTGTCCCACCATCATCAGTTTGATTGTATGATTTTTGATGAGATTGATACTGGAGTATCAGGAAGAGTAGCGCAAGCAATCGCAAACAAAATGGCTGTCATATCAAAAGAAAATCAAGTGTTAGCGATTTCCCACCATCCACAGGTTGCGGCTATGGCTGATCATAATTATCTCATCCAAAAGAAAACAGAACACGGTCGAACAGTGACAACTGTTTCTCAATTAAGTAAAGAGAACAAAGTGACAGAGGTAGCTAGAATGTTAGCTGGAAGTAAAATTACAACACTCTCCCTTGAACACTCAAAAGAGATGATCAAAGAAGCATCTACTAACAAAAAAATAATAAGCACTGAGAATAAGACTGATTAGGAAGTGAACTTGTGGGACCTAAGGTAATTGTGATTGCAGGTCCAACTGCTATCGGAAAAACAGGGCTAGGAATAGAATTAGCACAACAATTCAATGGAGAAATCATTAACGGAGACTCGATGCAAGTGTATCGCGAACTTGCTATCGGGACGGCTAAACCAACTAAATTGGAGCAAGACATAGTGCCCCATAACTTAATCAACACACATTCAGTAGATGAAAATTATGATGCCTCTCAATTTAAAAAACTTGCCCTCAAAGCCATTGACCAAATATGGAGTAAAGGTAAAATACCAATAATTGTTGGAGGGTCTGGTCTTTATTTACAAGGTTTAGTTGAAGATATGACTTTTGGATTTCAGAAACACCAAAAGGGAAAATTCGATGGGTTATCGAATGACGAGCTCTTACAAAAGCTAACTTTAATTGATCCAGAATCGGCCAAAAGTATTCATTTAAACCAAAGAAGGCGTTTAGAAAGAGCTCTTGAGGTTTCACAAAGTAATCAATTATTTTCAAAACAAAAGACTGACCAACCTTCCGAAATTACGTCAGATGAATCGCCATCCTATTTATGTATTGCTCTTTCAACTGAAAGATTAAGATTGTACGAACGGATCAATCGAAGAGTCGATATAATGGTGGAGAACGGTTTGATTGAAGAAACAAAATGGTTGTATGCTCATTTTCGACAGACTAATCAAACTGAAGACAAAACAGCCATTAAAGCTATTGGCTATAAGGAACTGTTTCCTTATATAGAAGGTGAAAAATCATTAGAAGAATGTTTAATGGTATTAAAACAGTCAAGCCGAAGATACGCTAAGAGGCAATTGACTTGGTTCAAAAATCGGATGCCGTATTGTCATTGGTTCGATTTGTTAGATGTAGACAAGAAAGATAATGATCGAGAAAAAATAAATCGACTTGTAACAGATTTTTTAAGGAGGTGAAAATGATAAATGGAGAAAGTTATTCTTATTGCTGTCAATCACGATATGCCAGTCGAAGCGTTTGAGGCAAATGTGGCTGAAATGACAGAACTAGTCAAAACTGCTGGTGGTGAAGTTCAAACTATTTTGACGCAAAACTTATCGCATCAGAAGTTTAAAACATTTATTGGGACTGGAAAGATTGAAGAAGCAAAAAGAGCGGTAGAACAATACGATTGTGATTTAGCCATTACGAATCAAGACCTCTCTCCAAGTCAGTTATTTGAACTGCAAAAGGAAATCGATTTGCCAGTCATAGATCGCTCGCAACTGATTCTTGATATTTTTGCTGGAAAAGCAAATTCCAAAGCTGGTAAGATACAAGTTGCATTAGCGCAAATGGAATACTTATTGCCTAGGCTTTCTGGTCAAGGAGTGTCGCTCTCAAGGCAAGCAGGTGGAATTGGATCAAAAGGTCCAGGAGAAACAAAATTAGAAACTGACAGACGGGTTATCAGAAGAAAAATAACACAACTTAAAAAAGAGATAACTGAACTTGATCTTCATAGAGAAAGGTCAAGGGATAAGAGAAAAAATAGCTTAACTATTGATTTGGGTTTGATTGGATATACAAATGCTGGTAAATCGACACTTATGAATCAATTAACCGATGCAAAAACTTATGAGAAAGATGAGCTATTTGCGACATTAGACCCTTTGACAAGAAAGTGTCACCTCCCAAATGGCTTAGTGGTCACACTAACGGATACGGTTGGGTTCTTACACGATTTACCACATAACTTGATTGCAGCTTTTCAATCTACTTTAAAAGAGAGTAGTGACGTTGATTTATTGCTTCACGTTGTCGACGCATCAAGCCCTTTTCAACAATTGCAAGAGGATACGGTAATCAATCTCATCAAAGAATTAGATATGGACCGCATTGAGAGATTAACTATTTATAATAAAAAAGATTTAATATCTACTACTTTTATGCCTTCACTTTACCCAAATATAGTGATTTCAGCTAAAAGTGACGAAGATATCAAAGCCTTAAAAAAAGTGATTTCAGATAAGGTGAAAGGTCTTTTGACCCCTTTCAGTTTACATCTTGATCCTGAGGAATATGCTAAATTAAGAGGATATGATTCTGTCTTTATCCAACAGTCGTTGGAATTTGACGAGGATACTGAGACCTATATATTAACTGGCTTTGCACCAGCCAGATTTATTGAACAGTTTGGTTTAGGGAGGAAGAAATAGTGACTAGTTGGCAAGCAGATTATCCACAGGAATACCAAGAAATTATCGCAAAAACGGATGACAAGGTAAGACCAATATTTTCTAAATTAGACAGTATTGCATTGAATAATCAAAGCAAGGTGCTAAAATCATTCCAAAAACACCACGTCAGTGATTTTCATTTTCAAGCTTCAACAGGATATGGCTATCATGATGAAGGAAGAGAAACACTAGAATCCATTTACGCAGATGTTTTTAATACCGAAGATGCATTAGTACGGCCGCAAATCATTAGCGGAACACATGCGATAACGGTTGCTCTATTTGGTAATTTACTACCTGGAGATGAATTACTTTATGTGTCTGGCGAACCCTACGATACCTTGCAAGAAGTCATTGGATTTGCTGGGGATCATGTAGGGTCTATGATGTCCTATGGTATAACCGTTAATTATGTGCCGTTAACAGAAGACGGAAAATTCGACGGACCCGCAATCAAAGACGCTCTAAAACGTCACCCTAAAATTGTGGCCATTCAACGTTCAAAGGGATATGCTAGTCGAGATTCCTTCACAATAAGGGAAATTAAAGATCTAGTGACTATCATCAAGGAAGGCAGTCCTTCCTCAATCGTTTTTGTCGACAACTGTTATGGTGAATTTATAGAAGAAAAAGAACCAACTGATATTGGAGTTGATCTGATAGCAGGGTCATTGATTAAAAATGCGGGTGGAGGTTTAGCTAAAATTGGTGGCTATATCGCAGGTAAAAGTGAGTATATTAAAGCGAGTGCTACCCGATTATATGCACCAGGAATCGGAAAAAATGCTGGAGCAACTGTGATTGGTCTCAGGGATTTTTATCAAGGTTTTTTTATGGCACCACATGTTGCTATCCAGGCCCTTAAGTCAAGTATTTTTGCAGCGGCATTGTTAGATCATTTCGACATCGAGACTCATCCAAAGTGGGATGCACCTCGAACTGATATCATTCAAACGGTTTATTTATCGTCCCGTGAAGCCATGATCACATTTGCAAAGACCATTCAAAAATATTCACCCGTTGATTCCAATGTTATTCCTGAACCTGCTGATATGGCTGGATATGAGAATCAAATTATTATGGCTGGAGGTTCATTTGTTGAAGGAGCTACAATAGAATTGTCGACTGATGGGCCAATACGTCCACCGTTTTCAATGTACTTACAAGGCGGATTAACGTTTGAACATGCTAAACTAGCATATACAGCTGCTGTTTATGATTTGTTTTACAACAAATAAGAAAAAGTAGGTTTAAATCATTTAAATCTAGCAATTTTTCATTGTTTGTTGTTTTGTTGTTTGTTGTTTTATTATTTGTTTTACTGACATATTAAATTCAGATGACTTCCAGCTGTTTTAAAATTTACTCCGGTAATTTAAGAATCGCGTCCGTGATGAGATGAAATAAAAAGCTAAAATACATTGACAATTTATGTAATTCTATACTATAATATGTCTTGTTGTTCCAGTAGCTCAGCCGGATAGAGCATTCGCCTTCTAAGCGAACGGTCGGGGGTTCGAATCCCTCCTGGAACGTTTTAGTGACTTTCTTAGGCGCTCAATTAGTTTTTGAATTTAAGGAATCTAGTGCAGACTAGATTCCTTTTTTAGGTTAAACTTAAATCCACCAAGGTTAAACTTAAACCCAGGAAAAAAGGGTTAACGAATAGCATGAAGGTAAGCGGGAAGTAAACGGGTATATGGCAAATAGGCAATCGTTGAGCTACACTTGATGTAGCCGACGGTTGCCTTTTTTATTTGCAGATAAGTTGAACATGATCTGACCAAGGTAAATAACCCTCAAGTACTACAGAATCTGACAGGTTGTCGAGATTCGGAAGTTTCTCAAAGAGAAATTCAAAATATTTGGTTGGATTTATGCCGTTTGCCTTGGCTGTCTCGACCAAACTATACACAATGCCATTCGCAATCGCACCGCGCTGACTTACCGAAAAGTGCCAGTTCTTTCTGCCGATGGTTGTGGGACGAATACTGCGTTCGGCAAGATTATTCGAAATGGCACAACGACCATCGAGTAAGAAGATCATGAAACCGGTCCGATGGTTGAGAGCATAGCCGATGGCTTCTCCTAACTTAGAGCCACTAAGAACATGAAAAGAACTGATCCATTGCCTAAAACTATCTAAAATTGGTTTTGATTTCTCATTTCTCACCTGATACTTCTTTTCTGGTGGAAGATCCTGAATTTCTCGTTCAATTCTAAACAGAGCATCGCAGAATTCTATTCCTTCTTCTGCCTTAGCGGACTTACTAAGGGTGCCTTTTGCCTCAATGAACTTTCTTCTCAGATGTGCCCAACAGTTCACCAAAGTTACCTTCTCTAATGTTCCATAAGCACTATAGGCGTCACAATGAAGAAAACCCTCATAATCGCCCAGAAATGTTTCTGGGACAGTACTACTACGGGTTAAATTGTGTTGAAAAAGGACAATCAGTTGTTTGGCTTGTTGAATGGTTCTAAATAACCAATAATAGGTTTTTTGTTTATCGCTTGATAGAAGTCTGTAGTAGGTTTCATCTGCATGAAGAATTTTTTCTTTTAAAAGATGCTCTCTTAGTTGTTGCCAAATGGGCATCAACCATTTTTCAGTGCCTGTAATAAACCAATTGGCTAGTGTTCTCCTTGGAACCTTTAAACCATAAGTTAACCATTCTTTTTCCTGACGATAAAAAGGAAGACTCATCTCAATTTTTTGATGAAGCAATTGTGCCAGCACCGATGGTGATGCCGGACTATGTGTGATGGGCTGTTTCGGAACTGGTGCTTTCTTAATAACATCTTCGCCATCCCGTTTACAAGATGGACACTCACAAGCGTGTTGATAATAGACTTTTTTATACATAGTCGCAGGAACGAAAACAACTTCTTCGTGTTTATAGGATTTTCCAATAGGACGTCATTTTTGGTTACACCTATCACAGGTACAATCATCTCCCTTTAATTCACAGTGAATTTCTTTTATGGGTAACTGTTCTGTGAGTTCGGCTTTGTATCCCACACGTTTCTTTCGTTTATAGTTAATTTCCTCGATTACGGTTTTTTCTTCAGTTGTCTCTGCTGCCCTAAAAGAATCATCATCATCGAATAAATCTAATTGACCATCAGTATTAACACTCTTTTCTGAGGAACGACCAAAAAACTTCTTTTTAAAAAAATCAACTTGTTCACGAAGTAGGCGAAGTTCATTGGTATAGGCTTCGGCTTGTTTGTTAAGTGCGTCAATTTGAGCTAACAAAACTTCATTTTGTTTCATCAATTGCTTTTCTGTTTCCGTCACAAGATCCACCTCTTTTCACTTTGTTGATGAAGTTATTATTATACCATTTGTGCACATATAAAAACAGTCAAAACCTAATAATATCAAGGATATTGACTGCTTTTTTTATCAGAAAAAACCAGGTTTTGCGGTCTCTATTTTTCGCTTTTGTTCAATGGATAAACCTTCCAACAACCATCTCATTTGTTGTTCAGTTAGTTTTTTTACTTCAGAATGTTTTCTAGGCCAGCGTAGTTTCCCGTTTT
>NZ_ATXL01000007.1 GCF_000421665.1 Bavariicoccus seileri WCC 4188 | reverse complement strand
TGCGCCACTCAACGATCCGGTGAGTGCAAGCACTCGATGGATCAATTGCGTACGACTTGCATGTATTAGGCACGCCGCCAGCGTTCGTCCTGAGCCAGGATCAAACTCTCATGAAAGATTGTTTGATTGCTCATTTCAAACCATTTCTGGCTTGTGTTTGTTATCCTTATTTTTAATTCCGATAACAGAATTGTTAGTTTTCATTAAGACCTAGCCGAGGCTAAATCTTAATGACCCTACACATTTGGTTCGTCTTTTTGTTCAATTTTCAAAGATCATTTGTCTCTATCAATTCGATAGCGACAACTCAGTCATAATACCATCAGTACTACCACTTGTCAACATTAATTTCGTAAAAAATGTGTTTCAAATGAGTACATTAAATACTCTAGCACAGGATAAAGTGTCTAGTCAAGATGAAATGGGCACTTTCATCAGTTTAATTTTTTTGTATGAACGTTCCTATAAATTCAGAACTTAATGTTTCTGTTTAAGACTATATTCTGCCGAAATAGCGTTTCTTTTTAAAGAATAGTTTGTATCCTTTATTTTGTCTTACTACCACTATCTAATCAATCTCAAAGAGCTCACCCAATGCACCAAAAAAGTGAAAAGGAAGGAGAAACTTCTCCAACCCTTTCACTAACTGTTTCTCACTATTTATTAGTCAAAAATACAATATCTCTTGATCAGAAATTGGTATTGTCTGGATCAGGAGCTTCCCCTACACCAGTTAGATTCGTAATCACCGCAACATCTTCATCAGTTAATTCAAAATCGAACACTTCGAGATTTGCCTTTATGTAATCCTCATGAACTGATTTTGGCAATGGCAAAAAGCCGTGTTGTAATGACCATCTGAGCGCTACTTGAGCTACGCTCTTACCATATTTCTTTGCAATATCTTTAATTTGATCATTTTGGAAAAGTTTACCAGTTCCAAATGGACTATAAGCTTCTAACAAGATATCATGCGCTTCACAGAAGGCTACTACATCCGGTTGAGTGCTTCCTGGAGCTAAACGAATTTGGTTTACAAAAGGAGTCACCTTAGCAGTTTTCAGCAGTGATTCTAAATGATGGACTAAGAAGTTAGAAACTCCGATTGCTTTCAAAGTACCATCATGATAAAGCTCTTCAAGGGCTCTCCATGTTTCAGCATTCGCTTCTTCCCAATGATCTCTTACAGCTAATGGATTTGGCCAGTGAATCAAATAAAGGTCAAAATAATCCGTCCCTAAGTTTTCTAGAGATTGTGCAACTGCTCTCTTTGCGCCTTCATAGCTATGCGAATCATTCCATAGTTTTGTCGTTAAAAAGATTTCTTCACGTGGCACACCACTATCTTTGATTGCTTGGCCAACTTCTTTTTCATTACCATAAATAGCAGCTGTATCAATATGACGATAACCGTTCTCTAAAGCAGTTTTTACTGCAAAATAAGCATCTTCGGGTTTTGATTGCCAGGTACCAAGACCAATCGATGGTATCTTATTCCCTGTTGATAATTCATAAAACTTTTCAACCATTTTAATTCCTCCATCATCCATAGTAATACTAATCTCTAGTTCTAGTTTACAAAATAATAAGGCGTTATAAAAGCAAAACAACCTAAATCGCCGTTTTATTTTTATAACACCTTGAAAGAGCTAGTGACCTATCCATCTTTGTCCTTGAAACTTACGTCTCTCTTTTGGTGATAAACTCATCTATAAACTCATCTCTAAGCTCATACTAAACTCATCACTAAACTCATCTTTGAAGCTATCCTAAGACATCTAATAAACAACACAAACAACCGTGAACACTTGTTATCCGACCATTTTTTCTACCTTATCCATTAATCGTTTGACTGTTGGTTGCTTGAATAGGAAATACAAAATAAATACATTTACAGGTAAAGAGATTATATTCTTAATAAGTCTTACCCCCATAAAAACGCCCCAAGCACGATCAAACATAATCCTTATCCATAATGAATTGAGACCAAGATTTACAATTATCGTGACAAATAAAACTGCTAATACTATCTGTTTAAGCGTCTTAGGTTTTTGATAAAGGAATAAAGCATAAATCAAAGCAGCCACTGCAGCACTAAGCGTAAACCCTGGAAAAAAATAGCCTCCTCCTTGAAGGTAAAAGGAAATAAGATCCCCTACCATCCATAAAATAGGAGCAAGTATTGGCCCTAAAATACTGGCTGCAAAAGCCGTTACTATAAAACCAAAACCCATTTCAACATAGGGTGGTATGCCCACACTTGGTATAAATCCTACAATTGTATTAAGGGCCAACAAGACAGCCATCACAGTTACCGTTTGTGCAGATAAAATTCTTTTCTGACTCTTTGCCATTTTAAAAACCACCTTTCTTCAGATAAAACGAGTGCTCCCTTAAAAGCACTCGTTAAATCAATCACCTATAACGTTCATTACGCTTCTTTACCACTCATTTTGGCCTTTTCATAACACTCTGGGCACAACCCTCTGACCTCTAGATTATGTTCTTTGATTTTAAAACCAGTGACAGCCTCAGCAACCATCTCTGCATCCGTCAAAGGCGGAAAGTTAAAATCGACAATCTTTCCACATTCTGTACAAATGGCATGATAGTGTTGACCGTGGGTATACATATCATATCTGGTGGTATTCGTCCCTGTGTTTAGTTCTGTAATAACATGATGATCCAAAAGGACTTTTAAATTGTTATAAACAGTAGCTAAACTCATTGACGGATAATAAGGTTTCAACTGAGTATAAAGTTCTTCAACTGTTGGATGAGTATGACTAGTCGCAATGGCCCTTAAAACTGCTTCCCTTTGCTTGGTCATTCTGACACCTTTTTTTTGAAGTTTATCTAATATTAAGTTGACCGTTGTTGTATCAGAAGTTTCTATTTCCATCATTATCTACGCCTCCCTTTCTCTACACTATTTCTGCAAGAAATGTAAATTGCTTATTTATTATTTGGTTGCTCTTCTGGCTGTTGATTTGATTACTAATTGAGTTTAGTTACTATTATAACTTGATTGTATAACTTCATTGTATAGCTTGATTGCAACCAAGTTATTCGTATGACAATACTCATCTCTATCATTTATGATACTCTCATTTTGACTTAAATGGTAAAGATATGTTCGATAGCCTTTTGGACTCCATCCTCTTCATTACTTGCGGTAACCCACTTGCTTTCTCTTCGAATGACTTCATTACCATTGGCCATTGCAATACCGTAACCTACTTCTTTGATCATTTCTAGATCATTCAAGCCGTCTCCAATTGCTGCAAATTCTTCTATTGGAATATCTAGATGAGCTGCTAAGGCTCTTAATCCGCTGGCCTTATTGACATCCTTTGGCTGGATTTCAATTAAATATGGTTGACTTCTAACTACGTGATAACGATCAATAATCTCTTGCGGAATCTTTTCACTTGCCGCATCGATGATTTCAGGTTCATTAACAATCATAACGTTCTCGGTCTTAGTCTCATCCGTTATAGCAGAAATGTCTAACCGCGAAATTTTCTCGTGAACGATATCAGCGTCCATTTGCATAAAACGATTTGGTTCTTGCTCGACACTAAAATAGCCCGATTCATTCACTAAGACTAGGCCAGAATCTAATGGTAACAGAGCATCAAGAATATGTATCGTCTCACTTTTATCCATTGTTATATGGTAGATTGTTTCATCAGGGTTGATCGATGCAATCTGCCCACCATTTTGGATGACAAGGTATTCGGTCTCGGTTTGGCGAAAACACTTCAAAAAAGGAGCAACGCCTGCATATGGTCTTCCCGTACAAAAAACGATCCGGTACCCTTTCATAATAGCTTTCTCGATAGCTTTGACATTCACATCAGAAAGAGACTTATCATCTCGTAATAATGTGCCGTCCATATCGATCGCAATAACTTTGATTTTATTAGACATATCAAATTCCTTTCACAATCACTCTTAAAAATATAAAGGGTCAAACGATTTCGCTTGACCCTTTCACCACTAATTAGCACTACGACATGCGTTGGGTTAGTTGTCGATACCGTTCGTACCATAGTTTGACAAACTCCGGTGAGAACGGTCCTTTTTCTTCCTTGATCCAATCGACTAGAATCTCAACATTGCGTTTTAAAATACAATCTATATCTTTGGAATAACCCATCTTTTTTCGATGGTATTGATACTCGTCTACATCTAACAGACGTTTCTCACCATCTGGAAATACTTTGACATCTAAATCGTAGTCAATATACTTCAATGCTTCTTGGTCAATAACATAGGGTGACGCCAAATTGCAATAATAAGATACTCCTTTGGGACGTATCATCGTAACAACATTGAACCAATAGTGCTTATGGAAGAATAAAATCGCAGGCTCTCTTGTGACCCACCTACGTCCATCCGATTCAACGACTAAAGTATGATCGTTGACAGCGATGATCGATTGGTCGCTAGTCTTAAGAACCATACTGTCTCGCCAGGTTCGATGTAACTCCCCATCATGTTTATAGCTTTTAATAGTGATGAATTCTCCTTCTTTTGGATGATACATCACTGTTGCCAACTTTCTAAGAGGTGCATGCACCTATTGTTTTCCATAGCCATTTGGCTATATTCAAAAGAAGTATACCATAATTAAGGGGTCAAAACAGTTAGTTATTTAAAAAAGCCTCCCAAATTTTATGTTGTGGTTTTGGAAACGCATACCTGGAAAAATCGCTAGCTGACAACCATTTTAGGTTAGAAACACTTGTTTGGGCATTTGCATTTTGAGGGAATCCTTGCTCAAGAGCACGAACATACCATATCTCTATGGTCCATCTTTGATGACTAAACACATGGACCACAGATTCGATAGGTTTTGTCCCAACAACGAGTTGAGAATACCCCAAGTCGTTTAAATATCTTTTGATCTTTTTTTCTTTTGTTTTGAAGATGCTGTCTTTTTCTTCGACCTCTAAAGAAACATCTGGCAACTCTTCGATCAAAGGCATCATCCAAAATCCCTTCAGCAATCCCTTATCGGGTCTCTTTTCAAATAGGTAAGCTTGATCTTCACTCTCGACAACTAACGCTATATAAGTTTTGTTAACTGGTTTTTTCTTAGGCAATTTGATAGGATATTTTGCCATCGTTTCATTGAGATAAGCCGCGGAAAATGCTTTGACTGGACTATCTTCTACATGGTATCCCTTTGCAGATTCGATATCTGTCCCTAGATCCATCAGAGCTTGATTAAAATCTCCCGGGCGATTTGGATCTAATAGTTCCTGAGTAACCGCTTCAAACACTTTTCTGTTCTTTGGATCACCAACATCGAGATCAATCTCAAATAGTCTAGCCATAATCCGCATGACATTGCCATCAACAGCTGAATAAGGTTTGTTAAATGCAATACTCATGATTGCCCCAGCAGTATAGGGTCCGATACCTTTCAAGTCTCTCACATCTTCATATTTTCTCGGGAAAATACCGTCATGCTTTGTGACGATCGTTTGGGCTGCAGCTTGAAGATTGCGTGCACGACTATAATAGCCAAGCCCCTCCCATGCCTTGATTACCTTTTCCGTATCGGCACCAGCTAGGTCCTTCGGTGTCTTGAACCACTCCATAAACCGTAAATAGTAGGGAATAACGGTCGCGACTTGTGTTTGCTGCAACATAATCTCGCTGATCCAGATTGCATAGGGGTCGGATGTTTGACGCCATGGTAAGTCACGTTTATGGTGGTCATACCACTCTAAAAGTGCCTTCCTAAAAGCTTCTTTTTTATCCTCTGACCACATCTCTATACCATATTCATTAAAATCAATTGCCACATCGCTTCCTCCTCAAAAAAAGGCACTAGGCTCAATTGAACCTAGCGTACTTTTAAAAATCAAACTCATCTCTTAGCCGAAAGAGACATCAATCTCATAGCGATAAACTTGGTTGCTGATTTATTAAAATGCAGCAATAATATAGGTAATACCAGTGACCATGAAGTAAAATCCAATTAAAAATGCCAATGATAATGCTGAAGTCACTGGATTGAATAACAACATGATACCTAAGACAACACACAAGATATTTGTAATAAGCATAAACCAATAATAACCGTTTCCAAATGCCTTATAGCTCTTAGCAAGAAATAGTTCTTCAACTGAGTCAATGATAAACCATATTGCAAAGAAATACGGTAATACCGCTAAACCGACATTCAAGTTGAATAATAAAACAATCCCGAAAATAATATCGAGCACTCCGATTGCTATTAAGCTTTTAGAATAGTAACCACCGAAAAGTCGTAATGACCGTCTAAAGAATAACTCGATAATCCCTTTCACTATTGCAGTTATCGCAAACACGACAACAACAGCTACTAAACTACTTGCAGGATTCGCAAATGCAATCAAGGCAGAAACCACAAACAAAATCCCTAATAATAAATGTCCCCACTCAAAACCTTTTTTCTCTACCATAAAAACCCCTTCTACTCAGCGTTCATTTTAATACCACTTTTTGCTTTCATTATAGAGCACTATTTTTAAAAGTGGCAACTAATAACACCTTCAAACATGGGTTTTTTTCAACCATTGAGAAATCAAATCGTTGCTAAAACCCTTTCTCAACAAAGCTTCTCTTGTCTTCTGATCAAGATCATAGCTTGAAAAGCGTTTCGAATATTTTCTGAAATACTTTTCAGCTACTGGGGCTAAGCGTTCCTCATCCGTGAGGAGTTCAACCTCATTTAGAACTGTTGAAATAGCAGATTGACCGATATCAGGTGAAAAACCTTTCTGTATCAGAAAGGTTCTTGCTTTCGTCTCTACTAGTCGTTTCGACTCTTTTTGATGAGATTTAACAAACTTTTGTGCCATTTTGATAGCATTAGCCAACTGATCTTCAATCGGATAATGGTCTTCTATATTTTCTAGGATGGCTTTTGAGACACCTAACGTGATGAGATCTCTTTGAATCACCTTTGGTCCTTTCTTACCGGCACGGTTAGCTGTTCTCGTATAGGCGGCGGCATATTCCGAATCATTGATCAGCTGCATCTCTGATAATTTCTGCATGGCTTGGTCGATAGACTCTGGGCTATACTCTTTTTCACTCAAATGATCTCTAATCTCTTTTTCAGTTCGTAACCGATGTGTCAAAAAAGAAAGGGCCTCTTGATAGGCACCAAACTCTATCTCAGCCACTTTTATATCGTCAATCGTTTCACTATCTAGTTCTTTACCTTTATAGAGTCCAAATTTTGCTAATACAGATTCGGATATACCAAAAGAGAAAACATGATTAATGAAGACGTTGAACCGTTCCTTATTCCTTTTTTGGACTTCTATTTTCGTAATAAGTTGCTTCTTGGCTTGATCTTTCTTCAAGTGTTCATTATTTGAACTATTTTCCAAAATCTGTGACACCCTCTACTTTTCAGCTCCATCATTACTGTCATCACTTGTTTCCTTAACCACATCTTTGTTGTTGATGTCCTGACTGCCGATGCTTTTTTTATCAGTTGTATCGTCTGCTACAACGGCTGCTGTATCACTACTTTCTGTCACAGTTTCCATCATACCATCAGCTGTTTCTAAGTCATCAGAACGAGGAGTGCTTTCAATCACTAGCAAGAAATTGCCAGATGCCAGATCAGACTCATAGTCCTCTAGCTCTTCTGCAGGGATACCAAGTTGTCCCAAAAATGTATCCTCATCACTGATTGACAACAGATCTTTGAACTTATCGAATAACGTTTCTTGACTCTCAACTGGCTTATCTTGCACAAAAACTTGCACACCAGTTTTGGCCCTCAACTCAGTCTCATCAGACTCGTTGATTGTGAGAATCATCAGCTGATCACTTTGATAGTCCAAATCCTTTATCAAACGATCAACCGCCTCAGCCACTTCATCTATGCTTTCATAACTACCTTCTATTTGTCGGTTCATACTGGCCTCCTGTCTAGCCTCTTCTTTTTAATGTTAGCCTAATTATATTATAATTTTATAAGCTTTCCAACTATAATACCATTATTACTGATTTGAATGACGATAAGACCAAAGACTTTCGTGGATCAATCCGTCATTCTCGTTGCCAATGATTAGAGCCCTTGCATAGCACTTATTAATACGATGAATCAATTGATCATCGAACCGCCAAATAATCTTTTCCCCGAAATAAACTTGCCAACTATTTTTCCTGAAATGCCAATAATGAGCCTTCTTCAAGTTAACCCACCCTTTATGGTTCTTATCATCCATTTCTTGCTTGGTAAATGCTTTTGGAAGATAAAAAGGAAGAAAGAAATGATTAAGATCAAAAACAGGTTTTAAATACCCATTTTCTCGCCATTTGAGATATGTGCGATAATCCGGCTCAAACCGTTGAAACAATCGATGCAATAAAGTCGAGGTTCTAAGAGGAGAGTATGACCAAGAGCCATTTTCATTGAGGACTACCGTTCCTTTGATCACAAAACGACGTGGAATCGGAAAAACTGCGATGATTGTCTTTGTATTTAGAGGACAGTAATGTCTAATGGGCTCATCAGACATTACTGTCACATGATGCGTAGCTTGGATTGTTTCAACAATAGTTTCTATAATCTTTTCTAAGGACCTAGATTTTTTGGTCATCAGCACACCTCCGCTAGTAAAAATACCGAATTATACCTCTCGAATAAAGTTTTGAATTTAACCACAACTCGGGCTAATTTTGCACACACCTAAAGAAATAATTATGCTAAAATAGAAAAGACGCCTTACTCTGGAGGTTAAGAATGAATCCTAAACATTTAATGGATACTGCATTACTCGCGGGAACAATGTTGATTGAAAGTAATGCGGAAACGTATCGTGTTGAAGAAACTATGCATCATATTCTTTCTATATCACATTTTGAAACTGTTGAAGTATATGCTGTTGGGACAGCAGTCATGGCTACTATCGACGATGAGTCGATCAATTCAATCACCGAGATTAAAGCAACAAAACGATCTGACATCAACCTCTCTAAAATAACAAAAGTCAATCAAATTTCCAGAGCTCTTAGCCAAGGCCAAATCGACCTTGAGACAGCTTATCAACAACTCTTGGTCGCTGATACCAAAGAAGTCCCTCAATATGAAAAAGATATAGCAGTGATTATAATGATTGGCGGTTTTGGGACACTATTCAGTGGCCGACTACGCGAATCAATCATAGCCATGATTGCTGGACTATGGCTACCATTAATTACTAGAATCAACGATACTTTAAAAGTAGGAACTTTCTTTTTAAACGTTGTATCTGTAGTGATCATGACCCTATCAACAGGACTGATTCAGCGGTATTTATATGCTGATTTCAACATGGGACTCTCAATCATCGGGACAATCATGCCCCTCGTACCAGGTACCGCCATCACTAACGCCATTCGGGATACATTAAGAGGAGATTACATTAGTGGCTCTGCACGCGCAATCGAAGCATTCATCGTTGCTCTGTCAATTGCATTAGGTGTTGCTTTAGGACTGCTACTATTAGGAGGTGGCGCAGGATGATCTCAACAATTACACAAGTCTCAGGGGCAATCCTGGCTTGCTTTGCAAGTTGTTATTTTTTTGAAGCACCAAAAAAACTACGATTTGTCCTAGCTGCCATGGGTGGTTTATGCTGGGGTGGTTATTTATTCTTCTTACAATGGTATTCCGTTCCCATCTCATCCTTTTTAAGCAGTGTGATCGTAGCTTTCGTCTCTCACTTACTAGCCCGTTACTATAAAATGCCCGTAACCGTATTCTTTATACCTGGATTTTTTCCACTAGTACCTGGAGCAGGCATGTATAAAACCGTCTATGGCTACCTCTTAGAATCACCAGAAAAAGGCGCCAAAGAACTAATGGAAACCATGGCAATCGCCGGAATGATAGCACTCGCAATCTTCACCGTTGATACTGCCTTTAAAGTGTATTCTCAGTTTGTCAAAAGACCCGAAATGCGTTAATATGCTATTAGTGACTTTTTCCCTTCGATCCTATAGCTCAGCGGATAGAGCACACGTTTCCTAAACGTGGTGTCGCAGGTTCAATTCCTGCTAGGATCATAACAGAGGTTGTTTAAGGAGTGTTTAAAAACTGAGGTCGTTCTTGGGGTAGTTTTTCTTAAAATCAAAGAGCTTGATTATCTTAATAGCGAACACAAATTCTTAAGGCATATACACTAAACCCCAGAGGGCTAATCCTTCTGGGGTTTGTTTGTATTTTAACTCTCTATTTTATTACTTAATTGAATTTTTCGATTAATTACTTTTCGATAAAGCATTAAGAATCCACTCAATCCGAAAAGAGATATTAGTATATATAGTAATTGAAAATTCAGCTTAATGACAACCGTGACCAATAATAAGAGTACCCCTGTTCTAACAGCAGTAACTATTGTAAACGGAAATGTATCAGTAAAAATTCTATAAGCACTCCCATTCTTTATTTCACTTGCCATGATATACAAATTGATATTATACGTAACCAAGAACAGATTAAACAGAAAAGAAATAAACTTAATTCCATTTGTAGTAAATTCCGAATGGATTGTACTTTGATAGAACAAGAATGAAAATATATTAAAAGTTAAGAAAGGTAGAGAACGGACGATATTAGACTTAACAGCATGAATATAATATACTATCAAATTTTTATAATCTAATTGCTTATTTTGACACTCAAAAGCCGCTAATAATGATGCCCCAATAGTTATAATTGGTAGACTTGTTAAAACTATTAACAGATTGAGTATAAAAAGCATGACCATTCGATTACAAAATTCATACAACTTTCCATCAATTGAGAACATTATTTCCATCCTTTTTTAGATTTCTATTCCAATTTTGATATATTATCGGCTATTTTTTCATTTCTGTACTTGATGATATCATCCCAACCATTATTTTGACGATTGTCTAAGTAGTTTTGCCAAACTTCTTTACCCTCTTGTTCATTAGGAGATTGTATGAATACTACAAGAGCTTGTACTCTTTCTGTATTAAGTTTCGTTAAATTACGAGCAGCGCGGCCGTCCTTTGGATCAATATCTTCAATTTCAAATCGTGGTTCTAGTTTATCACTTACCCACTCTACCATTTGTCTGATTGAAGTAGCAGGTTGTTGCCCCATTTGGATTGCGTAGTTATCATTTCCAACAAACCAATAAGATCCTAAACCTACTTCTTTGTCGAATTTTGCTATATCTGAATTTCTTAAAGCTTCAGTTTCTTCTGAGTATTGTACTTTGCCATCTACAATATTATAGGTTTCTCCCTCGACACCAAACGTAGTAACCATAGTTCCGTAATTACTTGCTAGGTAAGTCAATAACTCCATCGCTTTCTGTGGTTCTTTAGTGGAAGTAGTTATAAACGTTTGTGTCCATCCCCCTATATTCCCACCAGTAAATGTTGATCTATCGCCATTGCTATTTTTGGGACCATCAACGGCGATATATGTTTCTTCGGGATTACGAGCATTATTATCTGACATGAACTCGTTCAGCCCTTTCGTATTTGTATGAAGATAGGCAAAATACTTGCCTTGAGATAGTTTTTCCTTCATGGTGTTGTCGTTATCCGAAAATTGATCGTTTGTCATTAAACCGTCATTGTAAGCTTCTCTGAAAGTGTTTAACCACGTAATATACTCTTCATCGCTATCACGATCATTAAACTCTCCATCAATTGAAGGGTCTAAATTAAGAAAATCTTGTAACGTCCCCCCAAATGCACCATCCCCACCATTGGCTATATCTAAAGCAGTTGCTGCAAAAGGAACTAATTCAGCACCATCATCAGCATTAGGACTATGCTCTTTTGCATCGTTTAAAGCCTTCAAAAAGCCTTCAGGTGTTGTCATATCTGGACTACCGATAGCTTCATATATATCTTTTCTAACAATAAAGACCTGATCTCCTTGTACATTTCCCTCATCATAGTCTTTTTTTGTAGTTGAGAAGCTAGGATACCCGTATATATTGCCGTCCTCTTCTGTATACCATTTCACTGTCTCTGGTTTTGCAGCTTCGGCCAAGAAATAAGGGTCATATTTTTCTGATAGAATATTCAAAGGCAAAGCAAACTTTTTCGCATCTTGGGCAACCGCTAAATTTTTATCAAATGTCATTAAATCAGGTAAATCTCCACCTGCTAACATTGTATTTAGTTTCTCGTCGTTTCCAGATACAAATTCAACATCAATATTCATATCATCTTTGATTTTCTTTGTAACAGTGTCCTTAGCCCATCCTGGCTGAGCGTACCAATCGAAGTTTACATACCATGTTAATTTTGCAGAATGGTCAGTGTCTTTTTCCCAACTTGGAGTTGATTCATCTATTTCTACACGTGATTCTGGAAGATTTTCTGTTGCTTTCTCGCCTTTTGAAGCATCTCCTTTTCCTCCGCACCCAGTCAACAGAGCACCAAACATAGCTACTATACCAAACTTTTTAATTAAAGATTTATTTACCATAATTTCCTCCTTCTATTCTTTTACAGATCCTAGTGTCATCCCTTGAATGAAATATTTTTGCAAGAATGGGTAAATTATAACCACAGGAACAGTAGTAACAACCATGGTGGCTAATTGAAGTGATTGAGAAGTTGTGCTACGAACAACATTCGTTCCGGTTGCTACTGCGGGCGATAAATTTTCCGAAACGATTCTAAAAAGTAACATTTGTAGTGGATATAATGTTCTGTCATCAACATAGATATTTGCTGTCATGTAGTCGTTCCATTGAAATACTCCATGAAATAATGCAATAGTTGCTATAACTGGAAGTGATAATGGAAGAACAATCTTAATAAATACCGTTAGCGGATTTGCACCATCCATCATTGCTGATTCTTCTAAAGAGTATGGAATGCTTCTAAAAAAATTCATCATGATTACCATGTCGTAAAACGAAAATAAAACTGGCAATATATAAACCATAAAATTATTAAGAAGTCCTAATTGCTTAAAAATCAAGAAGGTAGGTATCATTCCACCACTAACAAACATGGTCATAATACCCATTCTCATATAAAAATTACGCCCAATTAAATCTTTTCTTGATATTCCATATGCAACAATAGCCGTCACAAATGTATGTAGACAGACACCAATAACAGTTTTTAAAACAGATATTACAAATGCCCTGTAGATTGCACTATCTTCAAATACAGTTAAATAACTTTCGAGTGAAAATTTTCGTGGCCAAAAGTAGATGCCTCCTCTTATAGCATCTGTTGCATCATTAAATGATAATGCAATGATATTCCAGAGTGGGAGGGCAATGATGCTAACAAAAAACACCATGAAAATTACATTGATTACGTTAAAGACTTTTTCATCTTTCGATAGATTCCTCATTTGTACCCTCCTTCCTAAAAAACCGACTCATCGCTTATTGTCTTAGTAACAAGATGACTACCAACTACCAATACTAGAGATACAACCGATATAAACAATCCTACGGCCGTCGCATAAGAAAAATCGCCTTGTTGAATACCCATCTTATAAACATATGAATTAATGACTTCACTGGTCTGATAATTAACCGGATTTTGGAGAACTAGTGTTTGATCCAGATTAGATCCTAACAATCCTCCAACCGATAAAACAAATGTCAAAGCTATAATATGCCTAATCGAAGGTATAGTAATATGTATTATCTGTTCAATCTTAGTTGCTCCATCTATCTTGGCTGCCTCATATAGGGCAGGATTAATACCTGTCATTGCAGCTATGTATAAAATTGTATTCCAACCAACTTCTTTCCAAACATCAGAAAGTACAGCGATCGTCCAATACTTATTAGGGTCGGTTAGAAACCTTATAGGCTTATCAATCATCCCAATGTCCATTAGAATATTGTTTACTAACCCTGCATCAGAGAGCCAAGTAATAAACATTCCTCCGAGGATTACCCATGATAAGAAGTGAGGCAAATAGGATACAGTCTGAACTACTTTTTTTAGTTTCGCATTAAGTAATTCGTGTATCATGACAGCAATAATTATTGCAGCAGGGAAGCCTACTAAAAGTTTAAAAAAGCTAATTCCAAATGTATTTTTCATAACATTCCAAAATGTAGAATCTCCAAAAAATTCTCTAAAATACTCGAGGCCTACCCAATCTGCTTCAGCAATTGAACCCAAAACAGAATAGTCCTTAAAAGCTATAATGATCCCGTACATAGGCAAAAAATTAAAAACAATCATCAAAATAACGCCTGGAAGAACCATTAACTGGTATATACTTTGTTTTTTCAGTTTATTTATAAACTTTCTTTTTTTATCTTGTTCTACCTCATTAACATCTGTGGTATGCATCTCCATCCCCCCTTTCCAATACTAAACTAAAACAAACTCTCCAACTTTTGGTGCTAAACTATCAAATCCGATATAGACATTAAAGCTACCTTTGTCAGCACTTTCCTTTAAATTGCTATGAATATACATTAAGTCCTTATCGGTAATCTCAAAAACTACTTCCTCACAACCTAGTGGTTCTACACTAACCTTTGTAAATCCTTTTAGTTCTCGCACTGGTCTAGCAACTTCAGCAATTTTATCTTCAATATACAGTTGAACAACTGTTTTACCACTGATGTTTGACAAATTCTTAATTGTTACAGTAATTTTAATTGGAGCATCCTTTGACAAAGAACCGCTAGAAAACTCTACTTTGCCACATTCAAAATTGCTAAAGCTCAGTCCAAAACCGAAAGGATACAATGGATCGTTTGCTATATCCAAATATTTAGAAATATATTTTTCATCTTTATTGCTTTCGTTTTTAGGTCTCCCTGTGGATAAATAATTATAGTAAATTGGAATTTGACCTACACTTGCTGGAAAAGACATTGGAAGCTTTGCACTAGGGTTAACTCTTCCACATAAAACGTCAGCAATTGCAGCCCCTCCACTTGTTCCTGGGAACCAACACTCAAGTATCGCTTTACAGTAATTCACAATATTGGTCAAATCTATGGGTCTCCCATTTATTAATAGGACTACCACATTCTGATTAATTTCATAAACTTTCTTCAGTAGCTCAACCTGTTCTTGTTGTAGCTGGATGGATGAGCGACTTGCAGCCTCACCACTTTCATCAGAATTCTCACCTAAAGCAACAATCACTAAATCTTGTTTTGAGATAGAGTCAGTGTCATCAATAGTCGAAAGAGTCAGTCGTTCAAATTGTTCTTGTAATCCTTCATAAATAGAAATAACTTCTGATTTATCCCCTATCCAAGACCAAGCCCCTAATAGATCTTTTGTTTGTGCTTTTGGTCCTATTAAACCGACTTTAGTCGACTTAGTTTTAATTGGTAGAATCCCCTCATTTTTTAATAGAACTAAGCTATCACTTGCCACGCTTCTGGTTATTGGTTCTAGTTCTTTTCTAATATTATCTAAATTTTGGTCCAAATTTTCTAATTTCATAAGACCTCTATATGGATCTTCAAAAAGACCTAGCTCATTTTTAAGAGTCAGTATTCGCCATACTGCCTGATTGATTGTTTCAATATTAATTTCCCCATCTTCTATGAAATCACCCAGGTGTTTAATATAACTACTTGTCATCATATCTATATCAACTCCTGCCTCAACAGCCAAACGAGTCGCTTCTTTACTATCTTCTGCTATCCGATGATTGATTAGTTCTTGAATAGCTCCCCAGTCGGAAATGATTATTCCATCAAAGCCCAACTCTTTCCGAAGCACATTCCCTAATAACCACTTATTTGCTGATGATGGGATACCTTTTACAGTATTAAAAGATGTCATAACTAACTTTACTTGAGCTTCAATAGCAGCTTTAAAAGCTGGAAGATGATTTTGGTAAAGTTCCAAATCAGATACAGATACTGTGTTGTAATCTCTACCCGCCTCTGACGAACCATAGCCTAAAAAGTGCTTTACGCAAGAAGCTAGTGTATTTTTATGTAATAGTGATTTCCCTTGATACCCTTCAACATAAGCTTGTGTCAGTTTCGAACTCAAATGTGGATCTTCTCCATTGGATTCTAACACTCGGCCCCACCTTGGATCTCTTACAAGATCAGCCATGGGTGAAAATGTTACATGGATCCCATTGCCTACCGCTTCTTTCGACGATAATTGAGCAACTTTCTTAACTAAATTCGTATCAAATGTGCTAGCTAAAGCTAACGGGATCGGAAATATGGTTTCATATCCATGTATAACATCGGCCATAAACATCAAGGGAATGCCTAGTCTATTGTTTTCCAAATATTTTTTTTGAATATCAATAACTTGCTCGGGTTTATGGGTGCCCAAAATTGAACCAATGGAATATAGTTCACCTGAATTTAGCTTCATTTCTGCCACTGGTCCTGTAATCTCTCCTTCATTAGAAAAAAAATCTGGAGTAACTTGACCCATCTGACCCACTTTTTCTGAAAGTGTCATACTATTAAATAGTTTCTTCAATTCAGAGTTATTCATTTAGCACCTCAATACCGTTTTTTTGAATTACGTCTTTATACCAGTAAAAAGAATCTTTTTTGTATCTTCTTAGCGTTCCTACGCCTTGATTATCTCTATCAACAAAAATTACGCCATATCTCTTCTCCATTTCACCTGACCCAAAACTTACAAGATCAATAATTCCCCAAAGAGTATAACCAATAACATCAACGCCATCATACTTTATTGCTTTACTAACTTCTTTAATGTGGTCTGCAAAATACTGTATCCGATAAAAATCGTGAATTTTATTACCGTTTTCAAGGATGTCATATGAACCGCAACCATTTTCTACAATGAAAATGGGTAGATTATACCGTTGATAAACTTCATTGAGAACGATGCGCAATCCCTTAGGATCAATTTGCCAACCCCAATCATTTGACTTTAAGTACTTGTTTTCAACAAATGTAGCCCCATCTAGATTAGCTACTGGCTGACCTTCACACTTTGAAGTTGTCACAACTTTAGACATATAATAGCTAATCCCAAGATAATCCACCGTTCCCTGACGTAAAATATGCGATTCAGTCTTTGAAATATCTATACTAATATTTCTGGAATTCCAATAAGCTGTCATGTACCTAGGAATTTCCCCTCTTACATGAACGTCACTGTAAAAGTATCTTCTGTTCATCACCTTTATACTTGCTAAAATATCATTTGGATTTGGTTGGTTTGGGTAAACAGGAACATACGCCACCATACCGCCCATAATAAAACTTGGATTGATTTCTCGTGCTATCAACACAACTTTTGCACTAGCAATCAATTCGTTAACACTTGATTGATATATGACTTGCTCTTTATTTTCACCCTCATTTATAAGAACAGCCGAGTTTGTCCAAGTGTGTAAAGAGTGCTCTCCATCTGCTTGGTTATTAATTTCGTTAAAGGTAAGCCAATACTTTACTTTTGATTTGTATCTTTCTAAAACGACTTCAGCAAAATTAACAAAAAGATCGATAACTTTTTTATTTTTGAATCCTCCATATTTCTTATGAATATTGTAAGGGATTTCAAAATGGGATAGCGTGATGATTGGTTCAATATCGTTTGCTATTAACTCATCAAATAGATCATCATAAAACTTCAACCCTTCTTCATTAGGACTAATATCATCTCCGTTTGGAAAAATTCTAGCCCAAGAAATGGAAGTTCTAAAAGCCTTTAAACCTAATTTTTTAAATAATTTGATATCATCTTTGTATTTATGATAAAAATCAATAGCATCGTGACTAGGATAGTATTCATCTTCCACTACACCGTCTGTAATCAACCTTTGTGTTGTACTTGAAGCAGCAGTTAAAACATCAGCGATACTTAATCCTTTATTGCCTTCTTTCCACGCGCCTTCTACTTGGTTAGCCGATACAGCGCCACCCCATAAAAAATTTTTAGGAAATTTACACTTCATTTTTCACCTCTTTCTTGACAAAACAAGTATATATTACAACCGCTTACATTTACATATATCGACCTATTTATGGTTGCGGTTTCACGAAAAAGAAAAAAACACCAGAATGGCACACATTGTACCATTCTGGTGTTTTGTTGAGTGTATATCCTAATAAGAAGACTACTTAATTAACTTATATTATTCCAACAACATTATACACTTCATCCGCTAACATTTCGATCAAGTTTATACATGGTATCTGACTTGTCATATCTTCATGATGATTCAATCTTCGGACTTCTACGTTGTAACTCAAAATATAGTTCGACATTGATGACAGAGAACTGTTAATATTGCTAGTTATTACTACAGTAGTATAATCCGTTTCATTTCTAAAACCATTGATAATTTCGACTAACTCAGTAGTATTACCTGTTACTGATAAAGTAACGATGACATTTTCCGATGTATTTTTCAATTTTGAATGAAGGGGAAAAGTAGGGTCCGTTAACGCAAAACTGTTGAATCCCAAACTTGCAAACCTTCGTGCTGCATATTCGCAAACTGATCCAGAAGCACCAATTCCAAAAAATATAATGTTTTCACAGGTTATAATTTTCTCTGCTATCTGTCTAATTCTAACTTTTATATCAGTAGCATAATTATTCAAATCAAGTAATTGTCTTCTGTCAAACTTGCTAATGTTGTTTCCATAGGATTCGCTTTTAAACTCTGCACGAAACTCGGTAAAACTACTATATCCTAGTTTTCGGATAAATCTCATAACAGATGAAGCTGAAGTATGAGATTCATTAGCTATATCTCTAACCCTCATAAAAGGGATTTTATCGCTATTACTTGACATATAATGGTATATAGATCTATCGACTTCAGATAATTCATTGAAATCTAGTTTTCCAAAAAAAGACATATAATCACTCCCCACTATTAATTAAACCATAACCATACACATATAAAAAAGCGATTACTAGTTTTTCACATTCTTATTATGCTACTAATAAATACGGTTTTTGGTTTATTTAGTGTGCACTTAATTAGTGTCTTGTAGTATAATTCGTAGGATAAAAAAAGGATATACCTCTACGATGAGATATATCCTTTTTTCTTGAAGTTAACCGCTTAGCGAACAACCCTATAGTCGGTGTTCGCTAAGCAACTTCTTCATCCATAAGTCCTTCTATCTTGAAAATTTAAGAACTTATTTTCAGATAGAACTCCTTATGGCTCGAAGTTAACCGCTTAGCGAACAACCCTTTTATTGAATAGTATATATCGAGATATAAATCAAAACTGCGCCAGCTAAGACAAATAAATGCCAAATAACATGCATCATTGGCCATTTTTTCATACAGTAGAAAATCGTTCCTACGCTATAAGTCACACCACCTGCAATCAGCAGAATGATCGGCAAGGTCGCAATAGACTGCGTCAATGAATGTAGCATAATCACTGACATCCACCCCATTACCAAGTAAATGGCAGCCGATACCCAAGCAGGAGCATTCATAATAAAATTCTTGATCACGATTCCAACAATCGCTAGTGTCCAAATACCCACCAAAAACCATCTTGAAGCATCAGTATTCAAACTAATCAGACAATATGGTGTATAAGACCCTGCTATCATCAAAAAAATCGCACTATGATCAAATCGTCTCATCACTTTCCGTGCTCTCGTAAAGCTCAATGAGTGATACAGTGTTGAAAAAAGAAACAATGCTATAAAGCAAACCCCAAAAATAATATTAGCGACCAAATAATTCGAAGATCCCGAAACGACGTTTTTATAAATTAATAAAACAAGCCCAACGATACCTAATATCACGCCAATACCATGAGTACTAGCATTTAGTACCTCTGTTATGATATCCATTTTTCTGATCGTACTCTTATTCTCCACCTTAATCCCCCTCAGGTCCTTACCTAGCGCATCAACGCTAATTCCATGTTGTTCTTTTGTGTCTCAAGGTCTAGTAAAATACGGTGTACTCTACTTTGAACCTCATGTAGTTGCTCATAAATGTCCTCTACACTAGCCTTATTGATTATCAATTGTTCAACATCATTCACTGCCTCAGAAATTTCCTCAGCACCATGATGATCAGTCACTAAAATTGATAACTGGTCAAAATCATTCAATTCCTGGTCAAATAACAACAAATGTTCTTTCAAAGGTTTGATGCTTTGACCGAGTTCCTCGTATGTACTGCTGTTTTTGGTATAACGATTTGCCAATATGAATTTGTGTTGTCGTCTCAACCCCATCAAATAATCAATCATTTGAAGTAACTCGTCGTATACGATATCTCCCATTCTTAATGCTTCATAGATATCTTTCAACACATCACGTTCTTTAGGGTCTAATGCAGCATCATTCAAAAAATTCTCCGTTTGACCAATCGTTGCCAAAGCCAACTCATCACGAATCTCTTGATAGTCTTGCTCTAATTCTACCTGTTCTTTCGACAAATTGCGATACTCTGCTTGAAGTCGATGAAGTTTCTGCTTCAAATGCGCCGTTTTAGCAGCTGCTTCTTTGTATTCTTCAGTCTGCTTTGTCAGATGATAGTGATAACTCCCAAACCGTTTTGTCACAAAAGATAGCACCGTCGATTGTTTTAGCCGCCTAATATCAGCTTTCTCCCGCTTGGCATTAGCGCGTGCACTCCGGTAAGCTTGTTCGCATTGTTCTATCCGCTGCTCTTGTTTTTTGACCTGGCTTGAGATTCTATGTAGTTTTAGCAATAACTCTTCTTGTTTTGGTTCTATTACCATAACACTAAGACTCCTCTGCTTTGGTCAAAACTTCCTTTGCAAACTTTTCGATAGCTAGTACATCTTCTTCCTCAGCATTAAGATCAACTAGAACTGGTTTGCTCCCACGGATTGCACCTGTTTTTTCAAATTGCTCATCAAAATCAAGTGCTGATTGACAAAACTTTTCATAAAAAGTGTCCCCTGACCCAAAGGCTCCAAAGACTTTCCCAGATAGATCTTCATCTGCTAAATCCTCATAAAAATCAACGATCTCATCGGGTAAGTCACCATCAGTCCCATAAGTATAGGTTCCGACTAAACAAATATCATAATCCAAGTAATCAGCTGGATCGGCTTCTATACAATTTTTTACCGTCACATCTACCCCTAAATCTTTTAAAGATTCTGCTAAGATATCAGCAATCTCTTCCGTATTACCGGTCAAAGAGGTATAAACGATCAATGCATTTGTCATCAGATATTACTCCTTCGTCTCTTTTAATTCATCAATGTCTTCTTGTAGACGTTCAATAGCTTGTTTTTGCGTCTCTACTTGTTTTTTGAGTTCTTGAAATTCTTCAGTATAGATGATATTAGTCGATCCCTTTGATGGATCAACTGCAGGTTCTTGATTCAATACACCCACCACAAAGACGATCATAAAGAGGAACAATACGATCAAAGCTATCGATAACCAACTGTTATGACGTAATTCTTTAGCTAGTTTAGCTTGTAGCTCTGAAACATCACTTTCCATCTGATTAAAAAGGTCTTTTGGCTTTTTAGGATCCTTTTTCATTGTTATATCAAAAGCTCCTTTATCAGATTGCCCAGTCACCTTGCTTGAAAATAGGGACTTCTTTACCATCTTTTGTTATACCATAAACATCCATTTTACTTGAACCCACCATGAAATCGACGTGCGCATCCGATCGGTTTAAGCCTACTTCTTCTAGTTCATCATCGGTTAAATCTGCACCGCCCACTACACTTGTTGCATAAGCAGACCCTAGAGCTAAATGGTTAGAGGCATTCTCATCAAATAAAGTATTAAAGAACACGATACCCGATTGAGAGATTGGAGATGGATCACTTACCAAAGCGACTTCTCCTAGACCGTTTGCCCCTTTTGTTTCAAAAACAAGTCTTCTGATTGTTTCTTCACCCTTGTCTGCCGTTACATCAACAACTTTGCCATCTTTAAAGGTAAAGTGCATACCTTCGATAATGTTACCTGAATAACTTAATGGACGGGTACTTGAAATATAACCCTCAGCTCTTCTATGATCTGGTGCAGTGAACACTTCTTCAGTAGGCATATTGGCAATAAAGCGAACGCCTTGTCTACTAGTGGACCCTGCAGCTTCCCAAACATGGTTCTTTGGAAGGCCAACTTTGAAATCAGTACCGGGTGCGACATAGTGTAATCCGTCAAACTGTGTGTCATTCAATATATCAGCTTTTGTGACCAAGTTATGTTCATGCTCATCCCAAGCCTTGATGGGATCTTCAGTATAGATTCGGCATGTTTTAAATATCTCTTGCCACAACCGATCAACCGCTTGATCGCTTGGAAGATCTGGGAACACTTTTTGAGCCCATTTTTCTCCAGCGGCTGCCGCTACTGTCCAGCTGATCTCGTTGCTTTGAACAGCCTGACTCATTGGTTTGAATGCCTTGCCCCTGTTCTTCATGGCTTCTGATAAAACGTCATGAGAAACACCTTTTAAAGCATCTGGATCACTGCTAACCACACTCAAACGACTTGCTCTTTTTTCGAGCAAGTAGCGCATTTTTTCTAATTCATATGTTGCAGGTTGTGTCACCCGTTCTTTCTCACCATATAAAAAGGTTTGATGCGAAATCACATCATCAGTATAAGAAACAATTACTTCAGCTGCCCCTCTTTCGTAGGCAACTTTAGTTAGAAGACGACCAAGTTCATACTGATCACTCGCTATCGTTATCCCAACCGTTTCACCGGTTTGGACATTTAACCCCTTTTCTATCAACAAATGGGCATATTTTGTAAGCAGATCTTTAAATTCAGTCACGGTAACAAATTCCTCCTATCGTAGCTTTGTTACCATTTTAGCACATTAACCTATAATGTTCCCATGCTATGAAATAAATTATCAATTGTTAAACTTTTCTTACTCTCACGATCGACTATTTTGACCAATTCACCGTGGTTCAAGATAAATAATTTATCGCCATAAGCGACCGCATCACTCAAGCTATGGGTTATCATCAAGGTCGTGATCCCATATTCTCTCACCAATTGATCTGTCAGTTGCATCACTAACCGCTGGGTATGTGGGTCAAGTGCAGCTGTATGTTCATCTAGCAGTAATAAGTCTGGCTTAGTCAGCGTTGCCATGACAAGAGACACTGCTTGTCGTTGGCCTCCTGACAATGAATCCATATCGGCATCAAGACGGTCCTCTAACCCCAAATCAAGTTGTTTCAACCGTTTCTTGAACAGTGGTAGGTCGTCCTTCTTTACGGAAGGCTTAAAGCCTCTTTTTTGTCCTCTCTTATAAGCTAATGCCAAGTTTTGTGCAATCGTCATTCGTGGCGCAGTGCCAAGTGTAGGATCCTGAAAAACCCTTGAGATAAAAACAGATCTCTTGGTCGTATCCGTTTGAGTGATGTCTTGTTTGTCTATCATTAATTTCCCGCTATCTAATTTAAGTTCTCCTGCTAGGCTATTCAGTAGTGTTGATTTTCCTGCACCGTTGCCACCGACGATCACCCCAAAATCAGCCTTATCAAGACCAAAGGAAATATGGGATAGGACCTTGTTTTCTTTGACGGTTCCCTTACCAAACGTTTTGCAAAAATCATCAATCACAATAAATTGGTCCATCATTTGTCACCTGACTTTCTAAATAACTGGGGTAAGTGCAATTTTTGACTAATAGTGGGCAAGGTCAAACAAACAGCGATGATGAGAGCAGAGAACAACTTGAAGTCATTTGCCTCCAGAATATCACTTGTGATGACGACCACTAGTAACAACCGGTAGATGATGGCGCCAACAATCACACAGGTTAAGCGAATTATGAAGCTGACATTCTGAAACAGAATCTCGCCAATGATGATAGCGGCTAAACCAACTACAATCGTACCGATTCCCATATTGACATCCGCATAACCATTGTACTGAGCAATCAAGCCACCACCCATACTGATTAAACCATTTGCGAGCATTATTCCAATAACAGTCATTTTTTTCGTATCAACTCCAAAAGAGCGTGCCATTCGATTATTGTCACCTGTTGCAATGATAGCTTGCCCTAACTCAGTCTTGAAAAACCAATCCATACCGACTACCACGACCAATGTCAGGAGTATACCGACCCAAAGCGAAGCATATTGTTTAAAATTAGGAGAGTCGCTGACTAGATCAATGATTGTTCTATGACTCAACAAATTTTGGTTTGGTCGATTCAATACTCTTAAATTGATAGAATACATTGCCGTCATGCTGAGTATCCCAGCTAATAAACTCGGAATACGACAGATGGCAATCAAGAATCCAGTCAATGCTCCTGCTAGCAGTCCACTCAAAAAAGCTAAAACTAATGCGATGATAGGCGAATACCCATGGATAATAGCTTGTACAGCAACAGCTGCACCAAGTGGGAAGGAACCTTCCGTCGTCATATCGGCAATATTCAAGATTCTAAAAGTGATAAACAAACCTAAAGATACGACACTCCATAAAATCCCTTGAACAACGGCAGATATGAGTAATGACATCTTTAATTTCCTCCCTCTTCACTCGGTACTACAATCTCAGCATCCTTTAATAGGTCATCTGGAATAGTGATACCGAGTTCCTTTGCTTTCTCTTCATTGACGTAAGTAGTGGTGGCAGTTGTTATTTTGATAGGGTAGTCACTTGGTTTTTCTCCCTTTAATATATCAACAATAACTTCAGCCGTTTGCTTTCCAACACCATATTGGTCAACCCCTAATCCCATAAAACCACCATCTTTAACCATTGTGTCAGCAGACGGGAATACTGGTATTTTATAGCTATCAGTTACATTAACCAAGGTGACCATAGCTGATGCGATACCATTATCAATGGGTACATATATAGCATCGACTTGACTAGCTAACTGTTCGGAAATTTGTTGAAGATCAGTCGTATTCGAGACTGTTTTAGTTTCTGATTTGAGTCCGAGTTCTTCTATCGCTTGCTCAGCTTCTTTTGCTTGCGTAGCCGCATTATCTTCACTCGCAGTGTATAAAACACCAATTGTTTCAGCATCTGGTAAAACTTCTTTAATTTGAGCAATTTGTTCTTTAACAGGCGTACGGTCACTAACACCTGTGACATTGCCTCCTGGTTTATTCTCTGAAGCTACTAGACCAGCTTCTTCAGGATAAGTGACTGCACTCATAATCACAGGCGTTGTTTTTTCAGCATTGGCTAAGGTTTGTGCCGCTGGTGTCGTGATTCCGACTAAAACATCTGGATCTTTCGCAATCAACGTTTGCGTCATCGTTGCCAAATTACCTTGATCCCCTTGCGCATTTTCCAAATCGATTGAGGCCTTCTCGCCGTTTTTATATCCTGCTTCTGCTAAACCATCATAAATACCTTGAGCAATAGCATCGAGAGCTGGATGACTCACTAGTTGAAGAATCCCAATTTGCACCTGTTCATCCTCGCTCTTATCGTCATCACTTGCTGTTTCTGTCGTATCTCCTTTAGAAGTTGCATCGGTATCTTTACCCTGTTTGGCATTATTGAAAAGAAATGGAAAACTGATTACCAATCCTAGAATTACTAAGCCTATAACTATCTTTTTAATATCGATTTTCATTTTTTGAGCTCCTCTTCTATTATGTCTATTATTTTTATAATGACACTTCAACTTTTTTAATGATGATTCATCTTTTTACTGCTTCTCATTTCAAGATTTATCCGCCATTTAAGCAAAAGAAAAAGCCGCACGACTTGTGCGACTGAACAAAAAATGCCGCACTTACTATGCGGTCAATCATAGGAAAAATGTCCTATTTCTGGATCACCACATAGAAACTCCCTCTACCTAAACGGAATTGGTTGTTTCTACACGTTGATCAACATGTGCGAGAACAACCAGACTATGTGCGTTGCCAGTATAATGTCACAGTAGCAAAATCCATGTGGTGTTCTCCTCTCCTTCAAACTTGTTGCCAAAATAATATAATATCTCCCACTTAATGTCAACACTATTATGAGATGTTGATGAGATTTATTTTAAATTGATATTAGAAAACTCGTATTGTACAATAGCGACATACTAGCGTGATATGAAAATAATCTCACAACGTTTTTTCTCTATTTTTCCTATCGTTTTCCCTAGTGACTGTTTTTCTTACTAATTTATAGTGCTTTTACCACTATCGAACTGCCACTACCAAACTTTACTCTAGCAAACTAGGGCTAGGCTTTTACGAACTAGAACTAGGCCATAAGGAACTCATACAAGATAACTATAAAGGTGATAAAAAATGACACATGTTCTCGCAATCAACGACCTTCCCGTATTTGGAAAAGTCGCTGGAGGGGTAACTTACCCCATCTTTAGTTACTTAGGGTTAAAAACTGCTTTATTACCCACTTGCGTCTTACCAACTCACTTGGGATATAAAGACAGCACACTCTATGTTGAAACAGATCTCTTAAAAACCAGCTTAGCCCATTCAAAAAAGTTGAACGATCCTGTCGATCATGTGGTCGTTGGCTTTGTTCCAACGGCCGAACAAGCTGAAATCATCACGAAGTATCTAGAAGAAAAACCATTGCCTCTCTATTTCGACCCAACCATTGGGGATAATGGTCATTATTATCGCTACTTTCAGACAGATTTTGCAAAGGCTCTTGTTCAATTAGCAAAAGTAGCGGATTATTTGACTCCTAACATCACTGAAGCCTGTTTATTGACTGATACGGATTATCCTGTTTTTTCTCAAAAAATCACTGTCAGTTTTCTAAAAGAACTAGCTCAAAAACTACTTGAGCTCAATCCATCAGCTAAATGGATCGTTTCTGGGATTGAACTTGAGGAGAGTGTTATCGAGGTATGGGTGATTTCACAGGGACGTGAACAACCCCTTATCAAGCGGTTTCGAGAACACTATGTGATGCAAAAATCAGTTGGCGTAGGCGATTGTTTCTCTCAAGTTGTTTTCGGACTCTTAATCAATCACTATAGCCTTGAGGTCGCTATTCCAGTAGCTATGGCCTTTATCAAAGAAAGCCTACAACTCACAACTGATCCTTTTGAAGGATTGACTTACGAGCCACTCTTTCAAAAGTTATTGCCCTATCGCCGATTTCCCATTAATGAAGAGGTAAGCGAACCCTATCAATAATTTATGCTTAACGCTTTTTATAACATTTGACCGCTATTAGCTATTATAGGAACAATTCGTTACTCTATTGAACTCAAGCAAAGACAAATTATGGAGGAAATTATGAAACAAAAACAATCTGACTCAACCTACAACATAGTAGTTACTGCTCTATATGCCGTATTGATTTTCTTAGGAATATCATTCTTCAGGATTCCCCTGCCTAGTTTTATCGGTGCTCCCTTTGTACACATCGGTAATGCCCTTGTTGCCGTCGGAGCTCTATTATTGGGGACTAAAAGAGGAACCATTGCAGCCGTCATTGGTCTAGCAGCTTTTGACATACTAAACGGCTATGCGGCAGTAGCTTGGGTAACCGTGCTTGAATCTTTGATCGTTATTTTAGTCATTCATCTTGTTTACCAAGTCGTGCTCAAGGGAACACCCACACCAGGCCATCTGATCATAACAGGTATCGCTGCAGCATTCACGAAAGTTGTCATTATATTTGTTAAATATACAGCGACCCAACTCATGATAGGAGCATCACTCTCAGTTGCCATCACTACTGCCGTATCAAGCATGAGTGCAACCGTTGCTTCTGCCATATTGACAGCAATTCTCGTCCCAATCCTTTACCCTATCCTATCTCGAATCATGCGCCACAAAGAAACACAAAGACATCACTATTAAGATCACACTTTAGATCACACTAGAAGTGTATAGATCACAAAACTTAGTCTATTATGATTGTCCAACTAAAAAATCGCTTAGCTATTTTTAGCTAAGCGGTTTTTTTCTATCAATCTTAAAAATATCACTAATGCAGCGTGTAGTAAGGCAAACATAGCTGTATAAATAATTCTATCTGGCATAAAGCTATGTAAAAATATCGTGACGACTGTTAGAGGGTGTTGGATGATATCCCAACTATTCAGTCGATCAAACCGTCCCATCACGATTCCTGCCCCAGTCAAAACACTGATACCAATGGTGAAAAATACCGTCGCCCACCAGCCTTTAAACTGTTGCTGCCAAATCAAAAGCATCTCGTAAAAAGCATGGTAGGTCAACATCACGGCTACAAATACAGTAGCAAATAGCAATAATAAGCGCGCCCAGATGACCCAACTCATTATATAACTTGCTTCAGTTTCTGAAACCGTATAAAAGACATCATTTTGGATATGGATCAAATCTGTCACGATATAAAAAGCATTGGGATAGAAAAGAAGCCATACAACCTCTAGAACACGATTCTGCCAGTCCCTCCTCTTCCTTTCACCTCTCGCGCTTCTAAACCGAGCAACATAATAAGGGATCAAAGCAAGGAACAGATTCCATAATAAGTAATTTTGTTCTAACCCGCTAACCTCAGAGACTAGAACGATCAATCCTCCTAATACCCCTACAAAAATTAGCATCAACCAATCTTGGTGCACCATTGTCACTCCTCAATCTATTACTAGTTACTCTGCTGCATCTGAAAACTGACTATTGTAAAGATCTGCATAGAAGCCATTCTTTTCGAGTAGCTCTTCATGGTTACCTTGTTCCACAATATCGCCATCTCTCATGACAAGAATAGTATCAGCATTTCTGATTGTTGACAACCGATGTGCAATAATGAAACTCGTCCTACCTGCCATTAAATGGTCCATAGCTGATTGGATTAACGATTCTGTTCTTGTATCTACACTTGAAGTTGCTTCGTCTAAAATCAAAATCGGTCTGTCTGCTAAAATAGCACGGGCTATGGTTAACAACTGCTTTTGTCCTTGTGAAATGTTATCGCTGTTCTCATTCATCAGCGCCTCATACCCATCCGGCAATGTCTTGATAAAATGATCAACATGGGCTGCTTTAGCAGCTTCAATGACCTCTTCATCGCTGGCGTTTAAATCACCATAGCGGAGATTTTCCATGATTGACCCATTAAACAACCAGGTGTCTTGAAGAACCATCCCAAAGTGCTGTCTGAGGTTCGTCCGCTTAAAATCTTGGATATTATGCTCATCAACCTTGATGGTACCCGAATCCACATCATAAAAGCGAAGAAGTAACTTGACAATCGTCGTCTTCCCAGCCCCAGTAGGACCAACGATGGCTATTTTTTGACCAGGTTTCACATCGATTGAAAAGTCATTGATGATCGTTTGGTTAGGATCGTAGCCGAATTTCACATGTTCAAAACTGACTTCACCCTTGATTTGGTTATCAGGGATTTCTAACGTGCCATTGTCACTTTCATTGTCAATCTCTAAGAAATTGAATACCCGTTCAGCTGCTGCTGCCATACTTTGGACTTGATTGATGACTTGAGCTAAGTTAGTGATTGGTTGCGTAAAGTTTCTGATATAAACAACAAAGGCTTGAATATCACCAATCGTCAATGCTCCATGGATAGATAAGTAACTTCCGGCAATGACAACTAGCACATATCCCAAGTTGCCCACGAAGGTCATTAAAGGCCACAGTAGACCTGAGAAAAATTGGCTCTTCCAACCTGATTCATATAGAAGACCGTTTTCTTTTTCAAAATCACTGATAACATGTTGCTCACGATTATAAGCCCGTACAATCAGTTGACCAGCAAAAGTCTCCTCAATCTGACCATTAACGACACCCAAATGCTTTTGTTGTTGTCTGAAATACCGTTGACTGAATTTCATGACCATACCAACTAACAACACTGATATCGGCAAAATAATCAGGGTAATCAGGGTCATCATCGGACTAATTGACAGCATCATGATTGCGACCCCGATAATCATGGTAAGACTGCTAACAGTCGTATTCAAACTTTGGTTCAATGACTGACCTAAAGTATCGATATCGTTTGTGATCCGCGATAAAATCTCCCCGATTGAATTACCTTCAAAGTAGCTGATCGGCACATGATTGATTTTCTCACTCATATCACGCCTGAGGTTATAAACGACTTGTTGGGTCACATTCGTCATGATCCATCCTTGAATGAAACTGAAGACACTTGCAACAGCATATAACCCAAGCGTCATTAGAATCAGATGACCAACCCGACTAAAATCGATACCACCTTGCCCAGATATCTTTTTGATTAAGCCATCGAACAATTCATTGATAGCACTACTGATCAAACGTGGACCAATAATAACGAAGACCGTACTACCAATTGCAGCGATAACAACGATAAGTAAGTGCCATTTAAAAGCCATCATATATCGGAATAACTTTCCAATGCTATTCTTGAAATCCTTTGGACGTTCACCGGCCATTGGAGAACCACCAACGGGACGTTTAACTTCCTTTTTATTAGAATCGCTTGTCTTACTCATTGTCTTCACCTGCCAATCCTAATTCTTTTTGCGAGAGTTGACTTTCAGCGATCTCTAGATAGGTCTTAGATGTCCGCAACAACTCCTCATGTGTTCCAATGCCGTCGATTTCCCCTTCATTCAATACGATTATCTTGTTGGCATGTAATACAGTAGAGATTCGTTGAGCAACGATAAGGACTGTTTTATCTGCCACTTTTTCGCTTAAAGCTCTTCGCAAAGTTACATCAGTTTTGTAATCAAGAGCGGAGAAACTATCGTCGAACATATAGATCTTAGGATTTCTGGCGATAGCTCTTGCGATGGCAAGCCGTTGTTTTTGTCCACCTGAAACATTAGACCCGCCTTGTGCGATTGGGCTCTCATATTGCTTTTCTTTTTCTTCAATAAAACCAGTTGCTTGTGCAATTTGTGCTGCTTCTAACATTGTCTCTTCTGGAATATCATCGCCACCATAAGTAATATTATCAGCAATTGTTCCACTAAAAAGAATTCCCTTCTGTGGGACATATCCCTCTATACGTCGTAATTCGGATTGGTTCATATCACGAATATCTTTATTATCGACGGTAATCGATCCTTCAGTGACATCATAAAATCGAGCAAGAAGATTTAAGATTGTAGATTTCCCACTTCCGGTACTCCCGATTATAGCGGTTGTCTCTCCGGGTTCAGCTGTAAACGTAATATGAGATAAGGTATTTTCAGAAGCATTGGGAAACTTGAAGGAAACATCATTAAAGGACACTCTTCCCACTAAGCTAGTGTAATCGATACTGCCATCTGGATTGTCAACAATATGATAGGTTGTATTGATGACTTCTTGGATTCTTTCGGCAGACACATTTGCACGAGGCAACATGATGGACATCATGGTCAACATCATAAAGGACTGGGTAATAATCATAGTATAGGTAATGAACGCCATCATTTCACCAACTTGCAATTGTCCAGAATCGATTCCCTTGGCTGCCGTCCAGACAATCAAAGAAACGATTGCATTGATAGAAAAGATCATAAATGGTTCCATCAGGGTCATTAAACGGTTGGTAAATAATTGCGTCTTTTTCAAATCAGTAGAAGCCTCATCAAAACGAGCTTCTTCATGCTTTTCTCGTGCAAAAACACGGATGACTTGTGTCCCGGTCAGAATCTCACGACTGACTAAGTTCACTCGGTCGATTAATTTTTGCATAATCCTAAATTTTGGCATTGCAAAACTGAATAAGGTTCCCACAAAGGTCCCTATAACGGCTACAGCAACAATAATAATCCAACTCATACCAGTTCTTGTTGTAGCAACTTGGACGATACCACTAATGGCCATGATTGGTGAGAATAAACCAATTCTTAATCCAATCGTCGTAGCCATTTGAATCTGTTGAATATCATTCGTTGATCGTGTGATTAAGGAAGCAGTGGAATATTGGTCCATTTCTTGATTAGAGAAATTCAAGACTTTCTTCAATAATGCTGACCGCTTCTCTTGAGCTATACGAGCAGCAACACGAGCAGCGATAAAGCCAGCGCCAATAGCTGCCAAAGTTGCCACAATAGTGAAGGCAATCATTTTAGCCCCTGTAGCAATCAAATAATTCATTTGCTTTTGATCCAGGTCAATCCCTAAATCACTGTATTCCGTTTGTAAACTAGCAATGGCCATCTGATCAAGTGTTGTTCCTGGCAACTTTTTGGTCTGCTCAGTTGTGACGGCCTTAAATTGTTCCAATTGTTCTGATGGTAGCTGATCTGATGCTAACGTTTGGATCAAAGTTTCCTGATCAAGTCCTGCCGTTTGTTGAATCGTAATAAAGGCTGCTAGAGGTCCCCTGGTGATAGCTGCTAATGTGTCTTGTTCTTCATCAGTCAAGCTTCGATTCAATTTGTATTTATCACCAGTTAACTCATAGAATTGTTCAAACGTCTTCTTGTCATCCTCTTTTAATAAGACTTCAATGGCTTTGTAAGTCTCTGGACTAAGCATCTCTGGAGCTGGACTCTCGATCCCTTTTTGTTGGATTCCAACGTCTACTAAGTCACTTGTATAACCTGGTAATGCCAATTCACCATATGCCCTAAAGACTAAAAGCACTAAGATAACGAAGATCCAACGAACATGATTCTTCAAAAAAGATATCAGGGTCATTTATTTGCCTCTTTTCTATCTATATCGTTATTATTATGATATATTTTTTTCATGATTTCAGTATATTTTACAGCATCTTCTTGACCTAATTGTGTCAAGACCTTAGTCAAATAGGCGACAGCTTTATCCTGCTGAGCTGCAATCACTGAATCTCCTTTTTCAGTGATAATTACTTTGGTACACCGATGGTCGGTTGTTGAAGCCTTACGGGTAACTAGACCCTTCTCTTCTAATCTTCTTAGAATCGCAGCAACACGAGCACTGGTGATTCCCATTATTTTACTGATTTCCCGAGGAAAAAGAGAGTCTTTACTATCTTTCAATAGTAAGAGTACATATTCTTCTCCTCGAGACATCTGATTGATATGACGCACTGATTTTTCACGATGCACTAAATACATCGGTTCAATCAGCTCACGTGCCAATTCGGCAAAATCCAACTTTTCTCCTCCTCTTCAGATAGATAACACTGTTAGCTATTTTAGCTATTTTTGGCTAATGAGTCAAAAAAATCTCCTCATAAAAAGGAGATTTTTTTATATCATCACATACTAGGTCTGATTCGTCCTCAATAGCCACTAATCAGATCTAATTTAAATCAAACAGCGTTCTCCACTTAAAAGAACTAAAAAAAGGCTTAGGCTTCTGTGATTGGAACCTTTTGGATCCAACCTTCTGGTCCCTCGACATCACCAAATTGGATTCCTACGAGAAGATCATACAATTTTTGAGTTACTGGACCTACTTCTGTTTCGGAGTAAAACTCGATGAACTTGTCATGATATTGCATACCACCAACTGGTGTGATGACTGCTGCTGTTCCACATGCTCCCACTTCTTTGAATTCGTCCAATTGATCTAAATAGACGGGTTCTTCTGAAGTTTCTAAACCGAGTTTGTGTTTAGCAAGATATAACAATGAATATTTAGTGATACTTGGTAGAATTGATGGTGACAATGGTGTTGCAAATCGATTATCTTTAGTAATACCAAAGAAGTTTGCCGAACCAACTTCTTCTATCTTCGAATGAGTAGCTGGGTCTAGATAAACAGCATCAGCAAAATTACGTTTCTTAGCTTCAGTCCCAGGAATTAAGCTACCGCCATAATTCCCACCAACCTTAGCGGCACCTGTTCCTTTAGGAGCTGCTCTGTCATAATCAGTAATCCAGAAATTAGCAGGTTTGATGCCACCTTTGAAATAAGAGCCAACTGGAGTTGCAAATATCGTAAAGATATATTCTGGGGCAGGGGAAACACCAATCGTGTCACCGACTCCGATCACTAATGGACGGATATATAACGTTGCGCCAGTTCCGTATGGTGGAATATATTTAGCGTTAGCATTTACAACTTCCTTAACTGCCTCGACAAACTTATCTTCTGGGAATGCAGGCATCATCAAGCGTTCACAACTAGCTTTTAATCGTTTGGCGTTTTGGTCAGGTCTAAATAAATTGACACTACCATCTTTACATTGATAGGCTTTCATTCCTTCAAAACAGTTTTGCCCATAATGGAGGGCTGTAGATGCTTCACTGATATGTAAGGTTGAATCTGTCGTTAATCCCCCTTCATGCCACTCGCCATCCTTATGTACTGACAAATATCTAAATGGCAACCTACGGTACTGAAATCCTAGATTTTCCCAATCCCAATCGACTTTCTGCATTTTCTATCCTTCCTCTCTTTTGCTGATCAGAGGCAGATCCATCCAGTGGGCACTCAATGTGTCCAACTCACATTACTTGTTACGAAATGCTGACATGAACTGTCCTAATATGGTGAACATGATAACATTAAAATTTGATGAAATAAACCACTTATTCTAATAAATTTGAACTTTTTTTACTGAACAATATATTTTATACACCGAAAAAGAGAAACTTCGCTCACTTCGCTTTCGTGTGAGGTGAGCTATCTATTGGAAAAAGTCTATTTTGGGTAAAAAGATTCACCTCCAAATAGGACAGATTAAGCGCTTTTCTTCTCATAATTGACATCATTTGACCCTCTAAAACGTCCATTCTCAAAAAAATAGACCATCACCAATCACTCATTCAACACCCTCAGTCGCAAAGAACCGATAGAACAGTTTGTGAAAACAGTCCCATTGTTGCTATAAAGACGACAATCGTTTAAAGTATTAGCAGTGAATTTATTACTATAGGGGGTCACTATTATGAGTACTGCAAACTCAGATTATCGCGTTTTACTCTATTACAAATACGTTCCGATCGAGAACGCTGAAGAATTAGCACAGAAAGAACTGGCCTATTGTAAATCTATTGGCCTAAAAGGAAGAGTCATCATAGCTGATGAAGGTATCAATGGTACTGTTAGTGGACCGACAGAAGTGACACAACAGTATATGGATCACCTGCATGACATGACTATTTTTAAAGATCTATGGTTCAAGATTAATGATGTTGCTAATTATGCTCACAAGAAAATGTTTGTCCGTTACAGACCAGAAATCGTTTCCCTTCACCTTGAAGATGATATCGATCCGCTGGAAGTAACTGGAAAACACCTGTCACCAAGCGAATTTCGTGAGGCACTCTTAGACGATGACACTGTTGTCATAGATGCCCGTAACGACTATGAATATGATCTCGGCCACTTTAAAGGAGCCGTACGTCCAGACATACGTTCCTTCCGCGAACTACCGCAATGGGTCAAAGACAATAAAGAAAAGTTTATGAATAAACGTGTTGTCACCTACTGTACCGGAGGCGTGCGCTGTGAAAAATTTTCTGGTTGGCTATTGAAAGAAGGCCATACAGACGTTGCCCAGTTAAACGGGGGGATTGAAAACTACGGCCAAGATCAGACGACAAAAGGTGACCTCTGGGACGGTGTAATGTACGTTTTCGATGAACGCATCAGTGTCCCTGTCAATAGAGTTGAGCACACTATCGTAGGAAAAGATTGGTTTGACGGCACACCATGCGAACGATATATTAATTGCGGTAACCCCGCTTGTAACCGTCAAATATTAGCGAGCGTTGAAAACGAGTATAAGTATCTTGGCTCTTGCTGCCATGACTGCCGAATTGCTAAAAATAATCGCTATGTTAGTAAACACCAGTTAACACAAAAAGATCTAATAGATCGTCTAGCAGCCATTGGGGAAACATTAGAAGAAACTACAACTTGCTTCTAGACGAAATTCAACTCTTCTTGATTTCTTAGCGCTTACGTGACTGATTGTAGGAAGATAGGGGTATGACACTATCCTTGTCATACCCCTATCTTGCAAAGAAATAAAATAATTTGGGAGAAAAAAATGGTTGGTTTAGGAACAATAGTGAACGTGGCAGCTATCATCATTGGAAGTATTATCGGTTATTATATCAATGACCGGTTTTCAAAAACACTGCAAGAATCTCTTATGACAGCCATCGGGGTGGCACTTTTAGTCATAGGGATTAGTGGTGTAATCGTCCGGATGTTGCGTGTTTCAAACGGCAGGTTCGATACTCAAGGAACCATGCTACTTATCTTAAGTTTAGTTATCGGGACACTTTTAGGTGAATGGTGGCAAATTGATCTGACGATGGCCAAATTAGGGACCATTATTCGCCAAAAAATGATTTATTTTAGAAAAGATTTAGACCACTCAGATAACCTTTTTATAGATGGCTTTGTTTCGGCTACGCTCATAACCTGTATAGGGGCAATGGCTGTAATTGGTTCTCTACAAGATGGCTTGACAGGTGATAGTGCAATGTTACTTTCAAAATCACTACTCGACCTTATCACTTGCATCGTTCTTTCTGCAAGCTTGGGCATTGGGGTCCTTTTTTCGGCCTTGCCAGTCGGAGTTTATCAAGGAACCCTGACACTACTAGCTTATTGGCTATCACCATTCTTAACCGCCCAATTAATTAGCGACCTCTCATTAGTTGGCTCTGCTTTAATCACTGCACTAGCTCTCAACTTACTTTGGGAACAAAAAATACGAGTAGCAAATATGCTACCCGCTCTACTTGTACCAATCGTATATAGTCTTATTCAATTTTTAGTTGAAAAACTATAATCGTTCCCGTCTTTTAGATAATGATAGACAGGTTCTTGTTTTTTTTCATCAAATTCGATTGCCAAATCATGACCTTCAAAAAACCATTCGTCAGCCTTTTCAATAAAGAAAGGAATATCGTCATGATATTGAATCAATAAAGGATCATTTGGTTCAAAAACTTCAACCGCTAACGAAAAGCCATCATGAATAGGACTTTTCCCATAAACTTTTCCTAAAAATCGAACACCTCTACTCGGGCTTATTCCCATTTCACTTTCGTACCATTTCACTGCTTCGTCAGAAATTGTTAGTTTCATCTCATAACCCTCCAAATAATCTTCTTGCGTTTTCGTCCTAAACATTTTTTACCTTAACATGTTATCGCGAACCAGTTATCGCGCTAATATTTATCAGCTTTCAGTGAACTTATCTTCACTTCACCTACATCTATAGCTTAGCATATAACTATTAGTTAGTTGTTTCAACTTAATTGCTTTTCACCCCATTAACCCAATAATAATTAACCTAGGTCCAACAAACACAGTGATTGAAGTCGTCTTATTTCAAGTAGATGACTAAAAACAAGCACAAAGTCATGCTTGAATTTCTGTCTAAAATCTCTATAATTAAATTGTTGTGAGAAATGACCTCACAGCTCAATATACGTGATACTTTGGAGAGTTACTCAAGCCCGGCTGAAGAGGACGCACTCGAAATGCGTTAGTCGTATCAAATACGCGCAGGGGTTCGAATCCCCTACTCTCCTTTATTTATATCTATTATTATGACAATAAGTAAACTTTTCATTTTGCACCAAGAATTTATCTGGGTGTTTTTTTTGAGTACATTTCTTTATGACATGATGTTTTAGAATGCTCATTAAACCTTTAAGGCACCGAAGACGGTTACGTTTCCAATTTAATACCTATCAAGCTAATTACTGTTAATTGTGGCATACTATTCTTTATAATCAAGGTAGGCGTTAAAGGTGAATCGCTTTAAAATTAAAAGGAGGAACTGTTTTGAAAACAATTGCAGACTTATTATCATTAAAGCACACAACCAACGACACTTATGACAATGAGTACAAACATCTCATCCGCGTTGGCGAAGAGGCTATCATCAATTCTGATGAACCAGCAATCGCCACTATTTTAAAAGATTACGATAAGGAAGCTCAAGTTTTCTTTTTACTTCAATTAGGCAGTTATGTTGAACGGATTTTAGGCTTAAAAGTGGCTGATTTGATTACTCAACTTCCTGATGATTTGGTTAATCGTGTTAAGCATGAACATGAAGCAGATATCGAACCACGTGAATACTTTGTAACTCTTGTTGAAAGAGAGCATAAAGATTAATATTCAATCATCTGACTTATAATCCATAACTGTATAAGGAGTTGTGATATCATTTATCACAACTCCTTTTGTCATGTATAAGTTTCTCCCATGTATAACTCTCTCATGTATAACACTCTCAGTATCACTCTATCAGTATAGCTTTCTCTAATAGATAATCTCTATATCTTCTCTATTCTAAATCAATCTACTTTACTAGGATTTCTAACCACTCAGAAATTCTTGAGAAGTCTCAAGAATTCTCTAAAAGTCTCAAAAATTCTCTAGAAATCTCTATAAGTTCTAAACAGTTCTATCCCTGCTTCAGTTAAGGTACAATACTTTTAGAGAGACATTACTAGAATGACACTGTTGTCGGAGGTTATTTGGATGCGGTATAGATGGTTGGATTACGCTCGTGGCCTAGGGATTATGTTTATAGTTTTAGGTCATACTGCCCCTCCTATGAAAGATTATATTTTTTGGTTTCACGTCCCCTTATTTTTTATATTAAGTGGGTTCACTTTTCGGCTACGTGACAATGAAAGTTTTATCACTTTCTTCAAACGAAAGTGTCGTAGTTTAATTTATCCTTACTTTTCATTTGGAATACTCGCTATACTATTGTATTGGTTGGTCAGTGGGGAATCCATTACTGCCTTGCCCACATGGTTCTTCAGTCTTTTATTTGGGACAAATATTGATATTACTGTTCTAGCAGCCTTTTGGTTTATCACAACTTTATTTTTTACCCAACTTCTACTCTTTCTCTTGATCAAATGGCTGCCCAAAAAAGGTGTGATTATTCTCTCCCTGATTGCTTATGCTTCTTTCTATGAGATCAATGACATCTTAGCAGATACGAATATTTTATGGGCATTGAACTTGGTTCCTATCGCGACGATTTATGTTGTCTTTGGTTATTATTCAAAGGATTTTTTGAAGAAAAAAGATGCTTCTTTAGCAACCTGGCTGTCTTTATTCGTCCTAGCTTTTTTACTGTTTGACTTACTTGCCCCTTATCATTTTCAATTCGACATGCGTGCTTTGACCGCCAATAGTATCGTCTTATCTTTGGTTATTCCCATCGCCATCAGTGTTTTAATCATCAAACTATGTCATTTTTTAGAACCGTTTGAGCTGACACTTTTAGCACACATGGGGCAAAATAGTCTTGTTATCATGTTGACACACTATATTTTCATTGAGTGGTTGAGACTACATGATATCTCGAGCTGGTGGTTGAGTTTTTTGATTGCTTTTACAGCATCATATCTTTTGAGTGAACTAATCGCTTCTACCCCTATCAAAAAAATACTCTTGCGTCTCTGACCTTATTGTCGTCCGCAAGAGTATTTTGAATAATTATGTTTTTGTCACAAATTGATGGTGGCAGTTAGAACAAGTCACTTTTATATTTCCTTTTCCTCGTGGAGCTCGCAATTTTTGATGGCATTCTGGACACTCAAAATAGGCAAATCGGCGCCAGTCGTTAATTCTTTTGAAAAGAATTTTGGTCTTATACTGGATCATTTTTTTGAACCGAATAAAAGCTGTTGCCTCTTTCACTCGTTGATAACTATTCTTGGATAAAAACCGATAGTATGCGCCTATAATGATAAGCATTGCTATACTATTAACCACCCAAAAATTATGCCTAATGTTCAACATAAAAATGATCAATCCTAACGCTAACAGGAATTGATTTAATGAGTCAAATCTACCATAACGGTCACGCATAAAGATAATGACCCAATTTTGAAACTTTGCGATCCAACCCTCTTTTGAGGGTTTACTATCAACTGGATCCTCATATATTACGCTATCTTCCGTTTGATGTGATTTTCTTTTAATCTGATCAATCATAGTCATGATCCATTCCTTGACCTTGTTCATCTTTTTACTCCTAATCTAGTCATAGTGTTTATCCGTTTCACTACATCTTTGTCATTATTCACTCTTTTTAGTATAACAAGTTTTTGGAATATCTGATATGAATATGGTGTTTAAAGTTCTCTTAATATTTGCAGAAAACCTTATGTAATAACTGACTTGATACATTATAATCAGTATCATACAATTAGCAATATGATATCACTATCGTCTGTTTTAGAAAGGAGAATACAAATGGCACTTTCACGTTATCTTTCTGTATCTGCTATTACCTCAGCAGAAAAGTACACAATCGAAGAACTTGGGATTTCGGCTATCGTTTTAATGGAACGCGCAGCTCTTGCTAGTTATGAGGAATTGAGTTTCACGTTTGATATGACACACGTGTTGATTGTTGCTGGAAACGGTAATAATGGTGGAGATGGCTTAGCACTTGCCCGTCTTTTGAAAGAGAAAAACATACCCGTTAGTATCTGCTGCCCAGGTGGTAGTAATCATGGGAGTGACCTCTTTAAAGAGCAACTACTTATCACCGAAAAACTGCATATCCCACAAATCGACTTGCAGGATCTAGACGATCTTTCACCCTACACCACTATTGTTGATGCTATTTTTGGGATCGGTTTAGACCGTGATATTATCGACACCTATGCGATTGCTATCCATCAGATCAATGCTAGTAACATTCCTGTCTTCTCGATCGATATCCCATCTGGCATCGCTGCTGACTCTGGTGAGATACTTGGGACAGCCATTAAGGCAAAAACGACCTTATGCTTACAATTCGGTAAAAATGGGTTGCTACAGTATCCGGGAGATGTCAATGCCGGTGATGTTCGGATCGCCCCTATTGGTATCTGGTCCCGCCCTTAATGCTCTAATACCTTTACTACAAAAACAATGACTCATAGAAGGAGAACACATGTCTTACCTCTCAATTAAAAATCTAAATAAATATTATAAAATAACAAACCAACCTGATTTTCACGTTTTAAAGTCTATTGACCTTGATCTTGACAAGGGAGAGCTTGTTTCGATCATCGGTGAATCTGGTAGTGGTAAATCAACTCTGATGAATGTCATTGGGGGTCTTGACTCCGATTTTTCTGGAGATGTTGTGGTTGGTGGCGACAATATCGCTAACTTTAGCCAAAAAGATATGGTTCTTTATCATAAGAAAAAAGTTGGATTCGTCTTTCAAAGTTTCAACCTCGTTTCTCATCTTAGTGTCTTAGAAAATGTCAGTCTCGCAATGACACTCTCTAATGTCTCCAAAAAAATCAGACAAGAACGGGCAAAAGAACTATTAGAAGTTCTTGGACTAAAAGAACAGCTCCACAAAAAACCAAATCAACTGTCTGGTGGTCAAAAACAACGTGTCGCTATTGCTCGTGCTCTGATTAACGACCCTGATGTGATTATTGCTGATGAGCCCACTGGAGCACTTGATTCTAAAACAACCGAACAAGTGTTAGATATTCTTGAGTCCATCGCTGCTGATGGCAAGCTCGTTATCATGGTCACTCACTCTAGCCGAGTCGCACAACGGTCCAATCGCGTTATTACGATTGCTGATGGACAAATCAAAAAAGACGAAACTTTTGAAAGGCACTTCAAAAAAGGATTTCATGTGGCTGCCAAGGCTGATCAAACTGTTAAGCAACTTTCTTTGTTTTCAGCGATTAAATTGGCACTCCTCAATATGAAGGAAAAACTTTCTCGTAATATTTTAATTGCTTTAGGAAGTAGTATTGGCATTATGAGTGTGGTTTTAATGCTTTCTCTAGGAAAAGGTGTTAACGACTATCTTAACGACCAAATGCAAAAGAATGTCAATCCCACTATTGCAGAGGCACAAATGCCAGTGGAAACGTCAACTAGTAATGGCGATGACGAGCAACCAGATTTAGCTGGACCGACTAGCAAACCCTTTGCTCAATCTGACCTCGATAAACTAGCAACCATCGACCACGTGACAGAAGTCAGCAAAGCCTACTCTAATTTTTCATTTGGTGGATCTGCATTGACCTATGGCGACCAATCCTATTCCTTTATGAATTTCTCTACGATTTCTGCCATCATCTCACCAAATGATATCGTAGCTGGAGAGATGCCAGATGATCAAACGATTATGGTAAATCAATCCTTAGCGGAAAAAATCAATCAAGATGATCCTGATAGCCTCGTTGGACAGACGGTTTCCATGGTCCTAACGGTTGATACTAAACAAATCACAGGAGACTTCAAGATCAGTGGAATCTACAATCCAAATGGCCCATCAGCTGGCATTGCTGGCGCCCTTGATAGTGTCCAATTTACATATGACCACTTGAAAAAGCTCTATGAAGATAATGGACTCGAGCTTGAACCAAATGCTGCTTACTTAGTCGTTGATGACCGGCAACATACGGATCAAGTCAAACAAGATATCAAATCCCTTGGATATAGCGGCGGGGATGCTGATATCTTAGCAGACACCTTCTCCCAAATGATCGATATTTTCACATATGTCCTGACAGGCGTTGCAGGTATCTCACTGGTTGTCTCAGCTATCATGATTTTGACTGTCATGTATATTTCTGTCGTTGAGCGAACACAAGAGATTGGGGTTATGAAAGCCATCGGAGCTCGCAAGAAAGACATTCGACGTATTTTTGTGAGCGAAGCTTTTCTAATCGGCCTATTTGGCGGCCTAATCGGTATCGGTGTAGCACTATTGTTAACGGTGATTGGGAACAACCTTATTATGGACTTGTTTGACACGACTATCTTGCATCCGACACTCGCCTACCTTTTATTTGGTATAGGTATCAGCATTTTTATCAGTATGATAGCTAGTTTGATCCCAGCGTATTCAGCTAGTCGTCTCGATCCAGTAGATGCTTTAAGACATGACTGATAGCGTGAATTTTGCTTGTTAACCTCAATCTATATTATACTGTAACTAACGAAAGGATGATCAAAAGTGCTATGAGCCCTAACAAATCAGACCAGAAAAATAAAAATCCGCGCCACATGTCTCCTTATACCTACAAGCCCTGGGGATATGTCAGGCATTATATTTTAGACTATACTCCAGGAATGCGTGTGTTCAAAACGGTGATTGGTTTGATCATTACGCTCGTAATTGGTTATTACAGGTCATCCGATACGCCTTTTCAAGCAGCTGTAGCAATGGTCGTTTGCTTAAGACCGAGTTTAGGCTCAACGAAAGAAGCCGCTCTTAACCGAGTGATGGGAACGCTGATAGCTGGTATTTATGCTTATCTCTTTGTTACGATTTTTGAATCTTGGTTACTAATCAGTACCGATTCATTACTCTACTATCTGTTAGTTGGTTTTTTTGGTTTGCCATTGATGATTTTCATCATCAAGATTAATAAAACCGGTGCTACTATAATTTCGGTCATCGTTTATTTGATTATTTCTCTGAACAATCAAACAGATGTCTCACCAATTCTATTTGCAACTGAAAGAGTTATTGAAACACTAGTTGGTATCGCCGTTGCCGTTTTTGTTAACTGGTTGCCACAATTGAACCAATTGGAACATTTTTTGAACCAAATGAAATGGCAAGATCGTCGCCGGTTTTATATCACTAAAAATAAGCCGTATATTGAAAATGGTTCGTCACAAACTAGTGATGATCTAACTGATAGCGAGGATAAAACCTCAGACAAGTCTACAACAACTAAAAATCAGTCTAAGAAAAATTAAACTCCCATTTTTTATACCCACATCTTTTAGGCTTGCGTCTCTTTTGCTTGCGTCTCTTTTGTTTATATCTCTTATGCCTACGTCTTCTATGCACACCTTAAAGATATAAACATGACACTACCGACAAAGATGTCATACAAAGATGTCATTATGAGAATAACTGCAAGATGCAATTGTGACGACAACTAAAAAGATATAACGACAACTAAAAAAAACAGGGGTGGTCCCCCACTACTGTTTTTTGTAATCTATATTAGCAACCCTAGTGTTAAGTCAGTTCATGGCTAACACTTTTTTTATGCCCATAAATTCTTGGGGCGAACCATTTATCCAACAAGGGTACTGAAGCGTTCATTACTAAGACAGCAATACCTGCGCCACCCGGTAAATTCAACAGCATCCGTATAAGACCTGTCAATAAGCCACACCCTATTCCAAAGACTTTCTGACCATTAGGAGTCAATGCTCCAGAACTATAATCAGTAGTCATAAAAACGGCTACAAATGTCGCTGAACCTGACAAGAGATGCGTCAGCATGAATTGCAGGTCAAACCCTTTTTCTGAGAAGAAAGCAACTGTAACCATTAGAGTTGCCATATACAGTAATGGAATCCATGGATTGATAATTTTTTGAAAAATGAGATAAAGCATTGCTAGTAATAATGCCAATTTACAGGTTTCGCCAACTGGTCCACCCAAGTTGTGTCCTATAAATAATTCCCATAAGCTAGGTGTGCCTGCTGGGACACTACTAGCAAAGTGACCAATAGATTCTAAGGGTGTAGCTGTTGTCACTACATCTTGACTTGGTGTCAATGGCAATACCCAATTAGTAATCCAAGGAGAAAAGAATAATTTCAAACTCACACGGGCCGCAACTGCGGGGTTAAAGGGATTCTTTCCGATACCACCAAATGGCATCTTAACAAGTAAAATTGCTATTGCTGATCCGATCACAATAGTGAATAGCGGTGCTGTGACCGGTAAACTCAAACCAATCAATACTCCCGTCACAACAGCACTGAGATCATTGATCCTCAACGTATCCCGCTTGATATAAACGTACAACCACTCAAAAAAGACAGAAGATGCAGCGCCCACTAAGATCATTAGAATGACCCGTAATCCAAAGTAGTAAACCCCTGCTGCGGCTGGCAAGCATAAGGCTAGTAAAACCTTGGCCATGATCGTATTCGTTTTATTTCGAGTGAAAAAGTGTGGTGAAGGACGTTTATTGAAAGCCTCAAAGCGTTCTTCCAGTGTTTTATCAGTCATCACTTTGCCCCCTCTAAAGCCCTAATGGCTGATTTTGCCTTTCTGATATCGCCTAATAAATCAATATGTGCGGGACAAATATAACTACAGTTACCACATTCAATACAATCAAGAGCGCCCAGCTCTTTTGCTCTTTCAATATCCCCATTGCGATAAGCTTCGCTGATCAAGATTGGTTGTAAACTAACTGGACAAACATTTAAACATTCGCTACAGCGAATACAAGGTTCCTCGGGATCAAACTGACTTTCCTCTGGTGTAAGGGCAATCACACATGAAGTCCCCTTTAAAATCGGATTGTCCGGGTGATTGAACAATCTCCCCATCATGGTACCACCATGAATCATTTTATAGGTATCATCTTTCAGACCACCACATTGTTCAAGAAGGGTTCTTAGTGGCGTCCCAATTCTTACTCTTAAGTTCTTTGCAGTCTTGATGCCACCGCCAGTCACAGTCGTTATCCGTTCTACTGATGGCTTACCTAAGACAATGGCTTCATAAATGGCATACAAGGTCGAGACATTAATGACTACTGTATGAACATCTGCAGGCAGTTGCCCTGGAGAGACCTCCCGACCCAGAACTGTTTTGATTAGCGTTTTTTCTGCTCCTTGAGGATACAGTGTTGGTAATTCCTCAATACTGATCTCTTGATGGTTTTTGATCGCGTGAGACATATTTCGAACACATTCATGCTCATTTCGTTCGATCGCAATATAGCTATGCTTTAACCCAGGATACACCTTTTCAAGGACCAATAACCCGTCAACCAATTGTGCCGAATAAGCCATCATCACACGATAATCACTAGTTGAGTAGGATTCACACTCTGCTCCGTTAACAATGATTGTATCGATTGTGCTCGCATTTTTGGGGGATAATTTGATATCAGTGGGAAAAGTTGCGCCACCCATCCCAACGATTCCAGCATCCCTAACGCGATCAATAATAGTCTGAGCATCACTCAAACGCCAATTGATTGGTGTGGCAAAGTCTTCGGTGTAGTTATGGTCATTCTGGACTACAACTGTTTTTTCCCGACCATTAACAGTTGTATGCTCTCTTATGGCAATCACCTCGCCAGAGACACTTGAGTGGATATTGGCGGAAATAGGGCCACTTTTTTTACCCAGTAGCGTACCTACTTTCACCTGATCGCCCACCTCTACAACTAAATCTGCCGGCTTACCAATATGCATACTCAGAGGGAAATAGTACAATTCACTCTCTGCGGCCTCCTCGATAGGCAATTCCGCAGTTCTCTCTTTCCTAACTGGTGGATCAATCGTCTTTCTTCCTACTTTGAATGATAGCATTAACTCATCTCCTAACTGAAAACGCACGGTAACAGGATAACATCATATGGTAAATCTTCCGTACAAAATACTGTTTTGGAATCATTACTATTATTTTTGTGAAATAGTAGTCTAACTATAATTATCATATCTATAATAATAAAAAAAGTAAACAATCGCCATAGTCGAAGTATGGCAATCATTTACTTAATAGTCACTCTAACTTTTTTTTTGTTAAGGTCCTATCAAACCCTTTTTAGAGGACCTTATCTAAGAAGTCTTTGGTTCTTTTTTCTTTAGGATTACTAAATATTTCACTTGGTTTTCCTTGTTCTACAATATAACCGCCATCCATGAATAACACACGGTCCGCTACTTCTCGAGCGAATCCCATTTCATGAGTCACGATTACCATGGTCATCCCATCATTGGCTAGTTTTTTCATGATGTTCAACACATCGCCAACCATTTCTGGGTCAAGAGCACTTGTTGGTTCATCAAAAAGCATGATATCTGGTTCCATCGCTAATGCACGAGCAATAGCCACCCGTTGTTTTTGACCACCTGACAACGAACGCGGATAGGCATCAGCTTTATCAGCCAAGCCAACCGTTTCCAATAAATGATGGGATTTTTTCGTATTTTCCTCTTTAGACCCAATCCCTAGGGTATCCGGAGCTAATGTAATATTTTCCGTTACTGTCAAATGTGGGAACAAGTTGAATTGTTGGAACACCATCCCGATTTTACGACGCGTTTTGTTGATGTTTGTTTTGGGATCAGTAAGGACCCAACCATCAACTTCTACTTCTCCACCAGAGATATCTTCTAAGCGGTTCAAGCAACGCAAGAAAGTACTTTTACCAGAACCAGATGGTCCGATTACACAGACAACTTCACCTTCAGTGATTTCAATATCGATGCCCTTTAAAACTTCATTGGTCCCGAAAGTCTTTTTAAGGTCCTTTACAGTCACTATAGTCTTAGTCATTACTTCAATCTCCTTTCAAGCCTGTTGGAAATAAAGGTTAAGATCGTGATGACAATGATATACATGATACCTATAATCATCCACATATTACCAGATGCATACGTTCTAGCAATGATGATCTTACCTGTTTGTGTCAACTCAACTAAGCCAATAACTGAAAGGATAGACGTATCCTTCAAGGTCGTTACAAATTGGTTGATAAATGACGGTACCATGATTCGAATCGCTTGTGGCAAGATGATTTTTGACATTGCTGGGCGATACGGCAACCCTAAGCTTCGAGCGGCTTCCATTTGTCCGACCGGCACGGCATTGACACCACCTCTAAATATCTCACCCATGAAGGCACCAGCATTCAAACTCAGTGAAATGATACCTGCTGCAGTAGACCCTAATTTGATGCCAAACATACTTGGAATCCCAAAGTAAACGAAGAAGGCTAATACAATCATTGGTAACCCTCTAAAGATACCTGTATAAACAACGGCAATGCCGTTTAAAATCGTATTTCTTGAAATACTCATAAAGCCAATCAACATCCCAATGATTAACGAGAATATGATTGAAACTAAGGTAATCAGTAGTGTTTTACCAAGACCATTCAATAATTGTTGCCAATTCGCTTTGATTAAGCCAAAGAATGAATTATCTGCTTTTTCTACTGTTGCATCTTCCCCAATGTACTTGTTGAGGATTTCTTCAAATTCACCGCTAGCTTGTAAGTTAGCTAACCCATCATTGAACATTTGCAATAGCTCAGCATTTTCACCCTTAGAAACGGCAAATCCTAAATCAGATTTTGCTTCTTCTGTATCCGTTGGTATCTCAAGATCTAAGCCTTGAGATTTGATAGCATAAGCCATAACAGGCGTATCTTCAAAAGCAGCATCAGAGTTTCCAGCCAGGACGTCTTCGTACATATTGGCTGAATCTTCAAACGTCGTTATTTTCAGATTGTACTCATCTTTGATCGAATTAACAAAGTCTGCACCCGTCGTCCCTGTTTTTACTGAAACAGTCTTGCCATTCAAATCATCATATGACTTGATGCCAGAATCTTTCTTAACAGCAAACGTGGTACCAGCACTGTAATAAGGATCTGAGAAATCAAATGATTGCTTTCTTTCATCCGTGATACTCATACCAGCAATAACACCATCAACTTGCTTAGCCTCTAATGCTTGAACAGCAGCATTAAAACCAAGTGGACGGATTTCGATTTCAAACCCTTGATCCTCAGCTATTGCACGGATAAGATCCATATCTATCCCAACATATTCACCATTATCTTCGTACTCAAATGGTGCATACGTGGTATCAGTTGCAATAATGTATTTCTTCTCATCTGCAGAAGCTTGATGAGACGAGGTCACTAGAAAGAAAGCTAACAATGCCATGACCATACTTATAATCGATAATCGATTTTTCATGAAGTGCACATCCTTTGTTTTATTTATAAACCACCTAATAAGATACTCCTAATTTATGACTTAGGTTATTAGAATCAATCACATTAAAATACTCTCATAATTTAAAAATCTTTGCAACCCACATCTACCACAACTTGTTATTTTAACTCACATAAAAAGGGCAGTTTTGTTAGACTAGGCGCGGACTTGATGAGGTTGACTATTTTTTGTAGCGTCTGCTCCTGTAAGAGGTCCACTTGGTCCTAATCCCATCACATCATCTCGATTATAAAGATGATAATAATAAGCTCTCTTGTCCATTAACTCCTGATGAGTGCCATGCTCAATAATACCACCTTCGGTCATCACATAGATGACGTCTGCATCCTGAACAGTTGTCAAACGATGGGCAATGGTGATTGTCGTTCTGCCAAGTGCCAATTTTTCAAGAGAAGATTGAACAATTAATTCACTTTGATTATCTAAAGCAGAAGTTGCCTCATCTAAAATAAGAATTGGCGGATTTTTCAAAAACACACGAGCGATAGATAGCCGTTGTTTTTGTCCCCCAGATAACTTGACGCCCCGTTCTCCAATATAGGTGTCATAACCATTTTCAAGACCCAGGATAAAGTCATGTGCACCTGCCAGTTTTGCTGCTGCAACGATTTCTTCTTCAGAGGCACTTTGTTTGCCATAACGAATGTTCTCCCTGACATTACCGGAGAATAGGTAAACATCTTGTTGAACAATACCGATATTATTTCGCAAAGACTTGATGGTAACATCCCTAATGTCGTGACCATCTACCAAAATAGAGCCAGCAGTTACATCATAAAAACGCGGAATCAAGTTACAAATGGTCGATTTTCCTGCTCCACTAGGACCAACAAATGCAATTTTTTGCCCTTTCTTGACCTCTAAGGAAACTTTATCAAGCACTTTGTTATCATGACCCGGATAAGCAAAACTGACATGATCAAACGTGATATTTCCCTCTGTTTTTTTGATGATAGCCGCGTTTTCTTTATCATAGATATCTGATTCAGTCGCCATAACCTCGTGGAATCTTTCGATTCCGGTCATTCCTTTTTGAAATTGCTCTGTAAACTCAACGATTCGCTTTATTGTTGCAAATAATAGGTTCACATACATGATAAAGACTAGTAGATCACCCGGGTCCATACTACCAATCATCATTAAGTAGCCACCGCCGACCAAAACAACTAAGTACATCAGACCATCAAACGTCTTTGTGATCGTTTGAAATCCGGCCATTGCCCGATAGAAATGACGCTTGATAAATAAGAAATGTTGGTTGTCTGCCTCAAACTTTTGCTTTTCAACGGATTCGTTAGCAAAACTTTTCACCACTCTAATTCCTAGCAAAGAGTCCTCAATGTTAGCATTCAAATACCCGACTTGTTGACGTTGTTCTTGTTGTGCTCGCCTCATCTTATGCCTGAATCGGGTAGCCGACCAAAACATGAGAGGAATCAGCGCAAATAAAATGAGGGTCAAAGGCAACTGAATACTTCCCAGTACAATTAAGGAGACTACCAATTTGATAAATCCGATAAAATATTCTTCTGGACAATGATGAGCAAACTCTGTGATATCAAATAAATCGTTGGTCAAGCGAGACATCAGTTGACCAACCTTATTCTCGTTATAATAGGCATCAGGTAAAGACTGCAAATGGTTGAAGATATCACTCCTCATATCCGTTTCAATCTTCGCACCCATCATGTGACCAACATTCGTCATATAATATCCAGCTGCCACTTCAATGATTTTCATCAGCGTATAGATTATGGCTAATTGGGTAACAAATGACAGTGTTACCTGTTGAATGGGATTCTGAGCACGATTTGTTAGTTGCCTCAATAAAATTGAATTGGCAACCCCATCTCTGCCACCGTAGTCAGCGCTGCACAAGCTAAATCTAAATAGAGCGTAGCCTGATATTTTTTAAAATATGGGAATACGATTGAAATCAATTCTTTCGACGATTTTTGCTCCATGACAACTCTTTTCCTCCACATCGATCAACAAATTTTTCATCTTTAGTTATTTTAGTGTAAAATAGTAATTGTTCCGATTTACATCTATATGATGTCGAATTGTACTATTATTTTTAGGGAGTTTTACGTATGAACGACATAGATAAAAATACCATTGATAAAGGTACTATTAATAAAATTGCTATTGATAAAGATACTATTAAACGAGCTACACAACTATTTAAAGCTCTAGGTGATCAAACACGCTTGTCGATTGTCACGCTACTTTTGACAAAAGAATGGCGTGTATCTGACTTACAAAATGCTTTAGGAATGGAACAATCCGCTGTTTCCCATCAGTTGAAGACCTTAAAAATAGCCCGACTTGTCAAAAGCAGACGCAAAGGCAAGTCCGTCTACTATAGCCTAGATGATCAACATGTCATAGACCTATTGCACGGTGTTTATAATCACTTGACAGAGGACTAATTGCGACTAAAAGCAAAAACTAGTCATAACTACTGTATCACTACATCCATTTATTGCGACGTAACCATATTGCTAGAAGAATTGAAATGATAAATGAGATGATGACCACGATATGAAAGCCATTGATTGTCTGAGCGAATGGCACACCGTCATTAGAAACATTCATCCCATAAAACCCTGAAATAATGGTTGGTATAGCCATGACAACAGTGATGGATGTCATAAATTTCATGATATTGTTCAAGCTGATATCGATCAATGTTGAAAGCAATTCTCTCGTATTCCCCATAATATTTCGATAAATTGACGCCATCTCTATCGCTTGCTTGACCTCCAAGAAAACGGCAGAGAATAAGTCTCTTTCATAGGAGATCATTCGTTTTGGCAGACTCAACTTCAGTTCATTCAACACAACCTCTAAAGAACGCAATGACGTTTCAAAATAAACAATAACAGATTCCAATTGGTGCGCTTTAATCACATCGTTTTTTGATGTATCACTCGCACCTTTATTTTCTAGATTCAACCGTTCATGGTCTATCTGACGCAAAAGCCGTTGATATTGGTTGATGATCGTTAATACAATCTTAAGGACTAGGACCTCCGTTGTTTCTTTAGCATCTAATACCAAACGTTCTCTTGTAGCCTCATCAAAAAGATCATGATCAACTGTAGTGGCTGTTACAACACGATTCCCAACAACTGAGATTGACAACGGCACCGTATTATAATCCATGAGATCATTCCCACCAAGTTTCGCTGGAATATCGACAATGATGTACTTATTATCCTCAAGTGCTACCATTCGTGAATACTCTTCATCATCTAAAACATAAGCCAAGTGCGTAGGATCTATGCCTAATTCTGTCGCTACATTTTCGAGATCACCTAGAGTTGCATGGGTCAAATTTATCCAATTAGCTTCGCTTTTTTCGGTCACAGCCGTCACTGCTTTATCCGTACACTTATAAAATTCTATCATATTTTTATATACTCCATTTATTAGTTTACGACCTACATCACTAATTAGTCATGGTCTTATCTTACTATATATCGTCATTCTTTCAAAATATCAAAAGAAACTAGCCTGCAACCTGCTTCTCATGGTTGTTCAGCCAGTTTCTTTTTTCTATCATATTTTTTTATTCAGTTCTTTTACTCGGTTCTTTTACTCAGTTCTTTTATTCAGTTTTCTATTCGCTTTTTCTCTTCAGTTATTTTCTAGTAAACAATTATTCCAACAATTTACTTTCTCGCATCAATTAAAGTTGATTACTTTTTTTAGTAGCATCACTACAATTGTTGAAATAGCTGCTGCAACAAAGATTGCTACCCACGTAATCAACCCAATTGGAGCGGTTCCCAATACAGCATTCATAAATGGTAGATATACAGCAAGCATTTGTAACACTACAGAGAGTAGCAAGGCAAAAACCAATGCTCTATTTTTAAATAGTGACTTATCAAAGCCGAAACTATTTTGTTTACGAACGTTAAAAATATGCATTAATTGGCCAATAGCCATAAATGTAAATGTAGCAGTTTGAGCGTAGATCAACTGGTAATTATTTGCCATCAGGACTGTAAATAAGCCAAAAGCAGTTAAACCAATCACAGATCCACTGAGTATGATACGGCCCAAGAATAGTTTATTGACTAAGCTCTCTGACCGTGATCTTGGGTTTCTCTCCATCAGGTTTGCTTCTGCCGGTTCAAATGCCAAAGACATTGCTGGAGCAATATCAATCACTAAGTTCAAGAAAAGTATATGTAGTGGTTGAATTGGCATTGGCAGTAAGAAGACGACACTGAGTAAAATGGTAATGATCTCGACCATATTACATGAAAATAGAAATGCGACGTATTTTTTAATATTATCAAAAATAATACGTCCTTCTTTAATAGCGTCTACAATCGTTCCAAACCGATCATCCGTCAGAATCATATCAGAAGACTCTTTGGCTACTTCAGTACCTCTGATCCCCATAGCAACACCAATATCCGCACCGTTTAGCGCTGGTGCATCATTGACACCATCACCCGTCATTGCTACCACTTCGCCTTGCTCTCTTAAAGCTCTGACGATTTGCAGTTTATTCTCAGGTGACACACGCGCAAATACTGCTGTTTCTCTGACTTGTTCTTCAAATTCTGGTGTATCAACTGCATGATCAATCTCGCGACCAGTCATCGTTTTTTCATAATTCTTAAGACCAATATCTCTTGCAATGATTGAGGCGGTCTTTGGATGATCACCAGTGATCATTTTAACTTGAATCCCTGCGGCTTGAGATAGTGCAATTGAATCAAAGACATCGGTTCTTGGTGGATCAATGATTCCTACCAAGCCATTCAGACTCAAGTTATCCAGTGAATCCTTCAGTTCAGTATCCTCTATACTACCTTGATAGTCTGAGATACTAGCAATTGCAATAACACGATGCCCATTTGCAGCAATCTCCTCGTTAGCAGATTGCCATTTTTGATAGGTTTCATCGGTATGTACAGAGAGATCCATCAATACATCTGGAGCTCCCTTCATGATCAGAGTCCTTTTGCCGTTATCGTGATCATAAACCGAGACCATAAATTTATTTTCGGAATCAAAAGGCAACTCTGCGACTTTCTCCCAGTTATCTTCTTCAAGATGACGTCTTCTAAGACCAACTTTCGCCCCAAAAACCACGAGTGCCCCATCTGTAGGATCGCCGACGATATCATACTGATCGTCACTTTGCTTCAATTGGGCGGTATTACATAGCACACCGTCACGAATTAGCTCGATCAAATCCTCATTGTCATTCGGATCAATCTCTTTGCCGTCTTTTTCAATAGAACCAACTGGCTCATAACCATTACCAGACACCTCGAAATGATCGCCATTAGCAAGAACGACCTCGACAACAGTCATTTGATTTTCAGTCAGAGTTCCTGTTTTATCACTACAGATAATACTTGTAGACCCTAACGTTTCTACTGCTGACAAGGATTTAACTAATGCCTTATGCTCAGCCATCGTTTTCATACCACGTGATAAGGTGATTGTCGATACAGCTGGCATTGCCTCAGGTATAGCGGCAACAGCTAAAATGATTGAAATATGAGCCATTTCGGTAAACGGCTGATTAGTCAATGTCCCAGCAATTAATACAGCAATACCAGCGATCAAAGCTACAATAATCAAGGCTTTCCCTAACTTGTCTAGTTCTAAATCAAGCGGCGTCTTATCACCACCACTATTAGTCAACATACCACTAATTTTACCAACTTCAGTTTTCATGGCAGTTTCAGTGACAACAACATAAGCACTCCCGCGCGTCACAGCAGTACCAGCAAAGACAACATTACGCCGATCTCCTAAAGGAATCTCGTCATCATAAGTCTCGCGCCAACTCTTCTCAACAGCTTCTGATTCACCTGTCAAAGCTGACTCGATACAAGCAAAATTACGACTAGTGATTATCCTACCATCAGCTGCAATAGCATCACCCTCTTCGAGGACCATAATATCGCCTGGGACTAACTCACTTGACTTGATCTGCTCAACATCACCATCTCTGATGACTTTTGACGTCGTGTAGATCATACTTTGCAATGAATCCACAGACTTTTGAGCCTTTAACTCCGTAAAGAAACCTGTCAATACCGCTAACGCAACTGCAATCAATACAGCGATACCTTCAACAGTTTCCCCCATCGCGAACGATAAAATCGCTGCTGCTAATAATAGATAGACAATCAAATTATTTAAATTATGCCATAAAAGATCCCAAGCAGATTTGGACTTCTGTTGCGTGATAGAATTCGGACCATACTCCTCAAGTCGCTCGTGAGCCTCCTCAGTTGTTAACCCACTCTTTTTGTCTGAATTAAACATTTCTAATGCCTCATCGGCAGTTTTTTGATAAAAATCTGTCATAAATAGCCTCCTTCGAATTTTCTTTACCAGTTTTACTATGAGAAAATACTTATAACTGATAAACACTAGTATTATTAAACAACGGGTTATGACAACATTCTAACTATCTTATCCTTAAAACTTACAATAAGTTGAAGTTAAAGCTATTTGACTAGCCTCTTGTCATAGCCTCTTGTTTAATAGTCACCTAATCCTGTGGTAAATATTACCTTTCTTTGTCTTATTACTAGACACAAACCTCCTCCTAAATTCATTTAGCAATTCATCTCCTTATTTTATAGTAACAGGTTACGTTACCGTGGTAAAATAATCTGTTTAGATACCCTTACAATTCATCAAAATCGTATTGTTAGAGTTTTGATATCGTTGGCGGTACACTGATAGTAGGAAATAAAATACTACTAGAAAGAAGGAGATATTATGGCAGATGAAACAAAACACAAATTAGATGGCTTGAAAGATAAAGTATTCGGTAAAGTTGAAGAAGAATACGGTAAATTGACTGATGATGATAAGAAGAAAATCGAAGGTCGTGCCAAACAATTAGGCGGAGACATCAAAAAGGCTGCTGCTGAAATTGTTGAAGAATTAAAGGGCAAGAAACAATAAGACTTGATTTAACGAAAAATGTCGAACCCTACATTTGGGTTCGACATTTTTGTCTCTAATTTTTCATCACTGTTTTTGTCTCTGTTTTTAGTTATTACGGATTAGAATCTCTAGAGTAGCTGTCCTATCAGGACTCATGACCCCTACTACTAATGTTCCTTTACCTATTTTGCACTTCTACACGAAAGTCAGTGTATGGTTTCAAAGCTTTCAACAAAACTTTGCTACCTTCTGTCAGTTTTCCCAAGTGGTTGATACGCGTGTCTCCTGGCCTATTTCTAAGTGCCAGTTGGATTTCTCCTATATACTAAGCATACTGCTCATTCAAAAGTAGCACATCTCCAAAGATGATTGGCTCTCCATTATTATTTTCTGGGACACCTTCTTCGTAATAGTAATAGCGCGTCACCGATGATCTGACCATATAATTTGAACGGTCTCCACGATAGGAATGCTGATTTTCAAAAAGGATGCTCTTCTCTATTGGCAGTAAATTATCACGTGGTATGATTTCTAGCACTGTTTCTTGTCTCTTAAATGTCTCACTAGCTTTTTTAAGCTCTTCTTCGCTGGCATAAGCATTCCCAATGATTATATCGAGACGACTAGTCCAAGTGTCGCTCCTTGTCCACCAAATCCTGTCCCACAGGCAAGTCCTACAACAGAAAATAGTACATATGGCATGGGTTGACCAGCTGTATAGGCCGTAATATTGGCAATTGAATTGGCCATCACGATTGGAGTAATCACACTATAGACCACTTGGGGATGAATCCCAAAATACCAGAATAAGTTTGCTAACGATAGGATCAAGATCAAGGATAAGGGTGAACCAACAATATCTTGTAGTGGCACTTGGATAATCCCAGAAATGAAAGAAAAGATGTCTCCAAAATTTGACAAGATTGGTGCAAATTTGAACAAGAGTCTAATCAAGAATACGATGATTAAGATACCACCAGCTAAAAATGACGGACTTAATGATTCCGATACGTTTGTCGGCACACTGGATGGTAATTTAACGACAAAATTTTTGTGGAAAAAGCGGATAATTCAGTGCCACTTGTAATGGATCCCTCATTTAGTAAGATAATGAGTAACAACGATTTGATTACTTCCAGTGATCTATTGACCACTTCAAGCGCTTATACACCTATCTAATGATTCTTTTTTTGCACTTGATTGATCAATTTCATTTTACGATATAAAGCGCTTTCTTTATATCACTATTTTTAGTATTATAGTATTATTATTAGATGTCTGGAGGCATTGTTATGACAACTACTGATAAAATAGCTGCATTGACCCACTTTATTACAGAGCCATTTGCCGTTTATCAAGATAGAATCCGTGTTTATCAAAGTTCCAAGATGGAATCTGTTTTGACCGATAAAGCGACAGCAGATATCCTGTCTACAGCATCCCTTACTCATATTGCTCTGATTTCTTCCTATAAAACCTATCTCTTTGTCGTTTCCGCTAGCACCAAGGACACCACTTACACCTTACTTATCCATTCAGATATTCCTGTCGAAGAAGATGAAAAAACAATTGCTGAAATAACAACTGAAGAACAGTTTCAACACTTACAAAAAACCTGTTCAATTGCCGCTAGTATTTTAAGTTGTAACGATGCACTTCCTGTAAAAAGTGTGACCTTCAAAAAAACAGAGAATACTAAAAGACAACAACCAACTCAACTTCGGACAGCATTACCAGACATGGTCTCAGAACAATTAGATTTCACAGATAACTACGAATTAGAGAAAATATTTTTCAAACAATTAAAGTCTGGCAATTACGTTGCAATCCAAAATATATTGAAGAACATCCTGAAAGTGAATACCTCAAAACTGGCTGAAGATGATTTGACAAGCAAAAAATATCGATTGATATGCTTCATCGCCTTATTGACACGTGAGGCCATTAAAGATGGTTGTCCTGCAACAATCGCTTATCGCCTATCTGATCGCTTGATCCGCCAAATCGATAAAATTCAAGGAGTCCACGATATTAGACCTTTCCTGAATAACGTCGTCACCGATTTTTCCTTGTTGATCAAGAGTCACCAGTACCGCTATAAATCCGTTATCGTCAATAATGCTATTGAATTTATCTATCGCAGCCTATACCACGACTTCAATAATGAAGACATTGCCACTGACGTGTCTGTCAATGCAGCTTATTTATCATCCCTGTTTAAACGTGAAACTGGCCATTCTCTTAAAAAATTTATCCATCAAGCACGGATAAATGAATCGAAATACCTGTTAGCTAATACAGACCTCTCCCTTAAAGAAATTGCTGAACAACTTCACTTTAGTAACCAGAGCCATTTTTGTAAGATTTTTAAACAAGAAGCAAATTATTCCCCAAAAGAATACCGCATCTTATTTACCTGATAGGTAGATAGACTACTCATAGATAACTAGAAAAAGAGACGGCGAATTTTCGCCGTCTCTTTTCTAGTTTACTTGTATTTTCACCATATCACCCAAATGAGTTATTTAAGAATGAGCTTAGTCCTTAATCATTACTCAAATCTTCACCATTTGTAGCGATTACTTTTTTATACCAATCAAACGATTTTTTCTTCGTACGTTTCAACGTCCCATGTCCCTCGTTATCACGGTCAACATAGATGAAACCATACCGTTTCTTCATCTCACCTGTCCCCGCAGAAACTAGATCAATACAACCCCAAGTCGTATATCCTAATAAATCGACACCATCTAGTTCTACAGCGTCTTTCATAGCCTTGATATGTTCTGCTAGATAATTGATGCGATAGTCATCTTGAACATAACCATTTTCATCTGGAGTATCCACAGCCCCTAAACCATTTTCAACGATAAATAGTGGTTTTTGATAACGGTCATAAATATCGTTTAAAGTGATTCGTAAGCCTAGAGGATCGATTTGCCATCCCCACTCGCTTGCTTCTAGATATGGATTCTTAACTGATTCAAAGATATTACCGGCAGTCTTTTCTAATAATTTTGGATCTGTTGTAGCAACACGTGATGAATAGTAAGAGAATGATACAAAATCTACTGTATTTTCTTTCAGTAATTCAAGATCCCCATCTCTAATATCCAGTTCTATCCCAGCTCTTTCCAATTTTTTCAGAGCATATTGAGGATATTCCCCACGAGATTGAACATCGATAAAGAAATAGTTTTCTCTATCCGCTTGACGACTCGCCCAGACGTCTTTTGGATTACTGGTATATGGATAGTACGCTCCAGCTGCTAGCATACAACCAACTTTGTTTTCAGGATCTACTTCATGAGCGATTTTTGTTGCGATCGCGGAAGCCAATAATTCGTGATGAGCAGATTGATACTTCACTTGCTCAACATTGTCATCTTCCTCAAAATAAAGACCTGCTCCCATAAATGGAGCATGAAGAATCATATTGATTTCGTTGAAGGTCAACCAATATTTAACTAATCCCTTATAACGATTGAAAATAACATGACAGAGATTTTCATAAAATCCCACTAATTCACGTGAACGCCAAGCACCATACTTTTCAACCAGATGCATTGGACAATCAAAGTGCGTAATCGTTACTAATGGCTCGATACCATGTTTGTGACACTCTTTGAATAAGTCTTCATAAAACTGTAACCCTGCTTCATTGGGTTCTGTTTCATCACCTTTTGGAAAAATACGTGACCAAGCAATAGACAAGCGGTAAGTCTTGAATCCCATCTCACCAAACAAGGCAATGTCTTCCTTATAACGATGGTACATATCGATTGCTTCTTTTGCGGGGTAGAAATGATCATCATCGAAATCAAATGATTTCTTTTGTCCAGTGATGATAGGTAGACGATCCTCGCCGATTGGAACAACATCAACATTCGCTAGACCACGACCATCCTTATCGTAACCACCCTCACATTGATTCGCGGCAGTAGCGCCCCCCCATAAAAAGTCTTTTCTAAATGCCATTTATCTTTCCATCCTCTCTTTTTTATCACTTACAGTTGATAATACCTGAGTTGATAACAACTTAGTTTACAAGTCTATTATCGATTACGTAAACACACAACACAAGTCATATGGTAAAAACTCCAAAAAGATTTACAACTTTTTAACGTCTATTCTCCCTTTTTGTAAACGACATTTGCAAAAAGATGCTTACATGAGCTATTAATTTTTTACTGCCATCAATCTACGTCAATCAAACACTAACATCGTCTCAAACAACGTCAAACAAGCATAAAAGCTCTAAAAACTATTAGAATCGTATGTTCTAGAGTATCAAACGTATTTTTTTTGAGCCACATTTTATAGACCGAGTTCCCTTATTCTAGTATGATAGTACCAATCTAGTATTTATGATGTAGCACTTGGTTGATTGTCACATCGGAGAAAAAATGGAAAAAAATATAAATTGTAGCGATTACAAAATTTACATAAAATACAAATTTTTTCGAAATATATCATCTTATCTGATTATTTTTCACTCCTAGCTACTTATCCCAGAAACGTCTGATAGATAACCTAAACTCAATTTGAAAAACCAATTAAATACTGATTAGGAGGCACTTATGTTACTTCAAGAAAAAATGAGACAGGCTAAATTAGCTCCAGCAGAACGGTCTGTCATCGATTATTTACTACTTTATCCAGATGCTGTGAAACAAGTTACCATCAAACAACTAGCTGATAAAACCTATGTTCACCCTTCTACCTTCATTCGCGTTGCTAAAAAACTAGGATTTGATGGTTGGCTCGACCTCAAATCCGCTTATTTAGAAGAATTGGATTATATCAATAGTCACTTTGGCGACATTGATGCTAACCTACCTTTTTCTTCTAATGATAGTATTATGACTATTGCTCAAAAATTAGCAAAACTCGAACAAACCACTATAGAAGACTCACTCTCCCTCATCCACCACAATAGCCTAGAGCACGCCAAAAAATTGCTACACGAAGCAAATACTATCAAAATATTTGGTAGTAATGTGAATACGCTCATCTCAAGAGACTTCATTCTAAAGATGAGGCGCCTGAAAAAGAACGTTACAATCTCAAACATTGATGGTGAACAAGCTTATGAATCCGTTAATACCGATGAAAAAACCTGTGTCATATTGATTTCTTACACAGGTGAGAATGCTATGATATTAAAAGTGGCTGAGATACTACAAACAACTGGGGCTAAAATGATTGGCATCACTAGCATTGGAGATAATAAACTAACTGAAGCCGTCGATTGCGTCTTAAACATTACAACCAGAGAAAGACTGTACTCAAAAATCGCTAACTTTACAATCAATACTTCCATTTGCTACCTGTTGGATGTCTTATATGCAGTCGTATTTGCAGAAAACTATCACCATAACCTCGATCAATTAATCAAAATTGGGACACGATTTGATACCAGACCTACTACATCGGCGATAATAGCAGAACCCAAATCAAGTTGTTCCTGAAGTGATTAGCTTTGAGCCATAAGACGAGATAGCAGAAAATTTGTAATTTTCTTGCTAGATTGACTTATGGATGAAAAAGCTACTTCAGGAACACGGATTATAAAGTTGTTCCTGAAGTGATTAGCTTTGAGCTATAAG
>NZ_ATXL01000006.1 GCF_000421665.1 Bavariicoccus seileri WCC 4188 | reverse complement strand
TAGTCACTTGGGATGTGTCAAAAGCTGATAGATCTATTTCAATTAAACTTGAACAGCCACTAAACATGGCAAGCATACTAGTAATGCTGTTTATACTAATAACTGATAACTTTTCAAAAGTTTTATTTCTGAAAAGAGAGCTGTATATTGTAAAATCAGTTCCTCCTAATCCTTTTGGCATTACAATATTTGTTGATTCTCCGATATATCTAGTACTTTCGGAATTAGCCGGTCCACTAAAATCGCTATCTTTTGCAATCGTATATTTGACTTTACCAATTGACACCCACTTACCATTTTCTTTAACTTTTAGCCCCATCTTATAAGCCCCCAATCCACAAATCGTTATCAGTGGCATTTGTTGGCTCAACCGTTCCTATCCAGTAAACTGCGACAGCTCCTGCGGGCCTTGCAGTCGAGGCAGTCGATCCATGATTTACGACCGTCATTGCAAGCGTTGGTGCGTTCTTCGTGATAGATTGCTTCACTCTAATCGCAGTCATGTATTTGCTATCATCTGTACCAGCTTCCGCCTCTGCTTGATTAGCTTTTGATGGGTTCTTTTGTGCGCCTGTTTCAATGCCATCAAACTTGACTTTATCTGTTGCCGACATCAGGCCATTTTTAGTTTGAGTGACCGTTTCTGGGTTCTTTTGAGCGCCACTCTCAATGCCATCTAGCTTTGTTTTATCTGTCTTTAACAAGATACCATCACTAGTGGTAGTAACTGGTTGTGTGGCAGTTTCTAGACGATTTAAGTCTTCTGCTTCGACAATATCTCCTGTTTGCCATTGTTTTTTTGCCATCTTAATTACCTACCTTTAATTGATATTTGAAGCGTGTGTCATTAGAAATGGTTACATATAAATTTGATGTGCCTAAAATGTTGTTATCAGCATCTAAAGTTTCAAGCTTCGTAATAGATATGACCGTGTTTGGTACATCGAACTCAATCGTTAATGTATCATTGTCAACTGCTTTAATTACAAACGCGTCAATGACAATATTGCCATTAACTCGTACTTTTTTGACTTCATCGTTATAACAATTAGCAATGTTATTCTTTGCTAAATCAGTAATCATAGTAATTCAACCGCCCTTTCTGCCGTTCTTTGTGCAAATGGTGTAAGTCCAACACGCATAGAGCCTGCACGTGCATAGACCATTTGTGCTATTGTCGCGGACTCTGTAACCGTTATACTTGAGCGATACAAAGGTATGTGGATATACTGCAAGCTTGCCGGTTTAATTGAAAGAATAGTGATATGTCCTTCTTTAAACCACTGCGCATTTTCCGTTGAGCTTTCTAGTGTTATGACTTGATTTTGATAGTCAATTACGAGCGTATATTTATCCTTGCCATAAATACTATTGAGCTTGTTTTTCAAAAAAGCTAAGTTGAATGGTGGCTTATTGTTTAGACGATTAATAACACGCTCACGTCTAAAATTAAGTGACTCGCCACTATTAGCTTTTATTTCGAGCATATTTTCCATCGCAGCAATCGCATCACTATCCATCTGAAGAACGAAACCGTTCTTAAATGTCCTATCAACATTACTTTCGAGTGTGCTAAACAAACCATCTTCCGACTCCAATAACTTGTTCATTTCGACATTTTCAAGGTAGTAGCTTGGCATGTAAATCTTTAAAGATTCGACCATCTCATCACGCTCCTTGAATTGTAACGTTGCCAACTGTCGGCACTTTGTTATCTGTCATGGATTGATGCCACACAATATCATTCGAAGCACCATTTATTAGGACGTTAGAAGCGTTGTTAACGCCATTTGTTTGCAGTACAGCCACTAAAAGTTTTGCGGTATAAATATATGTCGTGTAGTTATAAAGCTCATCATGTGCGCCCCATTCGTCTCTGATAGCGCGTATATAACCGTCGATTGCCTTTCTGACTTCTACTTCAACTGCTGTGTGATCCACACCTGCTGAATAAGTCACATCAATTGAAATATCTAATGGTGTCGCTTCTGGAGTAGCCACAGTTACACGATGACCAATAGGCGATATTCCAGCGCCTTCCGCCTCATTGTCTTCTGGATCAAAATAGTTTTTGACTTGCGTTTGTAAATCTTCTGATGCAGGCAAGCCATCATCATCAACTATCTGCAGTCCGACTGTTCCGCCACCGTCAAAGGCTGGATAGATTTGTACTTCTCCGACTCCTTTGATTTTCAAAGACTCTTCTTGATAAGCTGCAAAGTTGCCAGCAAATGGCTTTTCTGTGACAGCTTGGAAGTATCTTTCACGCAACTCATCATCAGATTCTTGATCACGACCAGAGATATAAACCCCTGACATTGTCGCAGTACCTAAATCGTTGATGTTGTCGACTGGCAACAATGTACCAACATAGCGATTGGCTGACGCTCCGACCGTTTCCGATTCAAGAATGAATGTGCCATCGCTTTGCTTTTCAATAACTTTATAAAATTGCTCATCTTGTCCAACAGTAGAAAAGCGACTAGCAAGTGGCACGTCCATCAAGTTCCCTTCTGCATCTCTAAACTCTGCTACCTTTGTTGCAGTTGTTGCTTGTAACCTTTCTAACCCTTGCTCTGCTACTTTTAAGTCAAGGTATTCACCAATAGCCGACGTTGCGAAAGTGTCTTGTAGCATGTTGTAAAGACCCATATACATCAAGCTTAATTGATAGCATGCAGGTGCTAACGCATCATAGATAATGCTCCCTTCACGTTTATCGATGTCTTCAGGCACACGCTCTAACGCTTGATCAAGTAATTCATCAAACGTGAATTCTTTTAAGTAATCGCCCAAACTCATACTTCTATCACCCCTTCATAATTCAATTGACCATAGACAGTGTTAACTGTGAATAATAGTGTTGCACTGTCTTTTTGGTCCGCAATCTTTTCGAGTTTTAAGTCCGCAATGTCAATCACTCGCTCATCTGCACTGAGCGCTTCTGTCACAATTCGTTCAATTTCCGCATTAACTAAATCGTAATCTTGACCAATTAGCGTTTCGAACTCAATACCGTAATTATCAGAATAGATTGGATAAGCAAAACGCTCTGTATTCAGAATCTTATCAATCGCCTGTGCAACTGCTTCAAGGTCATTTGTATTGCCAGCTATCCGATTATTAAAGACACGATAAGTCTTAGTTGGCTCATCAATGATTTCTTCATCTTCGATCGCATCTTCTAGCAATAAGCCTTCGTCTAACTCTTCTGCCATCTCGTCACACCCTTTCTAGAACATAGTAAACTTGCCCTTTTTGGACTTTTAACATTGCTACTTTATCGCCCACTTGCAAGCCACGCCAAACTAAGCCGCTACCTGAACCGCCACCATCACCAGAACCATTCCCAGTGCCATTTTTGCCGTCAACACTAACAGACACATTCACCCCAACAAAAACATCTACAGAGACGTTTACATTAAGCTGTTTAACCATTCTAGATAGAATTAAATGGCTCCCACCAACTTCAAAACGATTATCAACTTTTATTTTTAAAGGTGATGTAGATATCACGACACCAAATACCAAATCGCTTGATCTACCGATGTTGTTATCCAAATCTTTCAGCCTTTTCGCTAATTTTTCGCCTGCCATTACAGCACCTCAACTTCTAAGTCCATCGTGTGATCTTTACTCAAGTTATGAACGCACTTTTTAATCAACGCTAAACTGCCGTTAGCGATGCCTTCACGCTGCAAAGCCTCAATTTTCAACGTCACGCTATTACCTGCTTGTAAAGGAAAAACACCCACCGCTTTCAATGTGAGTGTTCTAACTTCTTTTGCATTAGCTTTCAGTAAATCATTTGCTTTTTGTTTTAATTGAGCATTGTTGACATCTGAATCTGTCACTTTTTCAACCATCTGTAACTTGCCCCAACGGTCTATTAAGCCTTTATTTGTGGCTGTAAAGACTTGACGTTGTTTTGTTTTACTATCTTCTTTAATGACTTTAACAGCGTTATATGATCCATCTATGCTTGCTTGATAGTCATAATCTGATATCAGTGACTTGTCGCCTAAAATGAGCTTAGTAACGCCTCTGTTCAAGTTAAACAGTTCTAGCGTGCCGAAATTATCACGAATAGCAAAGCGTGCGTTATTATTGTCTCTAACCTCCTGCATTGCTGATTCAAGCATTGAGAAGTAGCTTTCGTTATCCTCAACTTTATCAGCACAGTTGTAGCTGTTTTGATCTAAGACTTTATGCGGTAATCCTTGAAGTTGACATATCTTGTTAAAGCGGTCAGACAAGCGGTTAGCATCAAAAACGATTGTGTCTTTGTTCTGCAAATAACGCAAACTATCATAAGTTTTAATTTGCCATATCTTAGACTTGCTTTTCTTGCGGTCAAACACCTTTCCTCTGAACGATTTTTTGCCATCACAAAGAACTTCGATAATGTCGCCATCACGCAAAAACACAGCCTTATCTTCTTCAATACCAAACTCAAATGTGCCAGCTTGACTATCAAGTCCTGTGGTCCATTTTGGATCACTAACGATGCTTGAAATGTCGTACTTTTGCCGATTTCTGCTACTGATTTCATAAACTTGAAGCTTCATATACGCTTCACGCTCTTTTCATCGACCCAGCCACGCCAACCACCATTTAAAAGTGTGACATGGTAAGGAAACTTACGGCCAGGAGCAATAAAGTTTACTATCCTTGTAGCGTTTTTCTCAACTAATCCTGGACCACTGCCATAACTGTCACGATGCAAACGACCATTACAAATCACTTTGCATCCTTTTGTTATTTTTTTAGTTTGAGGTTTCGGCCTTTTCGCTACTTTCTTTGCTTCCGATACTTTCTTTTTGACGGTAGTCATGTACTTAGCACCATACTCACGATATTGTTTTAATTCTATGGAGTAATAGATGTCTCCGGAAGCGTCATTATAGCTGTATTTGAAGTTTTCAATAGTTGCTAACATATTTACCTTCGTTGTCGTAATCGTTAGCCTAACAAGCTTTCCGGCACTTTGAGCCTTATCCAGCAAATCAACAAACTTATCTTGAGCGACAAATTCATTTGGATAAGCTACTAAGTTACTTGTTTTAGACTTTGGAAAGAATGACTCAATTGAAACTTCTTTCAAACTTTCTGGTCCAATTTGCGTAATTTCGCCAAGCGCTACTACCTCATTACTTGAGTTGTTACTTGATTTATCAATCTCTATCTCTGATGGATTGACTGGCAAGAGATACCTCTTACCATCAATCTGCAAATAAAACTTCATTTTGCACCTCCTAACTCAAATCTGCATCAATCATTTCTTCAATGGCGTTCTCAAACTTCGCAAGTAACGCATCTTCATCGATATCACCATTCTTGTTATCAACGATAATTGAAACTTGTGGCACAACTTTCTTGTTCTCAATCACTACTTTTTGAGATGATGAAGCCTTTAAATCACTGATAGCAGTGTCATCTAAATGAACACTTTCATTCAAATCAGCACTAGCTGCAAACGAATCTGAACCAATATCAGCAAACGGATTTAGTCCAACCGTTAAATTGCTCATCGTACTACTAACCGCATTAGCCATGTTTCTAGCTGCATTGATAGCTGATTTAGTATTATCAACAATACCGACTTTCAAACCTTCTGGAAGCATTTCCCCCATCCAAGTTGTCAACTTAGACGGTGAATGAACATCTAGTGCTTTTTGAATAGTGGCACTCACTCTACTTGCGACACTTTGAGCCGCCGCAATCGCCGCGCCGGATCCTGCTTGGATACCGTTAGCTAAACCTTGCATGGTATAGACGCCAATCATTTGCATCCTAGATGGTAATTGTTGCATTGAAGCAATAATTCTTAGATTTCCTGATTGAACAGCGGAAGTTGCTTGATTCATGCCCATTAATATAGCGGCAGTAAATAAAGCCATCCCTTTTGTTGCAGCTATTGCCATTTGTTGCATATTTGTACTTGTTCCTGTTGCCATTTTAAGTACTGAAGCAACCATCGTTATACTAACCGTTGATATGTTTGTAGCCATTAATGTATAAGCTGCTATAACAGCCGTAGACATAGTTGATGATGTTGATGCAAAAGCAGTCATGCTTCCTTCGACACTTGACATTGAAGAAGCCATTGTTTGAATTGATACACCCACAGCTGTGAGACTTGTTGCAGAAGAAGCAATAATCAATATTGATGATGATAGTTGTTGCATTGAAGCGCCAACTTCAGCAACTTGATCACCGTTTCGCGCAATATCTCCTAATCCTTTACCAACTGCTGCTAATGACGTACCAAGATCAAATACATTCAAACTAACTATTTGACTAATCGCATCAGCCATCTTTTGCATACCTGTACCAGCATTTAAAGCCGAGTTACCTATGCTATCAAAAACGCCAGCTACTGAATCGAGAACACCACTAATTGCGTTTCCTACGCTATCTATAACATTGGTTATACCAGTCGAAACACTATCAGTAATCGAAGTTATACCATCAGCCACAGACGTTATGACTTGGTCTATCGACGACCCAACTTGCTCAATCATATTGGTGCCTTGTTCCATTACTCCAACAATAGCATCTCCGATTGCTGTAACTATTTGAGTAACTCCATCTGCAATTGCTGTAACAAGCCCTGCAAAAGCTCCAATTATGATGGCGATAGCAACTCCAACTGCTATGGCTGTTGTCGCAAATGCTATTCCAATAGCAATAACAAGTGGCGGCATTACTTTTATTGCAGGTGTCGCAATAGCTAAAGCAATTCCAACCATAAGAGCCATAGCACCAAACGCGAGCATTCCGACAGCACCAGCTGTTAAACCAACACCGAACGTTGAAACAACAGCAATTAATGCTCCAATCGCTATAATCATTCCGAAAAATACTGCAACAGCTCCCCAACCAGCTCCCGCTAGGTTTATAGCTGCTTGTGCTAATATCCAAAAACCAGCAGCAGCGAGTAAAATACCTCCACCTATCATAAGAACTGCTGCACCAAGTGCTAACATTTGCCCTACAGATGCTCCTGCGGCCTTACCCATTGCTGTAGTGCCACCCGCGGCTGCTGGTGCTGTTGCTCCTATTGCTGTATTTCCTGTCGCAATACCGATTAATTTAAGTGCCATGCCAGTGGTCCATTTAGCAACGCCCATTAGACCACTCGCAAACGTCGATAAAGCACTGGCCATTTTAGCCCCTTTGTTAACTGCAACTACACCCATCGCAACTTGTGGTAATATGCTGATAACTTTCGCAATCGTATCACTATGGTCTTCAATGAAACCTGCTAAGCCTTTAATTGCATCAGTAATGCCACTTACGAAGTCAGAAAAACTGTCGACACTCTTATCACTACCAAAAGCGCCATTAAGTTCATTCATGCTATCCATAACTGCGCCAATCGCATCACTAACTGGACCTTTGACTTCGTTAAAACCGTCTTTCAAGACATTTAAATACCTCGATGCATTATCTACAAATGAGCTGATGTTATCAGCAGTAAACGCATTGTCAATTAAAGATGTAAAATCTTCAATTGCGCTTCCTACAACTGGAAATATCTCATCGCCAATTCTGATTGCTACTGATTCCAAAGATCCAAAGAACTGTTCAACCTTAGATTTGATATTATTCTGCATGTTGCTAGCCATCTCATCGGCCGCACCATTTGAGTTCTCTAAGGCACTCGTCATTTCACCTAGCGCGTCAGGTCCTTCTTTAATCAGTGACAACATTCCTGATAGCGATTCTTGTCCGTACAAGGTTACTAAAGCATTTTGTTGTTGCTCTGGTGTCAAATTCTTAAACGCACCCTGTAGCATACCTACCTGGTCCTTCAGCGACTTCATGTTGCCCTGTGAGTCGTAGAAAGAAATACCTAAAGCATTCATAGTATCATCCATTGCTTTTGTAGGTTTTGCCAACCTTGACAATGCACCGCGCAAGGTAGTACCGGCTTGAGATCCTTTGATACCATTATCTGACATGATACCAATCGCAGCTGCCGTTTCTTCTAAGCTAATACCCATCGCACTAGCTTGTGGCGCAACATATTTCATAGCTTCACCCATATCGCCGACTTCGGCATTAGTTTTAGCCGCGGACATCGCAAACACATCTGCAACATGACCTGCTTGACTGGCTTCGAGTCCAAAACCGTTTAAGGCTGCCCCTGCGTTCTCTGCCGCCATTGCCACATCTCCACCAGATACAGCTGCTAAATCTAGAACACCGCTCATTGAGTCATAAATTTGTTGAGTGTTAAAACCTGCAGATGCCATAGCCTCCATACCGCCTGCAGCTTCTGTAGCGCTAAAAGCTGTTTTGGCACCTAAATCAATGGCTTGCTCACGCAACTCGGCGAAAGAAACACCGACTTCATCAGATATAGAGTTAACACGTGCCATCTGCTCGTCAAAATTACCTGCCACGTTGTAAACAGCTGCGCCAAGTCCTAAGAGCGCCACAGATCCAACTGCCACACCTTTCTTAACGCCATTGATGATACTATTCGCCATTCCGTCAGTAGCGTTTGCAATGTTGTCCGCCACACCTTTGAAGCTTAAATTAGTATCTGCAGACGAAGCAAAATTCTGCATGCTAAAAATAGTATTATTGATGGCTGAATCAATCTTGCTCAACTTGCTTGAAAAGTTATCGTTCAAACTTAAACTTGTTTCTAAAGTTGCCAATTATGTTTCACCTCATTTCCGTTTTGACTTACTTTTAGCTCTTTGGGCTTCTTTCTTTTCTCGCTCGACCTTGTCATCAATAAAAGCCATAATTAAAGCTTTTTCTCGAATTGGCAAACTAGCAAAAAAAGACGGCAAAATGCCGTGTTCATGATACGCATGTTCTGCATAAATGAATTCACCGCTTTCACCGTCTTTAATTAGTTTTTTGCTTCTTCTTTTACCTCATTGATGTCAACATCAAAGCCTAAGAACTCTTGAATTTGATTACCAAGTTCAGCATATTCACCAGGCAAGAGCATTGCTTTCAGTGTTTCAATAGCACTACCAGGCGTCCCCCAAGAGGTTTGCAATTCTGAATTTTGTAAATCAGGCTCAACGACGCATGATGTCATCAGCTTGGCCACATACTTTTCAGTATCTGTATCAGTTACTCTATTGCCCCCTTTTGCGATGCGTGTTGATGTGCATGATTTACGTAGAACCGCGTTTTCTTTTTCTGAAATAGGTTTAACTACAAAAGGTTCATCAAAGCGATTGCTCACTTTGATTTCCTTGCGTTCTTCTGGTTCTCTAACTTTGCCTTTTAAAAATGATTCAATGTTTGCCATGAATGAATATCTCCTTTTCTATTAACTAACCTGCAGTAGGTGCTTTGAATTTTTCTAAGATGTCTAAATCATCAAACGTGAAGTCGATATCTTGTTCTAATGAATCACTATCAACATCTAGTTGTGCGACTTGAATTTCATCAGGTATAACACCTTTTAGAAGAACAGAAGCACGTCCGATTGTAGAATTAGGATCCTCATTAGTCGTCTTAATTTGAATTTTAGGAATGCGACCAGTTTTCACATAATCAACTGCGATTTGTGCAAACTCTGATGTGATGTTGTAAATAGTGATCGAGCCACTACCACTAGCACCGGTTACCTTGTTTTGTACCATGCGTCTGCCTAAAGATGGTACTTCTGATTTGTTCAACTCAATGCTTGCTTCAATTGATTTCAAGTAGAACAATTCAATGTTTCTACCGTCAATCGTTGCGAAAGCAGTACCTTCTTTACCGTTAATCGTGTCATTTGCGTTTAAAAATGCCATGTTTTATTTCCCCCTTATCTCACGACTACAGTCGCATAAAGTTTTTCCATTGCATCGACTGGTTGAACTGCGACGTTCATTACGACTGCATCTTTTTCGATACCAGCTTCGATATTTAACTCTTCTGGATCAAACGCTTCAATAGCGCCTTGATCTTGTAGAGCGCCAAAGTATGCAATGCGATCAGCTTTGAATAGTTCACGACCATCAACATTATTGTTGACCTTACCAATGTAAAAATCTTCGAAAGTCTTTTTGGTGTTGTTTGCGATGTCATCAAGCACACGAATGACACGATTCTTAGAAAATGCTTTCGATTTTTCAGAACCATAAGTTACTAAGCTGTTAATATCTTGCTCAACAACTGCAGTACCACGCTTTTCAGTGAATACAAATTCGCCTGCTCTTAGCGCTGCGACAATATCAGAATCGACATAGCGAGGACTAACATCAATCGCGCCATCATAAGCTGAGTAAGTTAGCGATTGCGCAACTCCTGCAGCTGCTGTTGCTCCCGCTACCCAACCAGTCGCTTTGACTGCATCGACAATAGAGCCATCTGCCAAAATAACGCCATTTTTAACATTGATGACTGCTTCACTATCCGCTGCATAACCTGCTACAACGATTTGACACTTACGACCTTCTTCATCTCTCAAACGTTTGATAAAGTTTACACCTGCTAACTTAACGGTTTCGTCTGAAACTGGTAGAGCTAATGTGTTAAAGTCGAATAATTGTGCTTTTGCAAAGAAATCCAAATAATCTGCTGCGATTGGATCAGTAGAAGTACCGTTTTCCAATGTTAAAGTAGCAACTGCAGGCTTACCTTCTCCAGCAAAAGATACAAGCTTGTTAGCAACTAAATCTTTGATGTCTTTGACTGATTGTGTATCCTTTTCAATACCGTTCAAGTAAGTTAAGACATGAAAAACAGTATCATCGTTAGGATCAGCTTTAACGACAACACTGATTTTGTTACCGCCAGCGCCTTCGTACAATGCATTAACCGTTAATGCATCACTCGATGCACTAGCTTTAGCACCACTGCCAACACGACCTAAAAGCACCTTAGAAGCACGTTTTAGCGTTTCTTTCAGCACCAATAACTCTGCTTGACCTAAATCACTTGCATAATCGTCTAGATTAGATACTGCAGTGACTTCTTTAATTTCTTTAGGACCATAAGAAATTGCTAGCGGTAGCGCAACGACTCCGCTAAGTCCTTCTGCTGTTCCTGTACCACCATTAGCACGAATGTTGACATATGCGCCTGGTCTTACTTTATTTTGAGATGTAAAATTTCCACCTGCCATTATTTAACTGCCCCTTTCAATGTTTGACTCAATAGTTTCTTAGCTTCTGCAACCGTATATTGCTTGTCTACCACAATTGCTTTTAAAAAATCTTTCTCATTTCGTGTGAACTCATCTGATTTGCAAAGATCATCAATGCCAAATCTAACAGGCTCACTTACTGCGGTCGGTTCAACCACTTTAGGTTCTGTTTTAACGCTCTTTCTTACTGTCACTTATAATTCCTCCTCCTTGCTCTAAAACGTCCATAGAGATGCCAGATTCATCTACAGCAAGACGATATTTTAAATCAAACTGTAGTTGCGCCACGCGTTCAACATCGTTGTATTTTGCCTTACGGTTTAAACAACCAGATGTGAACCGTCCAATTTCAATTGCATCGAATTCCGTTAAAAATTTGTATTGAATCGGCGCGCATTGATCTCGAAACTCTGCTTCACTTTTTTCATTCGGAAAGAATACCAAATAAAAATGCCTTGTCAGTTTTTGATAACCCATCAATTCATCTGCAGTTTCGGTTTCACCTTCATAAATATAAAAACAAGGCTCTTTAAAGCCTTGCTCCACATTATCTGTATAAATGTTTATGTCTTCTCCAAATAATTGAATGAGTTTTGTTGCAATTGATTCTGTCAGATTAATCACTACTCAACACCAAATTTCTTTAAGTACTTGATATAGTCTTTTTTGACAAGTCTCGGTATCTGATTCTCAATTTTTTCTAGTGTTAGCTCTAGCATATGTTCTCCTTCAACCCATTTGGTTTTCTTGCCAAGTCCACGATGACCATCTTCAACGAAAGAAGCGTAATCTTCAGGATTGATAACCTGTATGAAAAATGTCTTGCCACTATATTTAACTTCTGTAACTTCCCAGCTTCTACGCAAATTCCCTCCTGTTTTACCTTGGGAATCACCTTCAAATACTATTAGTTTCTTGTTATTGCGTTCACCTACAGCCCTAAAAATAGTAGTACCATAGTGGCCCTCTGGCGTTTTAGACTTAACCACTCTAAGAGTATTATCGCCAATCAGCTCTAAAGCACCAATTAAGAACTCTTTAGCGTTAGCCTCATAAGCTTGCTTGTGAAAGTTCTTAGCAAATGCTTCAAACTCACTAAAATCAAACGTAGCCGATTTACTCATGCTGTCACCGCTCTTTCGATTGGATAAGCCTTATGAGTGTTGTAGCTTCCAATACCTTCACCAGTCCGCCTATACTCAACTGTTTCGCCATGAACATTAGTTACTTCAAGTTTACTACCTGCTTTAATAACAATATTAGGTGAGACATATAAAGCTAACACAAACGTCTGCTTGGCATTTTCTGATTGGCTAACTTGATTAATCGCGGACTTAGTAGAAATGCGACATGGCACATCTGAGGCAACTACAGAATCAACAAATTTAGTAATGCCATTAACTTTCTTTTCGACTTTTTCGATGATTGAAAGTTTAGAATCATAGAGCTTTTCAAACTCTTCTTTTGCCCACTCACACATACACATCACGCTAACTTTCTAAAAGAGTTTAGTTGATTACTGTAAAGTCGAATAAAAGCAGGATTAGCTTTGCGTGCAGTTATCTTCTCAATAGCTGTTGCACGAGTAATCTGCATATCGCCTTCTTTAATCGACTTCACATCATCGCCAGTGCTTGAATCAGCTAATAGGCCACCTTCATTTAGTAAATCCAGCGACATATTGACAGCTACTTCAATCAACCGATAAGGAAACTCATCTTCTTCTAAATGACAGTAGTTGAGAATGGCATTAATAGCAGATATAGCACTGAAATCTAGCAAAGTATCTTGCGTAGCGTCTTCGATACCACGCAATTCTTTAATTTTTTCAATCACTACATTTTTAACTTCATCAATTGCTGCCATTTAAACCACTCCTTACGCTTTAGAAATTAGAGAAACGATACCGATTTGCTTATCTTCATAAACTTTAGTCCAGTTTGCAGGATTAGCCAAATCAACATTTGTTGGTGTGATATTGCCATCTTCACGAGTGCTATCATTCCATTTAACGCCGTACGGATGCATGGTTAATGCCCAACGAGTAAAGATTCTGTCGTTACCTTTAGCAGAATCACGATCAGTTTCAAACGTCGTTAATTGTGACGGATTACCACTATTACGGCCAAACGAACCACCGCGCAACAAGTATGTTTGATAAGAGGTGCTTGCTCCTGTGCCAAATGTTGGTACGCCGTCATCAACCACAATGCGATATCCCATGAACGCTTGAAAAACAATTTCCCCACGCGAGTTCGGAATGTTTTCAATCAAGTTTTGTTTTTGCAATGATGTTTTGATAGCTGAATGCATTACAATCACGCTAAGTTGTTCAGAGGCATCTCCTAACAATTGTTTTGTATCAAGTATCAATTCAGCATTAATGCTTGAAGTTTTCTTGCTATTCAAGTGTGTAGCGTTTAAAGGACCAGCAATCGCATCTTCTGCAGCACCTTTTTCTGCAAAAAGACCATTTAAGACCGCAATAAGAGCTTGTTGTTCTCTGCGAAGTCTGTATGCTCCTAATTTAGCCATTAAAGCATCCATCGGCTTATCTCCAGCAATAACGCCAGCCAGTTCATTAACAGCCCAACCACGTCCGCGATATAAAACAGCGGCTTGATCTAAGCTAGATGTTATTTTTCCAGTTGTTAAGGCTTTATCACCATCGCCTAAAACTTCGTCATCACCTGTTAGATCATTCCAAAAAGGCATATGGACTAACAGTCCACCTGCTGTGATGTTTTTAGAAACGCGTTCGTCTGCTACCGCAACACCTGATTGAATAAATGCAGATTTTTCTGCAGTAAAGTTGTTCATGTATTGGTTGTAAATTTCTGGTGTAACGACATCGATTAATTTTGTAATATTATCTGCCATAATGTTTTACTACTCCTTTTCTTTTTCCTTTTTTTGTTTGAGATATTCAGTCAAATTACCTTCTTTGATAGCTTTGTCTAGGTCTAAATCCGTATTAGGTGATTGACCACCTGCAGGACTATAGCTAGATTTTGAACCAAACAAATAGGCGTCTGACTTAACTAATCCGTCCAATTGTTCTTTAAGTCCTGTGAGTTTGCCGTCTTCTAATTTGACGACTTCCACATCAATCAGTGCCATGACTGATTTCTTGTTCTTTGGATTGTAGCTAGTAACGAGTGAGTCAATAGCTGACTGACGCTTAACCTTAGCAACTTCTGCATCAATTGCCGCTTGTCCGGACGTTTTGAGCTTGTCATAGTCTGAGTTGATTTGATCATACTTAGGTTTCAACTCGTCATACTTAACCGCTTTAGCTTGAGCTGCTTTCAATGCTTCTGAATTACCATCAGCTGTTTGCTTATAGTTATCACGCTCTGCTTCAACCGTTGCTAATCTAGTATTAAATTTCGTTTGGTCTGCACCGTGTAAAGCCATTACCTTCTTAGCAACTTCCTCATCAATACCTAAAGCCAATAAATCTTCTTTTTTCATTTCAGTTCCTCCTAAGTGTTTTTAGAGTGGCAACTCCCACTATGAGCCGTCTTTTTGAGACATCCGAGCAGGTCTAAAATTGTGCAAAATAAAAAGCCATCGACTGGATGACTTAATCCTTCATGTAATCGACAATGTCTGCCTGAGCTATTGTCAGCATTCCTAATGCTTCTGTGCTACCTTCCCAACTAAAAGCTGTTTCTATCACACCATCTTTGTGTTTCGAGACTACTACAACTGTTTCAATATCACTATATTGTTTTAACTTGTTTGATAAAATGTCTTTAACGGTCATACCGCGTTCTTTTTTTTGCTTTGTTTCCTGGAAATCAACTGGTTCTTGGTCCATATTTACCTCCTAATTTTGTGTACAAAAATAGCACTCAATCAATTTTCATGACTGGGTGCTATTCTTCGGATAATTTATCAATTACTTTTTCGATTTTCAATCCCTCGCCTTTGATTTCATCATCAATTGCAAAAGACATCATGGCATCTTCTAAATCCTCTATCAGTTTATCGTAATCATCGTCGTTATACTTAGTTTTGACTGATACAAACTTAGAAATATATTCAATTTCTTCTTTTTTTAATACATTGCTTAAAATCATTCGCATCATTCCTCCTTAGTATATTTACGAACTGTACGACTGCCAGTTTTATGAGCTGTTATTATTGTTCCATTTTCCGGATTTACAGCTACTGAAACACTTCTACCAACATATTTTCTTGATATTCCACTGTCTTGAACTTTATCGGGTCTAATGTAAATTGGATTCGTTAACGCCTCTTTTATCTCATTCGGCTTGATGCTTCTCTCTACAGTTCTTTGCACCAAATGCTGACTCGTTCTGCTTATGGTAATTCCATCACTAGTTTTCATACCAATTATAGCATCATTAGCTATATTATGTTGCTTTTTCTTCCACTCATCAAATGTCTTGCTATCAACCAATGCACCTTTTCCAGTCTCTGGATCACGCGCCCAACGTTCTGTTATTTCCAGTCCATCAAGATGTGGTACGGTGGTGCAACGACAATTACTACTAATATAACCATTTATGGTGTATAATGTTGATTGAGAGGAGATGTCATAAACGTGACCACTATAATGAAAAACCTTGATATCAACGACATCATCACAAGATACAATTCCGGTCAATCTATCACACAGATCGCGAATGTCTTTAACGTTTCTAGAAAACCAATCACTAAAATTATTAAAGAAAATGGAATTAGTATTAGAAATCCTAATGCTAAAAAGTCTATTCCAGTTAGAAAGATCATTTCTCTTTACGAATCCGGCATGAGCGTTAACGCTTTGGCTAAAAAGTTTGGCGTTTCTAGGACAGTTATCAAACGTCGCCTTGAACAATCTAGCGTTGTAATGAGAGGGCAAACGCTTGCTAATCAAATCATGATGGCTAAGAGAACCAAGCAAGAGAATATCCGCAATTCGAGCGCCGCTCATGATGCCATCAGAGGCAAGCCCAAATCCCGCCAAACACTTCTTAAAAAAGCTAACACTGTTCAAAAAAGAGCTCTTTTCAGAAGTCGAGACGAGATTCTCATTTCCGATGAGCTGAGCAAACGAGGAATCCCATTTGTCCCTCAAAAAGCTATTGATATTTATAATATCGATATTGCTGTTTTCGATAACATCGCCCTTGAAGTCTACGGAGGTGGCTGGCATGGAACTGGGAGACACAAATCCAGATTTGAGAAGCGCAGTAAAAAGATTTTCGACAGTGGGTTTACTATCGTCGTTTGTTGGACTGGCGATAAATCTGGACGTGAATTCCTTCCATCTAGAATAGTTGATTATCTTGTCGCCCTTAATAATATCCTTCGCTCTGACCCAACCTCTAGATGTAAGCATTATGTGATTGGGAGTGACGCTAATCCCATCGGTTTGGGAAGTAGCAATCTCAATTACATCACCTGAATAAAAACTTCTAGTCATGGCTTCTGCATCAGGAGCTATGACTATATTGTTTGGTAACACACAATTTGGATGTGGTGACGGTGGTCTTGGCGCTAATGGATCATCTACTCTAAAAGATTGTCCGTCCAAGTCAGCGCAGATAGGACACGTGTGTATTTCGAATGTCGCCATCCAATCATACTTCTCTATACCAGTTCGCCGATAGGCTTCTTGTGCTGCTTCATCTGCAATGTGAGCTGATTCGGTATTAATCAGCGTGTACATGCGGTTAGTTGCAACGTTATCAGTATATCTCTTGAACTCTTTAACTGTCCTATCTATTGACCAACCTGTTACAGTAGCTTGTGCCATAACTTTTTCAAGTTGTTGCGGTAGTAATTGCGTTTGATTCTTCCAAATCCGCTTACTAAAATCACTGCCTAGCCAGTCTTTAGATAAAACTTTTTGCAGTCTAGCTTCGCTAAATGTACTAAACGTTAAAGTAACATTACCTCTATCTGTCAATTCATAGATATTACGCAAGTAGGTGTCTTTGTAAGTGTCTTTTAAATGCTGCGCTAGCTCATCTGTTTCGTTGAATGATGATTCAGCTGTCAGCATGTTTAACTGTGCTTGCAAGGCATCCAGACGCGTTACGCGAGTGGTGTAATAGATCTTGTTGAGTTCTACATCATGGCCACCTTCAAGTGCTTTTTGCCTAAACTCTTCAAGCGACATCTTCAGCTCACTACGTTGTTGTTTTGAGATGAGCTTGCTAGCTTCTTTCATTGAGATTTTATCTTCATCAGCATAACGCTTAATAAAGATGTCTAACTCTTTGTTTAAGCTATCAGAAAGCTCTTTCTGACGTTTTTCAAAACCTTTGATGTAATTATCAGTGCGCTCTATGTTATGCTTCTGAATGCGTAAGAATCGCTTTTGGAAGTAGTTGAGTTTATCCTTGCTTAGTTCATTCTTCTTCGCCATCTAGATCAACAACCTCTTCGGCTTTGTAGTCGTTCTTCATACGACCTGCATCGTCATCTTCTTTATCCAACAGATCGATTTCATCTTCCCAGTTGTCAACGATTGGATTAGCTTTAGCGATGTTTTCACGACTCGTAACAGAAGCAAGGCTTGCGACTATTTCAGCTTGTTCTTTATCGTTGTTGATTGATGATCTGGTCCACGTTTGCTTGATTTGGACCTTTCCAATCAGGCTTTCTTTATTGAGGTATACGAGAATAAATTCAATAAGTTTCGCAAAACCTAATCTAAATTCTGTTTCAATATCGCCTGCTTTGAGTTCCAACAATGAATACAAATACTTCAACGCCTCACCAGAATTGTTATTACCTAACTCTTTCTGTGGATCAACACCTTGCCCGCTCACAAAGATTTGATTATGCGTGATATCAAGTATCTTGTTTCGTGCTTCAATTGGAATGTCAATTGCTAGCGTATCAACGCCGCTCTTGTCCTCACCATTACTATCAACTTTGATGGTCTTATATTGCTTCAAGTCGTTGATGAACTTCTGCTTATCTTCGCCACCATAGTTAGTTAATACAAATATGATTTCTTGCACATCATCTACATCATTAACAAAACCACTAAACACACGATCATAAACATCAATCAAAGCCTTTGTTTTCTTTAAATCGCCTGTCTTTAGTTCGTTATTTGGAAATGGTATGAACGGTATCCGTCCAGGAAAAGAATGGTTAAATCTATTAGTTTCCACTTGCGTATTAGCAAAGTAAAGTGGAATGGTGTTGTACTCTTCTAAGCTATCTAAATCATCTGCGACATACTTTTCTGTACGATAAACGGAACATTCTGTGTCGTTCCAATATTCTGTCACATTGAACACATTGCCGTCATCGTCAATATCTTCATACGTTCTAAAGATACCTTTCAAGTTTTGTTCTAACGATTTATCCCAAACTGGCACAATTTGTCTCGAATCAACAATTGCATATTTAAATGCTTTGGTTTCTTCATCTATCCAAACGTGAAGCCACGAGATGCCAAAATTTGAAGCCTTCTTACACAGGTTCTTAGCGATATTAGGATACTTGTCGCCTAAGATTGTGACAATTTCTTGGTTTAACTGCTCTGTTTCATTGTTATCTTTGCCATTTGCTAGGTCCACATCAAACTGTGGTGGATAGGTAAAACCATACGCCGCTTTTTGGTCCACTAATAGCTGGTGCCAGTTATGACTTATTCTATTATCGGCATTTCTAAGTGGATTAGTCTCTTTATCTTTGTCATCTGCATTCTTATCACCAACACGCTTATTTCTCAGAATGTCATTCTCGTTGCGATAATACAAATCTGCGATATTCATGTCACTATTACGCTTTGAAACGTTAATGAATGACCGCTGTATTAATTTCTTGATAGCTTCTATTTCCAAACAGATACACCTCCTACTGGTTTTCTGATGATCGTGTAACAGAAGTATCTGACTGCGTCCATCGCATGATCTTCTACTTTCACTGGCTTGTCTTCGCCACGATCTGTTGCCTTTTTATCCCAAATATATCCGCTAAACTCTTTTAGTGTGTTGACACATGAAGCGTTAAACTTAATCTTGCCTTCGTTCAATAACGTGCCAACAAAACGAATTCCGTCAAGAACATCATTGTTTGCCTTACGAATGCTATAACCTCTTTGCTTTAATACTGCAATGAACGATGCTGCAGATGGATCAACGATAATTTTTTTGACTTTGATACCTTTAGTGAAGTTATCTAGCTCATCTGCAAACTCTTTATCAGTCTTTTGCTTCTTATTATCACGTCCAGAATAATAGAACTCTTTAACGCAGTACCAAATGCCATTTTTATCTTTCTGCCACAATAAAAAAACGGTCGCATTTTGCGTACCGTAGTCAATACTGATATATATTTCATTCGTTAAAAAGTTTATAACGCTATCGTATACGTGCTTAGCACTATCGAACATGTCATAGATGATACCTTCTGCAACTGTCCACAAACCTAAGATATAACGCTTGTAGAACACACCTGAGTACATCTTACGATATCGCTCTTTGATGGCTTCTGACAAACTCAAATTATCATCCATCGTAAAGTGAAGATAAATTAAATTCTTTTCAATAGCTTTATCTATCCAATTCACTTTGAACCAGTGATATGGGCCATCTGGGTTACAGTTGAACCAAAACTTACTGCCTTCAACTGAACAACGTCCAGTTGCTTGATTCACAAATGATTCTGGCATCAAGGCTACTTCATCAAAGAACATACCAGCTAGCGTAATACCTTGAATCAGATCTTGACTCCGCTCATCTTTACCGCCAAAAATGTAAAAGTAATTGATAATACCATTCTTAGTGATTTCAACCATGTTATCAGCACGATGATCTTTAACTTTATATCCTCGTGACCAAAGCATTAACTTAAGCCAAAATAAAACGTTTCGCCTAAAAGAACCAATCGTTTTACCAGCCATACCCAAGTTCTGATTTCTAAAAGTTGTCATCGCCCATATAACGTATGAAAGGCTCATGCAAAGCGTTTTACCACTTCTTATAGCTCCATCTGCGATAATGCCATCTTTGCCATTAACAGCGCTTTTGTATGTCCACCAGGTTAGTACCTGCTTTTGTTTTCTGCTGAAAGGCTTAAACTTAAACACTACTCGTTTTGTTCGTCTGGCCATAGTTCACCGCCCTCACTTTCAAGAGCGCTTAAGAAACCATCGTCTTGATCGTCATCTTCGACATCATCTTCATGAGCTTTCGCTTCAAGTATCTTGATTTTCGATTTCATTGTTTCAAGTTTCAAACGTCTTTCATCTTTCTCGTCAGCTAAAGAAACGAATTGCTTAATCAAATTCATCAATGTTCCCATCGCTCTTGATTGAGCCTGCAAGAAAGTAGCTTGCTTATCAAGCGCCATGTGCCACTCTCTTTGTTCAGAAGTTTTGGCAGGTTCATTAGTTTTTGGATCAACCAACATCGGATTAATGTCAACACGAGTAATGTTTGATGTATTGTCAAATTCATCTCGCACATTCATAATGCTCTGTGAACGTATAATAGCCGTATACTGAATCATGATGTTGTTCCAAATAATATCAGCAGGATCACTAGTAAACAGCTCTAACATAATGTTCTGCGTTTCTTGTGGTAACCATTTGGCAAACAGTCCGTGACTCACTGCGTTTTTATTATTCGGTGGTGCGTTTCCTCCTGAATTGCCTTTAGCATTCTGATTATTACGCTGTCCACCTGGCTTATCTGTCGCGTTGCGTTGTGTTGCAACGTTATCGTTATCTGTTGCGCCACGTGTTGCGTTGCGTTTCCAACCCTCACGATTCTTTCGACTTCGTAGCGTTGATGGCTTGATACCGTATTTATCCGCTAAAGCCTTTGCAGTTATATCAGTTTCCTCAAATTCTTTGCGAATCTTATTCCAATCTATCAAGACACTTCCACCACCTCGCCAATCGTGTTTGTTTTGTAGTTGCTTGCATAATAAAAAGCCTACTCTTACGAGTAAGCTAAGTCATCAATCATGAAGAAGAAATATTAGTTGTTTTTGTCGCATGATCAACGACTAACAGCCAGACCAGGACTTGAACCTAGAATAATGAGTTTGGAGCTCATTGTGTTGCCATTACACTATCTGGCAATAGATTGAGGTTAGCAGGCGGAGTAAGATCGGAAAAACCATAGTCAATTATTATATTCAGTTGTACCTGCTAACCTCACATTACAATTATCGTACTTTTTGCACTTTTTTTCATATCGTTTTTATCTTGCGTTCGTCTTGCATACATCTCGCTTACATCTCGTTTTTTGGCTTCATGTAGACTTCACAGTCAAAAGCTAGTGCAAATGATTCTAGTGATTCACGTTTCTTAAGACTGACACGAGAGTAGCTGCAGTTCATTACCTGTGTTAACTCATCATTATCGTAATGCTGAAATAACCAGTAATAGAGTAATTTGCGCTGTTCGGCATTAATACAGTTGAATTTCGTATTAAATGCCTCGATATACTGCTGATATGGCTTATAATCTTCTACATTAAAGATAGCCGCTGCTTCAGTTGACGAGTGAAATTGATTGTTAGGTTCCATCGGTTCAGCACTGTAGGAAGGTGTAATTTTTGGAGTTCCCTTGCAACCCAATTTCATCATGGCCAACTCGTATTTCCGTATCTCTTTGAAAACTTTGCGTCTTGTTTTAAAAAAATCTAGTTCTGGTATCTCGAATAAGGACAAGCGCTTCACCCTCTCAAATGCTTTATGCTATAATCTCCTTAGTGGTCCAACACTGGATAGGTAGCATTCGTAAGGGTGCTACTTTTTTTAATTGCATTGTTCTTTAGTTTCATCTGCTAGATGTTTCTGCCAGCGGTCAATGTCATCGTCATTAAATAATCTGCCTAATATGCGCTTGGCTTTATCAACCTTTTTCTTACAGTAAGAGAGTTTTTCTTTCTTTTGTTCCAGTTGTATTTTAAGATGCTGATTTTCTCGTTTTAGGATTGCAATTTGTCTTTGATATTCTAGTTCTAGTTCACTCATCTCGTCACCTTCCTCAGCTTAGTCACTCGTTCGTAAACTTCTCCATCTAATTCCTTAGCTAAGCTATCTGCTGCCTTGTAATCTACTAAAACAGTTGCCTTCTCATCGTCAATTACAGTGTTTATATTAGTAATTTCCCCACGATTAAAATCAAACTTCAGGAAAGAATCACCTATTTTCACTATGTACTTCTTTATTTCGTCCAAATGCCTCACCTCAATGTCTTTCAACAAAATCTACAATTTTTAAAAAGGTAGATCCTCTTCTGATATGTCTGCCACATAATCATCACTTAACGCGCTAGATTGCCTTGTGTACGCATTTTGCGATTCGCCTGCATAATTAACTGATTGATTGCTAGAAGTTGCAGTGCCTGCATTATTTTGATTATTTCGGCTATCTAGCAAGGTAAACTTATTAACATTTACTTCAGTCACATATATCCGTTGTCCTTGTTGGTTTTCATAGTTTCTTGTTTCTAGTGTTCCCTCAATACCGACTAATGAGCCTTTATGCGTATATTTTTCAAAGTTCTCTGCTGTCTTTCGCCACAATATCAAGTTGATCCAATCTGTTTCTCGTTCCCCTTGGCCGTTTGTAAAAGATCTAGGCACTCCAAGTGAAGCATTCGCAACCGATGTTCCATTTGCAGTTGCTCGTAGGTCCACATCTTTTCCCAAACGTCCTACTAAAACTACGTTATTTATCATTATTTGCCTTCTCGTCCTCTCTTAAATCGTTAATGTCTACTCCCAATGCATCTGCAATTCTAAATGCCTTTTGAAGCAGAATATCCTCTTGTTCTCCGCTTATTAGCCTATAAATTGTCGAATGGTCAATTCCAGTCTTTTTTGACAACTTATATGGAGTAATTCCATTTTTTAATACCAATTTTTTTAGTTTGTTCACACTACCACCCCTATATATAGTGTTCTTTAATATTATCTACACATTATATTGTGTTTCATAACTCATACGTGGTATAATTCACATAGATTCCACTGTTTAAAACTAACTGTTGGAAGTACATTCAACCATATAAATACGAATCAAATTCTTAAACGAAAGGAGGAAGTACTATGGCTAAGAATGGTCCTAAAGGTGGCGGACGCAAAGGCGCAGTTAAGGGAAGAGTTCAGTACAAAAATCCTAAAACTGGTTTATCAGTAAAAGTTAATAGAGCAACAGGAAAATTTATGGATGTAAAAACTTCTGGCGGGAAGTTTAAAGGTGTTACTCAAAAGTAACGGTTATTCAATAGATAGACCTTTTGTAACGGGCTAGTTTTGAACTAGCTCGTTTTTGTATGCTATATCTCCCTTATCACCAACGGATAGAACTTGTGCTCAAACCACTTTCTTTTGATTATGTAATCCTTGGTCCTGAACCCTTTCGTATCTTCTACAATGGTTATCCCATTCTGTTTGTAAACAAAATCAGCAACGTATTTGATACGTCTAACCGTTTCTCCATTGCCATTTTTACAGGTCTCTTGAAGAACGAATGGCTTCTGCAGTTCCAGGTCTGTGATCATGCCTGCATGGAGCATCATCTTTAATTCCTGATAACGTCTAGCCTCTCGTTTGCTATCAAACTTGTGATCATCGATCACGAGTTTTTTATTGCCGTATTTATTCTTAGACGCTAAAGAAATGGCTTTGATTGCTGTAGGGTCTTTAAATTTAGCACGATCATAATGCCTCCCGGTGTTATCAATCATGGTCTTCCCTCCTTCAGCTTATTCAGATTAGCAATGCGCTTTTTTAGGCTCTCAGCCTGTTCGCTATCAACCCCATTAAGTTCTTCTGAAGGATTGTCCTCTTGACTTGAAACATCACTGTAAAGACTGTCATAGTCCTCTTTTGCCCAATCTGGCATCGGTTCAACTCTGCCTTGCTTTTTGCCTTGAAATGAACTGTTAGACATTCTATTCTCGAATTGAACTTGCTCCGCTTTGGCATCTTCGATGGTCTTTATACCATTCTTGATCCAACTACGAATAATGCCAACCGCATAGCGATAACCTTTTTTGTCTAGGCTTGAACGTTTCATGGCTTCAATCACCATATCTTCACCCACCTGCTCAACCCAGTGTTCAAGATCCTCAGAAATCATTGGAGACAACACTCCAAATTCTTCTTGGTATATGTCATAAGGCTTTGTGGATTTATTTGCAGGCGCAGGAGGTGCTTTAGGAGCGTCAGCTCCATTACTCTTATTCTCCTTCTCCTTCTTGTTCTTATTATTATTCTTGTTCTTATTCTTATTCTTATTCTTATTGTATGCATAGGGTATGGGTACCGTATCTATACCGTCTGTATAGGGTATCGATACCGTATCATCTGCATTCAATTTAGTTTTGATAGGGTATCCCAACCCCTGACAAGTCATGATGACTTCTGATTCAAATTCACTTGTCTTTATTTCGAGTAATTCTTTATCAACAGACATTGCTGTTTTTTCTGACTTTAGATGTCCCTGGTACTTTAACCAGTTGATTACCAGGACTTCTTTGTTCTGGACATCATATTTAATTTTGTGGTCCTTGATAAGTTGATTAATATACTGTTTAACCTGCTCAATGGTTAATCCTGTGTCCCATGCCGCTTTCTTAACCGTTAGCTCAAAAACGCCACATATCGATGTTTTGCTGTTAGTTAGAACATATAAGTAGAAAAGCTTTCCCAAGGGGTCTAACTCCTCTATATAAGCATCTTCCCAAAATGTCGTATGGATCTGTCTGAATATCGCCACTATCTCACCACCCATCAAAGCAAAGGAGAATTAATCTCCTAAGCCCTTAAATAATTCAGTTTGATCCTTTTCAACATTTTCAGTCTTACTAGAATTTGGTTCGATGATTTCACCATCTTCGTTAACTTCAATATCAGTTGAATCATCTTGTTCGTCATCTTCAACAGGATCTGCAAACTTAATTTCTCCTGTGTTAGTATCAATTTCCTGTACTGATTCATCTGTAATTTGAGCGGTTTGCATTTGGATGGATAAGATACCCCACTTACTTAAAAGGTTTCTCAGAACGGTTTTCTTGGCCATAGCATCGTAATCAGAACGCCATACACCAGATAGCGCCTTTGCATCTTTCCCTTTGTTGTTTCTAATGCGATGTGCCTCAATTTCATCCTTAGTCCAATAAGTTGTCTTTTCAAAACCATTCACGAGTTTGAAGTAACCAACATAGCCGATCACTTTGTCACTAACCTTGCCTTCAGGATCAAACTCAATTTCTTCAGTTAACTTGTTCCAGCTCTTAAGTTCTCCCTCATATACTTCTATGACATTCAATGCTTTATATTGGCCACTACGTTGTGCTAATTGAATATAGCCTTTATAACCCAGAACAAACTGTGCGACTTGTCTGTAACCCTTATTCTTGTCTTTAAATGGTACTAAATAGGCATAACCTAAGTTCTTGTCTAAAGGCAGGTCTAACGTTGCTGCGGTCATAGCACCTGTAATGATGCTCATTGGCTCAGATTCACTCAGATAGGAATCATTATTCACTAGTGATAAAACACTGGCTGTAAAGCCTTGTGAGCGATCTTTAAGGACCTCTTCAAATTTATGTTTGATGGTGTCACTTTTTAGTAGGGCCTTTAGACCATATTCGTTTGGATTAGTCTTTGCTGGAGCATTTTGCATTTGTTGCTTTAAAGATGTATTAGTTGCCATTTTTATTTCAATCCTTTCACTGTCATTGTTTTATACGATGTTGTTTTAACGACTTGGTCATAAATATCAGGAAATTCACTCTTCAATTTCTTACTATCAACACCAACACGATTTCGAAGATCATAAGTAACCTTCCAAGTTGGACTGTTGCCATAGGTGGCTTTTCGGCTTCCTAGATAGTCTTTGATGCGGTTTTCTTTCTCCTTGATTGATTTATCCAAGAGCTTTTTGTCCTCCTTTATTTCCATCAGTTCATCAATCAAGCGAACCGTTCTGACGTCAAGCTCTGTAGCACTTTCTTGGTAATCGTCTGCATACATCTTTGAGATAAATGCTGTTGAGGCATCTGATCCATCAATCACTGGAGGAATACCCTTAACAACATGTTCTTCCCAAAACTTAACGGCTTTGGCTTGATATATTTCAATCAGCTCATCATCACGTTCAATCTTTTTATAAACAAAGTTTGTATTGCCTATCAGAACAGCAATATAAGCCACGTCATAATCTAATACATTCAAGTAATGCTGTACCTGCAAGAGGTAACTAACTGGGACTTCATCGTCTGTCCATTCGTCTTTGTTAAAGACTGAGGTCGTTTTGCATTCTAGTAAGGCTTTTTGACCAATTATCTTGCGGTCAATATTGGCCAATAAGAACGGAAATTCTTTGTGGTAGTGTGTTTTATTATCCCGTTGAACTTTTAGACCACTCTCACGTTCAAATAATCGTGCAACTGTCTCTTCAAGCTCATTACCAACAATGATTGGAATGTGATCCGAAATATCATCCGGTTCAACTTGTCCTGTCTTTTCTGCCCACAATTGGAATGGAGACTTCCAATGGTTTAAACCTAAAACTGATCCAATATCTGAACCGCCTAAACCTTTTGAACGTAACGCTAACCACTCTTTCTCGTTAGCTGCAATATCGTATTGAGTCATGTTTTGTCCTCCTCTAGCTCGGGAATATCAGAATCGTAAGATTCATCAGCTTTTTCCGCTTCCCACTCTTCTCTTTGTTCACGTTTCTCTGATTCTGCTTCCATGTGTTCCCACTCTCGCAAAAACATTAAATTTCCATCATATGGGCCTGTCATACGATCTTCCTTTCTGGTAAAATACAGATGTAACATTTTTACAAAGCCTTGTATTATTAGTCTGCTGTGGTGAGCAGGCTTTTTTTGTTGTTTGAAAATCTCAAAATACGATTCACATCTTTAAGATGCTCTCTATCTCCAGTTTTTATATACATCGCAACACTAATGTTAACTTGCCTTAATACTTCTTGCTTCGTCACTCAATCACCCCCTATAAGCTGGCATAGCTTCCAACACCTAAAACAATCAAAGAAATGATCAATACCCAGATAAAAACGACTGTCCAGAATATTTTGCTTGCTACTCTTTTTCCTTTAACCCATTCATCATTTCGCATGATTTCCACTCCAGTTAGTGTTGAAAACTGTTTTTGGATGATAGTTGCTATTCCAATCGTTCATGTTTTCCAATCTCTCTTGGGCTTCCTCATACCTTTGTTTTTCAACTGAATCAAGCTCTCCAGGGCGCACAACCAATACCAGCAGTAAAGCTATTAAGCTGAAAGTAAGAATAGCTAGCTTCCCTTTTTCAGTCATATCAGCACCTTCTCTGGATTATTTTCAATCCATTGTTGGACTGGTCTTTTTAGAAACTTCCAAGGTTGCCCCAAGTTTTTAGGATATTTAACAAACGCTTCGAGTTCTTCTCGATATGGATATAGAATTTTTGCTTTGACTGTCGTTGGGTTCTTTTGATCTATTTGATTCATGAACCATTTCATGCTTTCTACTTTTCCAAGATCATCTTCTCGATTAATTAACTCATCATAAGTTTTACGAGAGATCAAAACGACATTTGAAAGATTTAATGCCTCAACTTCCTCCATGACTTATCCCTCCCTAATTAATAATTCTTGATGTAACCATCTCTAGTCCACTGAACCTTTCGCGCTTCTCGGCTTTTTAGCGTTGTCGTTCCTAACTTGTTAGCAATAGTAATCAGCAAGCTAAGTTCAACAAGAACCTCATCTTCGAACTCATTTCGATAGTCATCCAAAATGGCACGATCTGAATCAGTTAACTTTCCGTCTCTTTTTGTCATGAGATAAATAGCTCTGTCTTTCAAGGCCATCCGTTCGCTCTGCTCTTTGTCACTGATCACTTGCAATGCTACCGAACTAGATTCAAAGCCATCTCCGCTAAAATATGGAAGTCCTCCAAGTATTTCACTAGCTAACTCAGCCCTGTATTGATCATCACCAACCGTTCTTGAGATTGTCATTCCAATATCAAGTGGAACATTTCCTCCATTGCAATAGCCATTCATTGACTGCTTACTGATATGCGCCGCTTCTGCTAAATCTTTTTGCTTTATCCCCCTTCTTTCCGAAAGAGAATTAAACAATCTGCCTATTTTGTTCATTTTCCTTTGCTCCTTTAACTTTTTAATATAAGTTTTGATATAATCACCTCAAAGGAGATGTAATTTATGAAACTGAATGTTGATTGTGTCAGAGATTTGCTAATATCGTGTGAGGAGTTGCCTTATGATTCTCATCCGACATTAGATTATTTTTTTGGTAGTGATGTTTTACCAAACTACTCTAAAGAAGATATTAGCTACTCCATGGAAAAACTTGTTGAAGCAGGTTTTATTGAATTTAAAGTAATTAGAAGTTTAGGTGGTCCCTCATTTGATGGAATTTTCCTAAACATATCTTGGAAAGGACACGAGCTTTTAGATACGATTAGAAGTGAAACGGTTTGGAATAAAACTAAGGATAAGATCTCTAACACCGTTGGATCAGCTTCTATACAGATAATAGGTGCTGTGGCAAGTTCAATTTCTACTAAACTTCTTGGTCTTTAAAAAGCTTTATTTCAACCCCAGCCACAAGTGCATAAATATATGGTTTTAAATGCTTGAATTTTATATCTATGTACTCTTCAGTACCTGCTATTTCATTTGACTCAAACAAATAAATATTTCTATTATTTACCTTTGAGTAAAAGACAATACTTTCATGAAAAGAATTTTGTCCCTGTGGATACTTCTCCAATTTTGTCCCACAATTCCAGCAATAATTAGCAGATGGTTTGTGAAAATTATTGCCACATCTTTTGCACTTCGTTTTTGAAATCTCCATGGTTTCAGTTCGAAGTGTTTTATTTTTCCCTTCGTTCATGTTGTTCGCCTCCTTTCGTATTACATTGAGTAATATCCATACAAACCGTATTACTATAGATTCATAACGCAATACGCGTATTGACTATTTAAAAAAAATAGTCCACTTAATGTCTAACTTTTCGGCTAATGCTTTTGCAGTTTTCACACTTGGTCTCCGGTATCCTTGTTCATAAGAACTATATGTAGTTTTAGCGATACCAATAGCTTTTGCTAAAGATTCTTGTGTATAACCTTTTTCTTTTCTAATTTTTTTTAGCCAATCCATTAAATCACCTCCTACTCGTATTGCGTACTTTTATAATAACACGTTTTGCGTACTTGTCAACATTTATTTACTCTTTTCGCGTATTTTTATTATTGTTGGTATCATGTACGCATTTTGTGTGCTATTTTATAATCAGATTGGAGGGAATCTATGTTCGGTGATAACTTGAAAGTCCTTAGAAAAGCATCAAAACTAACTCAAGAACAGCTTGCTAATAAAATTGGTGTTGCAAAAACAACTATAGCTTCATATGAACAAAATGCTAGAACTCCAGACCCAACCATACAATCTAAACTCGCTGATTACTTTGGCGTTTCCTTAGATTATTTACATGGAAGAGAAGTTCCCTCTTGGGCGACTGATCAAGATGTTTTAGATATAGAAAAAGCAATTAAGGATAACGTACCAATGAATTATGATGGCATCGAATTGGATGAAGAGGATCGTGCTCAGATAGATCGTGTTATTCGTGCAGTTATGTGGGAAAAACTGGAGGCAAGAAAGAAAGAAAAGAATGACGAGCAAAAATAATGCTCAATGCTTAATTACTAGGTATAAGACAGCTAATCCCTTCACTATAGCCTCCAAAGAAGGAATAGATGTCCGCTTAGTAGATCTTGGTAAATCATTACCAGGAACGACAGTTTCATTTGATGGTAGTCCGACTATCTTACTAAACAAGAATTTACTAGATAATAAGACGAGCTATACTGTGATGGCACATGAACTATGTCATGCCCTTTACCATTCTGATTTACCTGGTTTCTATGCTAATTTCTATAATGGCCGTGGTAAATTCGAGCGCGAAGCTGATCTGTTTGCAACAGAATTGATGTTGTCTTGTTACGTGGAAGAAACAGGCTCAATGCCTGAAAGATATGAGGAGTTGGTTAACTCATATGGTGTAAAAGAAGAACTTGCGGAGTATTTTTGTGAATAAAGAGATTTTAAAAACATTTTATTAGGAGTGAAAAAATTGAAAAAATCTTTACTATTAATTGCAACCGCTTTATTATTAGCTGCTTGTGGGTCGTCAAACGACAATTCAAATAAAGATACTAGTGACAAAGAAACTACTACAGAAGAAGCATCCGAAAATACATCTACTGAAGAGGTAAGTGCAGATGATCAATATCAATCTATTTTGGACGAGTATTCTAATAAAATTCAAAATGCAACGCCGGGCTTAATTGATGAATTTAATTCTGAGGCTGATCAAAACCAAGATGGACTTGAGGGACTTGCGACAATATCTACTGCAAAAGTAACAAAGCTGGCTGAGATTACCACTGAAGGCACTGAAAAAATGGCAGAAGTTCATTTGGAAAATGGTTCTGGCAAAACTGATGATTATGAAGAATGGGCCAAAAAGTTACAAGATGTTTATTCTTCAGAAGCCGCTAAGATTCAAAAAGCCTATACAGATTATGCAGCACAGTAGGTGATCTAATGGGACTGTTTAGCAAAAAGCCTAAATTTGATGCAACTAGTACTTACGGTCTTTTAAAAGTAAATGACGATACAAAGCAATGTAAAATTCAAGGTATGGTCTTTAACTATGCTGATCTGGTATCTTTTGAGTTAGTTGAAGATGGGACTACCGTAACACAAGGTGGCGTAGGAATCGGGAACGCTGCTATCGGAGGTGCTTTGTTTGGCACTGAAGGTGCAGCAATTGGAGCTCTGTCTAAAATCAAAAAAGAGGATAAGCATTATTGCACGAACATGCAAATTTTACTTACCCTCAAAAATACAAAACAAGGATCATTGTTAGTTCCTTTGATTACGTTTAAGACAGACAAATCTAAAACGATATACAAGTTGGCACAAGCGAATGCCAAAGCTACCCTTTCAGGTTTAAATTACATCATTAGCAATAGGTCTGTAGACGATCCTAAAGATTCTGCTTTCTCAGATTTGACAAAATTGAAAGAGTTATTAGATAACGGAATCATTACTGAAGATGAATTTGATGATAAGAAGAAAGAGATGCTTAAACGGATTTAGGATGACAATGGCAGTAAGTTTTGTTTCGTGATTATTGAAGATTTCAGGAAGGGGAGTAATTGATAATTGAAAACTGGTTTTCCCTTTCTTAGTAAAACCAGCTGAATTTTGATGTGGTGAATGAAAAATTGATGATTGGAGGATAAAATGACATACAAATTTAAAGAGGCTTATATTGAAAAATTTAGAAAATTGAATCAACTAAATACTTTGTACTTTGGAAGTAATATTACAATGTTATCAGGGCATAATGGTGTTGGTAAATCTAGCTTACTTTCTCTTTTTGCTTCACTCAGTGGTACTAGTGATAAACGAATTGACAACCAATCATTTCAACCTGAGTTTACTGATTATTTCTTAATAAATCCCGAAGAAAAGTTTTCGGAATATAGTGTTGTAACTAAATTTTTTAATGAGGAGAAGGATTTTGATTTCTATAAAAGAGTTAGTTTTAATGATTATAGAGACTCGAATCGTGGCATTCGACCGATTCCTAGAATTACTAAAAGTCCTAATTCCAATGAACTAATCAAAACAGCCAGATTGAAAGTCAAAGAGAATCTTGGTCTCACTGATTCCTCAAGGATTCCTATCCCTTCTATATATGTAAGTTTAGCTAGATTATTACCTCCTGGAGAATCAGACATCAAGACAGAACAACTTAGTAAGAATACCAATGTATATCAAAATAAATATTTTAATAAATATAAAGAGTGGTACAACGTTGTAATACCAGGATCAATAGATACAAAATCTGACGACATCGAAACTCTAACCAAAAATGTCACTAAATCTTCAAAGTTATATATGCCTTTAGTGGATAGTTTTGCAAATACTCAATCAGTTGGACAAGACAATTTAGGTAGTATTATATCTTCGCTTATAGATTTTTATAGCTTATCCTTAAAAAAAGGATATAATGGTGGCTGTTTATTTATTGATGAAATAGAAGCTGCTCTCCATCCTAGCGCAGCAATTAAACTGTTAGATTTATTAATAGTTTTGTCGGGAGAATTAAACCTTCAAATATTTTTTACATCTCATTCACTCATATTATTAAAGCAAATGATTGATTTACAAAATAATGAACCTAAAAAATACAGATTAAATTATTTAAAGGGAATAAGGGATCCTTATTTGACTTCTTATCACAATTACAATAGTTTGAAGTCCGACCTATTTGATGATATTTCTAGCATAGCTCCAAAAGTAAAAGTATATTGTGAAGACGAGCAGACTGTTTGGTTATTTAATTACATTATTAACTTATCTGCACACGATAAATTAAAAATAAGTACTTTGTCTCTTAACATCATGCCTATTTTTCTAGGATGTGATCAACTACAAAAGCTACCCAATTGCGACACTCATTTTAAAAAAGTTTTGATTATTCTTGATGGCGATGCCAAATCCAAGGAAAAAATTACTATAGAAGACTGGATTAAAAACAAAGAGTTTGATAAAGGAAAAACACCAAAAAATTTCAAAAAAAACATTGTGGCGCTTCCTAGTTATTTACCGCCAGAAGGATTTTTATATACCGTAATCTATGATTATTGCAAAAACTACTTAGAGCATAGAGATTTTTGGCGAAGCCTTGATAGAAATCCCGATACTTCAACTTATACTAGCGAACGTGTAGAATCAAAATTCCTTGTAGATAATGAAAATTTAAAACTTGACTATTTAAAATCTATTTGGAAAGATATGATTTTATTCGCTGAAAAAACACAAATTTTGAAAGATTATTTTAATAAGAACACTGTCCAATTAGAATCGTTCATTAAGCAATTAAATGAAGCCCTTAATCATATAGAAGTGAAAAACAAAGCTACGCAATTTTAATGTTGTCCATAATCTTATTTTTTTGTTATCATGAACAAAAAAGGATGTGTATAAAATGCCAGTTACGCACTCTCCGCTAAGATATCCCGGTGGTAAAACACAGCTGTGTAATTTTGTAAAAGATACTATCGAACTCAACAATATCACTGATACCGTTTATTGCGAGCCTTATGCCGGTGGATGTGGAGTTGGTCTAAAACTACTTTTAACCGGCTCAGTTAATGAAATCGTTATTAATGATTATGATCCCGCAATCTTTAATTTTTGGAGAGCCATACTTGAGGATACTGATGAATTTATCGACTTAATAAATCAAACTGATATCACAATAAAGGATTGGCATCGACAAAAAGAAATATACGAACTACACGGGAAAACTATTGGATCACTCGAAGGTGCATTTGCTACTTTCTTTCTAAACCGGACTAATGTTAGTGGGATTATCTCTGGTGGCCCGATTGGTGGCAAATCTCAACAAGGCAAGTATAAATTGGATTGTCGATTTAATAAGAAAACCTCAATAAATAAGATAAAGGAAATTTCTCATTATCGAGATCAAATTACTTTATTTAATGTCGACGCCTGCGAATTAGTAGATATTTTAAAAAGTAATTATGATCAAAACAACTTATTCATCTTCTTCGACCCACCTTATTATGAACAAGGAAAATCTTTATACCTTTCGTTTTACAACCACAAACAACATATAGAAGTCAGAGATAAGATTTTATCATTAGAAGACTGGTACTGGATTCTTACTTACGATAAAACTGCTCAAATATCGGACTTGTATAGTGGAGCGGACCAAGCTTACGAATATAACCTTACCTACTCCGCAAATAAAAAAAGAGTTGCTCAAGAGTATATTTTTGCAAGTCCAATTCTTAATCTTCAATCATCGGACAAAGTAGAGCTTACAAAAGTATAATTCCAAAGATTAGCCTTAGGGCTTTTCTTTTTACCCTCTAAAAGAACATATGTTCGTATTTATTAACTAAAAATACGTCAATTAGTCTAAAAATCAGCATGTCAATGTATCTATGTAGTGGCCTTAGTACATTTTTCCAACAAGTACAAATGCAGAAAGGAGTTAACTATGTCAGTTAAACAAAATAAGAAAACTAAGAAATGGTATTGTCGTGTTTCCTACAAGGATGATGATGGGAAATACAAACAGATCACTCGTAAAAACTTTGCTACTAAAACTGAAGCAAGATTAAAAGAAGCTGAAATAAAGAAAAAAGTAGAGGATGGATCATTCTTTACTGGCGGAGACATTCCATTTGCGGATTACTTTAAAAAATGGGTAGCTCGTTACGTTTCAGATGATTTATCAATTGGCACTCAAAAGAAATATAAACGTGACATTATTTTGGTTGAAAAACACTTCAAGAAAACTCCAATTTCTAAAGTAACTAGGTCCATGTACCAGGATTTCATAACGAGTCGTGGTAAAGGAAGATCCATGGATACAGTTGTTAAAACACATAGTCACGTCAAGAAGTGTATTAAGGATGCTATTTACGATGGATTGATTTCTAAAGATCCTACATACCAAATTACTTTATCAGCAGATGTTAAGCCAAAAGATGAAAGTAAAAAGTACCTTTCTGAGAAAGACGCTAACAAACTTTTAAACTATGTTAAGAACAACTTCGACAAAAAGCCAGATATGTTCTTAATGATTATTCTTGGCCTAACCACTGGCATGCGTTATGGCGAGATTCTAGCTTTGTCTTGGAAAGATATCGATTTTGGGTCTAAGACCATTAGAATCAACAAAAGTTTCGATGCGGTCTTCTCTCACAACTTTACTAGTGGTAAGACTGTATCAAGCCACAGAACTATCACTATTGATGATGATACTATTCTTTATTTGAAGAAGTTCAAATTGATGCATACCTACCAGTACCTTTATATAGATAATTTTAGGGAACCTGCCTTCTCTCACAATGGAGTCTCGAAAAGACTTAAGGGTCTTTGCAAACAATTAGGGATAAAAGAGATCACTTTTCATTCACTTAGGCATACACATGCTAGCCTTCTGATATTCAAAGGAATCAACATCAATTATGTTAGCAAACGACTTGGACATAAAAAAATAGACACAACTATAGGAACCTACAGTCATGTCATAGATGAGATGGAACAACTTGAAAATAAGAAGGTCAGTCACATTTTTCAGAGCAAAAATGAACAGATTTTGCGCTAATTTTGCACCGACCTCCTAAAAACATTGATATATCAACATGTTATATGCCGGCTATAGGATTCGAACCTACGACCCCCGCGTTACGAGTGCGATGCTCTACCAACTGAGCTAAGCCGGCTCATAATCAACAGTAACCAGTTTAACCGTTTTAGGTGGGATTTTCAAATACTTTTTACTGCCAATTCAAATTTGTGATTAGGGTGTGTTTAAAAATGAACTGCAACAAATTTGCGATGATAGATTCTATCGTTTAAATCCCAACTAAAACTGTCTCAACCAAAGTCACTCTGCTATGATTGGTTTCACCCAAAAGTTATAGTTGTCCAATGTCTGACCGGTAGAACGTATTTGGTATTTCCACTGTTTTAACGCGATCATAGACTTCTTGACGGCAGGTTTCAAGATTTCTCCCCGTAGCTGTCACCATCGCGATTCGTCCACCGGTGGTAATTATGTGTTTATTTTGGTCAACATCGACTCCTGAGAACAGGGTATGTTCTAGGGTTTCATTGGGTATTTCCGTAATCCGCATGCCTTTTGAATAAGCTCTTGGATAACCTTTCGCAGCAATCACGACTCCGATGCTACTTTCTTTTTTCAGTGTCACTTCTATTTCTTTTTTGCTCAAATGAGCACTGATGATATCGTAGAAATCTTGCTCAATCAACGGGAGTAACACTTGTGTTTCAGGATCTCCGAGTCTAGCGTTGAATTCAATAACTCTTAACCCTTTTGGAGTCAGCATCATTCCGGCGTACAGCACACCTGTATAAGGGATACCCCCTTTGACGAGTTGTTGACTCAGCGGGCGCATAACTTCTGTCATTACTTGCTGTTTCAAGGTTTCATCCCCCCAATCTACTGGAGCATAAGCTCCCATTCCGCCGGTATTGGGTCCTGTTTGTCCATCATAGGCTCTTTTGTAGTCTTGAGCTGTTCCAATTGGGATAATAGCTTCTTGATTGACCAAAAAGAAATAGGAGAATTCCTTACCTGTCAAAAATTCTTCAATCACGATTGAAGACTGTTCATCAACCATCATCGTTTTAATCGTATTAAGTGCTACCTCTCTCGTCTCAGCAATTGTAACACCTTTTCCAGCGGCTAATCCGTCTTCCTTGATCACAATCGGTAATTCAGTTGTCTCAAGATATGACTTTGCTGAGGGATATTGATCTGGACTAAAGGAACGATAAGCAGCTGTTTTGACCTGAGCTTCTTCCATAATCCGTTTGGCAAATGTTTTTGATGTTTCCATTTGAGCGGCTTCTTTTTGCGGTCCTACGATTGCTAGATTCTCTTCACGAAAACTATCCACGATTCCCTTGTCTAAGGGGACTTCAGGCCCTACAAAAGTGACTGTCACATCATAAGTCTTAACAAATGACTTCAGTGCTTCAAAGTCCAACTGATCGATTGGGACACATTCGATCCATTCACCAGGACGTTCAACTAGAGTCATGCCGGGGTTCCCAGGGGCAACATAGACTGTCTTGACTTGCTTACTTTTTGCAAATGCTCGTGCAATCGCATGCTCTCTACCACCAGAACCAATAACCAGTATATTTTTTTGTGCCATGCTTATCTCCTTCATTATTGCAGTCTAAATCAATGTTTGAAATGACGAATCCCAGTTTTGACCATTGCAATACCAAACTGATTACACTTATCGACAGAATCTTTATCCTTGATCGAACCACCTGGTTGGACGATAGCCTTGATGCCGTACTCATGTGCCAGTTGAACCGTATCATCCATAGGGAAGAAGGCATCACTTGCCATAACAAATGGTTCAGTTGTATCACCTAACTGCTCAATTTTTTCTTTGGCTTCTTGCAGCGCAATCGCTGCCGATCCTACGCGGTTCATCTGCCCAGCGCCGATTCCTAACGTCATTTTGCCATTACTGATGACAATAGCATTGCTTTTAACGTGTTTACAGGCCTTCATCGCAAAGTTCAGTGCTGCGCTTTCTTCAGCGTTAGGGGCTGTTTCAGTCATGACTTCCCACTCCACTGGCAAGGTGTCTATTGCTTCAATTGCTAGTTCATGAGACTGATCAGGAGATTGTTTGAGCATTCCTCCAATAACCGACACATACTCATCTTCATAGGAGTCAGAACGCTTGTCGAAATCAAGCGTGATTAATCTTAGGTTTTTCTTACGAGCCAATAAATCATATGCTTTCTCTTCAAAAGAAGGTGCAATAATCAACTCTAAGAAGATATGATGGAGCTTCTCAGCAAGGGCAAGTGATACTGGTCTATTCAACACGATAATGCCCCCAAATATAGAAATAGAATCAGCGGCATAACAGAGGTCAAAGGCCTTTTCAATCGTTTCACCTACCGCAATACCACATGGATTCATATGTTTGACCGCAACAGCACATGGTTGTGAAAACTCTCGCGAGATTTTGATAGCTGCATCCGCATCACGAATATTGTTGTAGGATAATTCTTTCCCATGTAACTGGATCCCGTTAGCAATTGAGAATTGTGGCCCAGCGATTTCGCGATAAAATTCAGCAGATTGGTGACTGTTTTCCCCATAGCGTAGGGTTTGTTGCCAGTCGTAAGACAGTGTGATGTGGTCCCAGTCGTAGGCCTTAAAATCAGCATCTTCTGGTGCTTGTTCAGACAAATACTTACTGATCAATGAATCATAATAAGCAGTCAAAGCGAAAACTTTGCGTGCTAAATACCGTCGGAATGATTCAGACGTTTGACCACTTTGCTTCAGTTGTGCAATCATTGTGTCATAGTCCCTAGGGTCTGTTACTACTGTCACGCTCTCGGCGTTCTTAGCAGCACTGCGTAACATGCTAGGTCCACCAATGTCGATTGTTTCAATAGCATCTTCAAAACGACAATCTTCTTTTTGGATTGTTTCCTTGAATGGGTAGAGATTAACAACCACAAAATCGATGACAGGTATCTGATGGTCAATAAGCGCTTGTTGATGATCTGGATTATTTCTAACAGATAATAAGCCACCATGGATCATAGGATGAAGTGTTTTGACTCTCCCGTCCATCATTTCTGGAAAGTGCGTGATACTTTCGACTGGTTCGACTGGAATCCCTTTGCTGCTCAATAAGCGGAATGTCCCACCTGTCGATAAAATCTTGATATCCTTCTCAACTAATGCTTTTGCTACCTCTTCGATGCCAGACTTGTCTGATACGCTGATCAACGCATAACGTGTCATTTAAATGATCGCCCCTTTTATATGATTCTATCTTCTATTATTGAATGAGTCAGAGTTGACTAGTGAGTATGAAATAATTGGATGAGCTAGTTAGATAAAACAGTTAGTGTGATCCTTCAATGATCGATTGGAGAACAGCTGGATACAAGCGATGTTCGATGGCATGAATCTCTGCCTCTAATTCCGCCAATTCCCAATTAGGATCAACCTTTAACGGCTCTTGCGCGATAATTGGACCGGTATCGACCCCGCGATCGACCCAGTGGACTGTAACACCCGTTTCAGTAACACCAGCTACATACGCATCCTTAATTCCTTGTTTTCCGGGAAATTGTGGTAATAGTGCCGGATGGATATTAACAATCTTATTGGTATAATGATCCAATAAGGCATAGCGAATGATTCGCATATAACCCGCTAGAACAACTAGTTCCACTTGATCTTGTTGGAGTTGATCGACGATAGCCTCTTCAAACGCTCTGCGAGACTGATAATCACTTGGTAAGAACACATAGACAGGGTAGCCATGCTTCTTCCCTCTTCCAATCACTTTCGCTGTAGCGACATCACAGTAGATTCCACTGATTTCTGCCGTTAATTGTCCTGTTTCAACAGAACGGATGATTGATTCAACATTTGTCCCATTGCCAGAAGCAAATAAGGCTATTTTCATCTGTTATCCTCTCCTAAAACGAACTGAACTGCCTCTTCCCCTTCATGCCTTTCTGCGATTTTTCCTAAGATTATGGCATGTGGTAACTCAGAACAGACATCAGCCACATCACTTGGAGAAATAGCGAGCACTAAACCGATTCCCATATTGAAAACATGATACATTTCGTCTTCAGAGATAGATGCAAGTAATTGTATCTCATTAAAGATCATTGGAACTTCCCATTGGTGACGAGTAATCTCAGCTTTAAGAGATGCTTGGTCAAACATGCGTGGGATATTTTCGTAAAAACCACCACCTGTAATATGAGAGATACCTTTGACGAGTCCTTTTTTGATCAATGGTAATACTTCTTCAACATAGATTTTTGTCGGTTTTAATAAGGTGTCAATCAGCTTACTGCCATCTGCCAGTTGATGATTAAAGTCAAAGTCATGATCTTTGAAGAAAACTTTACGCACTAAGGAAAAGCCATTGGAGTGGAGTCCGCTGCTTGGAAGACCAATCAAGACATCGTTGACGCCTACCTTGCTGCCATCTATCAGGCTCTCTTGATCAGCTATCCCTACACAAAAACCAGCGAGGTCAAATTCATCGGTGGCATACAAATCGGGCATTTCAGCTGTTTCGCCACCTATCAATGCTGCATTAGCTAAAACACAGCCTTCAGCAACACCTGCTACTATTTTCTCGATTTTTTCCGGGTCATTACTCCCAACGGCAAGATAATCCAAAAAGAACAGTGGCTCTGCTCCCTGAGCCAATACATCATTGACACACATCGCCACACAATCGATCCCGATGCTATCTAATTTCCCAGATTGTTGCGCCAATAAAAGCTTGGTGCCAACACCATCTGTTCCCGAGATCAAAACGGGATGCGCATAATCAAATGCTTTGAGCGAGAATGTACCACCAAAACCGCCTAGACCTGATAAAACACCTTCTCGTTTCGTTCGAGCAACATGTCTTTGCATCCTTTTGACAGCTTCATAGCCCTGTTCTATATTAACGCCTGCTGCTTGATACGCCTGACTGTTTGAGGATTCCATCAACGTCTTCTCCTTTTAATACTTTTTTTTGAATAGGGGTAAGTTGGTTGGTCAGATAATCTTGATAATCACATAATTCAGCTGGATATTCTCCCGTAAAGGTGCTCACACAGAGGCCTTTATTAGGGGTATCAAAAGAAAGTCCAATGGCGTCGATTAAACCTGGAACTGACACAAATCCAAGGCTGTCTGCTCCAAGATAATCGCGCATTTGGCTAATCGTATGATTTGCAGCTAATAATTCCGCACTCGTGCTCATGTCGATTCCGTAATAATTAGGAAATCTGATAGGTGGGCTTGAAATCCTTAAGTGGATCTCCTTAGCTCCTGCTTCTCTGAGCAAGCTGATCAATCGTCTCGAAGTCGTTCCTCTAACAATTGAATCATCTACCAAAACAATCGATTTATCCTTGATTACACTGACAACAGCTGATAGTTTTTTGCGAACGCCTTGTTCTCTTAATGACTGTGTTGGCTCAATGAAAGTCCGTGCTACATATTGATTTTTGACAATACCCATTTCATAAGGAAGCCCACTCTCTTCAGCGTAGCCACTAGCAGCAGATAGAGAAGAGTTTGGAACTCCTATGACCATATCTGCCTCTGGACACGGCTCTTCAATCGCTAATTGCTTTCCGAGTGCTTTACGAGCCGCATGAACGTTGACACTCGCAATATCAGAATCTGGTCGGGCAAAATAAATATATTCCATCGCTTCAATTGCAATCTCTGTCTTATCTGTATAAAATTTAACGCTAATACCGTCGTCTGTGATCACTACAAAAGTCCCTGCATGAATGTTTCTGACAAAAGTCGCTCCCACAGCTTGTAAGGCACAACTTTCGCTAGCAATAATATAGGAGCCTTCTTGCATTTTTCCGATAACTAAAGGTCTAAAGCTATTAGGATCAACAATGCCGATCAACTCATTATTCGTTAGCAACACATAATTGAACCCACCACGTAATCGTCTCAGAGATTCAGTTAGTTTTTCGTGAAAACTAATCGCCTTGCTTTGGCGGATCAAGTGGACCAAAATCTCGGAATCAGATGTTGAATGGAAGACAGCTCCATTTCCCTCCAATTCTTTTCGCAAGGATCGCGCATTCGTTAGATTGCCATTATGGGCAAGAGACAAATCAAAATCGTTAAAATGAAACAAAAAAGGTTGAACATTATTGACGTTGCTCCGTCCACCACTAGTAGAGTATCTGATGTGACCGATTGATCGATCACCAACTAGTTTTTCGAGATGAGAGGGGTCCGAGAAAACCTGGCTCAGTAATCCCAAGCCACGATAATTGGATAAGGATTTCTCATCACCACACGTGATTCCAGCCCCTTCTTGACCACGATGCTGTAACGCATGTAAGCCAAAATAGGTGACTTGATTAGCATGTGGATGTCGCCACACCCCAAAGACCCCGCACTCTTCATTCAGACTTTTTTCAGTATCGAGTGCCATGGATGCTCTATTTTTTGCTGTTAGTTGATTAGACATGGTATAGCCTCTCTCCACTGTTTTTCAAGCTCTGATTTTGGAAATTCAATCTGACTATTACGGGTCTTTAACCGAATTGTTGGTTGCTCCGTCACCGTTCCGATCAGAACAGGTTTATCCACGTGAGCATCCTCATACGACTGATAAAAGTCCTCAAAAGCTTGTTTCTGCTCTTTAGAAACTGTCACAACAAACCGAGATTGAGTTTCGCTAAATAATAGTGCATCCTCAAGGTCTAGTTGAACATCAAAGCCGACTTCTGTCTCAAAGACTGCCTCTAGTAACCCGGCTGCTAGACCGCCCTCTGACACATCATGAGCACTTTCCAAAAGTCCAGCTTTATTCAACTCATAAACTAATTTTTGGTTGGCACTTTCACGCTCTAAATCGAACTGAATCGTTCCCGAAATCTTTTCTTCCCGCAACTTTTGGATCATTGATCCCGAAAAATCTGTAGTCGTCCTTCCAACCACATAAATCAAATCCTGCCCTTTTTTAAAAGACTGTCTCAAAATTTGTGCGGTATCTTCGATCAATCCAACCATTCCAATCGTTGGAGTCGGGTAAATTGCTCCTGTTTGATTTTCATTATAAAGTGAGACATTTCCTGAAATAACAGGGGCGTTGAAGGCTTGACACGCTTTTGAAATACCTCGTGCTGATTCTTGTAATTCATAGAAAATTTCTGGTTTTTCTGGGTTTCCAAAGTTCAGACAATCAGTGATCGCTAATGGATACCCACCAGAAGCCACAATATTTCTAGCGGCCTCACTCACAGCAATTTGTCCACCTAGAAACGGATCGAGATAAATATAGCGGGCGTTACAGTCAGTCGTCATCGCAAGCGCTTTTTTGGTATTGCGAATTCTAATAACAGCTGCATCGCTACCTGGACCAACAACCGTATTCGTTCTCACCATAGAATCATATGTCTCAAAAATAGACCGTTTAGAGGCCAAATCTGGACTTGTCATCAACTGAAAGAGACTTTCTTTTAAATCACTTATTTTAGGTGTATAAGGCGCCATGGCCCTAAATTGGGCTAATCGCTTGGGCTCAACAGCTGGATTGTGATAGATAGGAGCGTCTTCAGCCAAACTATTCACGGGAATATCCGCTACTAAGACACCCTCTTGAAACACGCGGTAGCGATCACCATCAGTGACCTCCCCGATAACCACTGCATCTAAGTCGTAGGTTTTGAAAAGATCTTCGACCTCTTTTTCGTGGCCTTTTTTGACACAAATCAACATCCGTTCTTGCGATTCAGATAATAAAATCTCGTATGGTGTCATTGCAGTTTCACGCTTTGGAACCAAGTCAAGATCTAAATCAAGACCCGATCCAGCTTTTGAGGCCATTTCAGAACTTGAGGAAACTAAACCAGCTGCTCCCATATCTTGAATCCCTACTAAGATATCAGAATGGTTAGTGATCAAATCTAAACAGGCTTCCAAAAGCAATTTTTCCATGAATGGATCTCCTACTTGGATTGCTGAACGTTGACCACTGTTTTTCTCACTGAATTCTTCACTAGCAAATGTAGCACCATGAATGCCATCTCGACCAGTTTTGGCTCCCACATACATGATCGGGTTACCCGTTCCTTTTGCCTGGCCTTTTTGAATATGTTGATGCTCTATCAGACCCACACACATGGCATTCACGAGTGGATTGCCTTGATAAGAACTATCAAATTTCGTTTCTCCGCCAACTGTTGGAATACCAATACAGTTCCCATAGCCACCAATCCCATCGATAACGCCCGAAAAGATGTATTGCGTTAAGGGATCGGTCAGCTCGCCAAATCGTAAAGAGTCAAGGATAGCGATTGGTCGTGCTCCCATACTAAAAATGTCCCGGATAATCCCACCAACGCCTGTTGCAGCCCCTTCATAGGGTTCAACGGCTGAGGGATGATTATGGCTTTCCATTTTGAACACTACTGCTTGTTGATCACCGATATCGACGATTCCAGCTCCTTCACCTGGGCCTTGTAGAACGTGTTCTCCCTCTGTATAAAACTGCCGTAAAACTGGTTTGGAATTTTTATAGGAACAGTGTTCACTCCACATTACCGCGTAAAGAGCTGCTTCAGTGTAGTTTGGCAGACGTTTTAATAGGGAAACAATTAAATCGTATTCTTTTTCTTTTAATCCCCACTCTTTATAAAACTGGCTATCACGCAACTCTTCTTCCGTCATGGCTTGCAATTGAACCGTCTCTTGTTTAACCATTATTCAACCTTCTCTCACTTTGGCGCCTTGTAGCTTCTGTTGGTGTGCTTCGACCATCGCTTTAAATAATCGAAGACCATCCGAGTATCCTAATAGATCCTCAACAGCCCGTTCTGGATGTGGCATCATGCCCAACACATTTCCGGCTTCATTGATGATACCCGCGATATTATTGACACTTCCATTGGGGTTATCACCCTTCGCATAGCGAAAGACAATCTGGTTATTCTTTTCTAATGTTTCAAGCGTTTGTTCATCACAGTAATAATTACCCTCAGCATGAGCAATCGGTAAGACGATTTCTTCCCCTTTGTCGTAAAGGTGAGTAAAAGCTGTCTGGTTATTTTCAACGACCAACCGTTGGGGTTTACAGATAAAATGTAGGTCTTGATTGCGTTGCAGTGCTCCCGGTAGTAAGCCGGCTTCTGTCAAAATTTGAAATCCGTTACATGTCCCAAAAATAGGAACACCTTCTTTTGCCTTTCGAATGACTTCTTTCATGATTGGCGCAAAGCGTGCAATAGCACCACACCGCAAATAATCACCATAAGAGAAGCCCCCTGGAATGAGGATGGCATCATAATCATCAAGCGATGTCTCAGTATGCCTAACATAGGTAATTTCTTCAGTTAATACAGAGCCAATAGCTTCATACATATCGATATCGCAATTAGAACCTGGGAAGACGATCACTGCAAATTTCACTCTTAGACCTCCTCGATTTCAACACGGTAAGTTTCCATTGTCACATTGGCCAACAACTGATCCGCCATGGTATTGATAACTTCTTCAGCCTTCTCGATAGAGGATTCTTGTAACTTGATTTCAAAATATTTCCCGATACGCACTGATGTGATATCAGTGTCTGTCAACTGATTGATGGCTTTCTTCACTGCTTCACCTTTAGGATCCAAGATCGATTCCTTGTAAGTGACGTAAACCTTCGCTAAAAACATGATGACACTCCCTTTTTTCTACTATTTTGGTTACTTTTGATGTGCAATCACTGCATCCAATCGCTTGCTAACCTCTTCATAGGCATCTGTCAATGACCCCAAATGACGACGGAAACGATCCTTATCGAGCTTCTCTTCAGTTACCTTGTCCCACAATCTGCAATTATCTGGAGAAATTTCATCTCCCAAAATGATGTTACCTGAGCTATCTTTACCAAATTCAAACTTAATATCGACTAAAATCAACCCTGCCTCATCAAACAATTGTATTAATTTATCATTGATTTTCAGCGCTAAGTCGCTGATTGTTTGGCACTCTTCCTCAGTGATTTTATTCAAACTAGTCAATTGACTGACATTTACGAAGGGATCATCCAACTCATCGTCCTTCAAGAAAAACTCAACAGTTGGTTTTGAAAGAACACCGCCCTCTTCTAGACCAAATCTTTTAGCGAACGATCCTGCTACACGGTTTCTGACCACTACTTCTAGAGGAATCATCTCCAATCGTTTAACAACTTGACGGTCGTCATCGATTTTTTTGATAAACTGAGTGGCGATGCCAACTGATTCGAGCCATTCAAAAATCAGTGTGGAGATTTGGGTATTAAGGATAGCTTTGCCGGCAATATCTTCTTTTCGCTTACCATTTAGTGCTGTTGCTTGATTGGTAAATACCATCAAAATAGTTTCTGGATCTTCAAGTTGGTAAAGAATTTTGGCTTTACCTTCATAAATTTTTTTCATGTCACAACCCGTCCTTTGTCTTTTTTCGGCTATAAGCCTACACGTTTGAAAATGGTGTCTACTTGTTTGAGGTGATAACGTGGGTCGAAAGCATCTTCAATCTCATCACTAGATAACGTTGAACTAATAGTTGGATCTGCCTTGACTAACGTTTTGAAATCCGTCTGTTTATCCCATGAAATTGCCGTTAGTGGTTGTACCAGGTCATATGCCTCTTCTCGACTCAACCCTTTATCTACAAGTGCAAGCAAGACGCGTTGTGAGAAGATCAAGCCATGCGTGGCAGATATATTACGTTTCATATTATCTTCTAATACTGTTAGCCGTTCGATGATCGTAGCAAAACGGTTAAGCTGATAATCTAGTAACGTCGTTAAGTCTGGTAAAATAATTCGTTCCGCGGAAGAGTGTGAAATATCGCGTTCGTGCCATAACGATACATTCTCGTAAGCAGGAACCATGTACCCTCTCATTACTCGAGCTAACCCTGTTACATTTTCGCTACCAATAGGATTTCTCTTATGAGGCATTGCTGATGATCCTTTTTGACCCTTCGAAAAGTATTCTTCTACTTCTCGTGTCTCAGATTTTTGTAACCCTCTGATTTCAGTTGCGAATCGCTCAACACTCGTTGCTATCAAGGCTAAAGTCGCTACATAAGTCGCGTGCAAGTCCCTTGGAAGAACTTGCGTCGATATTTCTTGAGCCCTTATCCCTAATTTTTGACAAACATAAGCTTCAACATCTGGTGGCGTATTGGCGAAAGTCCCAACTGCACCACTTATTTTTCCAGCCTCTATACCGTCAGCAGCCTCTTCAAACCGTTTCAACTGTCGCTTTAATTCAGAATAGAAACCAGCTAGTTTTAGCCCAAATGTCGTTGGTTCTGCATGAACGCCATGTGTACGTCCCATTTCAATCGTATATTTGTAAGTTTGAGCCTTGTCCTTAACAACATCTATTAAACGATGTAAGTCTTTTCTTAAGACGTCATTGACTAACCGTAGTTGATAACCATAAGCTGTATCAACGACATCTGTACTAGTTAAACCATAGTGGACCCATTTGCGCTCTGCCCCAAGGCTTTCACTGACACAACGGGTAAAAGCCACGACATCGTGATGCGTCTCTTCTTCTATTTCCAAGATCCGGTCAATAGAAAAGCGCGCCTTTTCTCTGATAGCCTTGGCCTCTTTTGGTGGAATTACCCCAAGAGTCGACCAAGCTTCAACGGCTTCTATCTCTACCTCTAACCACGTGTTATAACGTGTCTGGTCAGACCAAAGTTCAGCCATTTCTTTCCGGGTATAGCGTTCGATCATCTTATTTTTCTCCTTTTAATTGGCAAGTTTATCTTCATTAGGGTCAGTTCAAGAGTCAGCTCAAGCGTCAGTTCACTTTTTGAGATCAGTGGCTCGTATCTTACAGTGCGTCTTACCACAAATCTGCTTTTTTGATCACTTTTTCAACGGTACTGTCCAAGAAAGTCACATGTCCCATTTTGCGTCCTACTTTGGCTTCTCCTTTTTGATAGAGGTGGACAACGGCATTCTTTTCGTTTTGCCAGATATCTTTGACGAGTGGCATATCTTGTCCTAGTAGGTTGACCATCAACACCGGGCTTAGCAGTTTTATGCTTGCTAAAGGCCGTCCAGTGATTGCTACGACGTGCTGATCAAACTGTGAAAAATTACAGGCTTCTATAGAATAGTGTCCGCTATTATGTGGCCTTGGTGCCAATTCATTTATGAACACTTTTTCGCCAGATGGTGTTTTTTCGATAAAAAACTCAATCCCCAACACACCAACTAGCTGTCCCTCTTCTGCAATTTTCCTTGCCATCAGATGAATATCATCCCTGATTACCTGAGAAATTCTAGCAGGCACTAAGCTACTGTGTAAGATTCCGGAGCGATGAACATTCTCACTGATTGGAAACAACTCAATAGTGCCAGATTGGTCTCTTGATACCATCACTGAGCATTCCAGTTCAAAAGAGCATTTGGCTTCAAGAACACATGGCGACTCCAACAAACGGTTGATCTCTTCTTTTTTCTCTGTCACATCCGTACTATCAGTGATTCTGATCTGTCCTTTTCCGTCGTAACCTAGGCGTGTCGTTTTTAAGATCGCTGGTAGACCAATTGTTGTTAGAGCCTTTTTTAAGTCATCTTGACTCAAAACAGCCTCGTAGTTAACAACTGGCAGTCCGATTGACGATAACCAATTTTTTTCAGTGAGACGATTTTGTGATAGAAGGAGTAGTTTAGACCCTTGGGGCAAAAAACAATCAGTATCTTGTGCGATCTCTTCGATCAGTGGACCATCAATGTTTTCAAATTCGTAGGTCAAGACATCGACAGAGCGTGCAAATTCTAACAGTGCTTCTCTATCGTTAAAGGCGGCTACCTTATACCAATTAGAAACAGCAAATGCACATGAGGTGGGGTTTGGATCATAAGTTGCTACTTTATAACCCATTTTCTGGGCAGAGCAGGCTATCATTTTTCCAAGTTGTCCGGCACCAACAATGCCAATTGTCGTTGAAGGAGCTAGTGGTTTAGACAGTTTCATTTAGTACGACACTACTTTCTTTGGCTTTCTGATGTTGTTCACTACTATAGGTTTTTAATGCATTTAAAATAGCCTGGTCTTCCGTGCTTAATACTCGCGCAGCAAAAAGAGCAGCATTTTTAGCCCCAGCTGGTCCAATCGCCATAGTGGCTACTGGCACCCCTGCAGGCATTTGAACAATCGATAATAAGGAATCTAAGCCACTTAAAGCACTCGATTTTATTGGAACACCAACAACTGGCAAATACGTTTTAGCTGCGATCATTCCTGGTAAATGAGCAGCTCCCCCCGCTGCAGCAATAATGACTTTGATGCCCTTTCCCGCTGCTTCTTCCGCAAATAAAAACATTTCATCTGGCATGCGATGAGCTGAGACCACTTCCTTGATATAGTCGATCTTCAGTTCTTCTAAAAGGTCTAAGCACCCCTTTAATTGTTCTAGATCAGAAATACTTCCCATCACCACAGCCACACGTGGCCTTGACGCTTCATTTATTGGCAAGATAACCCTCCTTATTTTCTAAATCTAATGGCAATTTGACAAACACTTTAGTTGTACTTCATTGCTTTCTTTTAGTCGACAATTCCTTTTTGTTTAGTAAGAATATCACAAAGCACGTTATAATTCTACCAAATTTGCAAACATTATTTAATCTTTACACTTTTATTGTTCGTATTATTAATATTGATTAGCCAGATAGCGACTAAAATGACACCATAAAATCGCTAAAACAGAACAACTCTGTCGCTTACAGTGCCGACTAATTCCTCGTTTCACTGAGAAAATTGAAACAGAAGACTACTGGAAATAACAAAAAAAGAGCTACTCAAGAACGAACTGTTCTCGGGTAACTCCTTACTGGTATGATCCTCATAAATCAATGAATAAACGTTTGTGTCATCTCTTAAGTGAGCATCACTAATTTATTCTAATCCGTTATTTAATTTCTATTTGTTTTCTTTCCGTGTCGTTTTCTTTAGCCTTAGGTAAGGTGATGTTCAAAACACCATCAACATATTCTGCGGAAATCTTATCTTCGTCAATATTCTTCAACATAAATTGACGACTTTGAGAATAAGAAGAACGTTCTTTTCTGATATAACCAGACTCTTCGTCTTGATCTTCACTCTCATGTTCATGGGAGGCCTGTATCGACAAGACATCATTATCATAGTCTACATGAATATCCTTCTTATCAAAACCAGGCAAATCAGCAGCTACTTCAAAGTTGTCATCATTTTCCTTGATGTCGACTTTGAACGAGTCATCTTGCCAGAAGTTTGAAAAGACATCTCCAAAGAAATCATTCACACGCATATCTCTGTTTGTAGGAATCATATTAGCCATCATAAACTCCCTCTTTCTCTTTAATTCTTATAGCCAAATCGTTCTTACGACTATAATGTACACCCACATTAGCACTCAGTCAAGTAAAGTGCTAATTTTTTAGAAAGTTTTTTGAGAACCTATATTAGCGTCTATATTCAGCATAATTTCACTTATATTTTGCCTATGTTTAGCCTATTTCTATGCCTTTATAAGTTGATATTTCCGCCACCAGTAACACCATAAATTTGTGATGTAACATAACTTGCGTCATTAGACGCCAGAAAAACATAGACTGGAGCAAGTTCTGCTGGTTGTCCAGCTCTTTTTAGAGGTGTATCTAATCCAAATTTTTGAATGACCTCTTGCGTTTGACCACCATCTAATTGTAGAGGTGTCCAAATCGGACCTGGCGCTACAGCATTAACTCTTATACCCTTTGGTGCAAAATACTTGGATAGACTGACAGTATAATTAGCAATGGCAGCCTTTGTGGCAGCATAATCCATTAAATCCTCACTAGGATCATTAGCTTGGATCGACGTCGATAAGACAATCGCGCCTCCAACTGGCAGATAGGCTTCTGCCGCTTGTACTGTCGCAAACATTGAAATAATATTCACCTTAAACGTATCTTCTACTTGTTTCATTGGGCGTTCGCTCAAAGTAGGTCTTGAAATCTGTTGTGCAGCATTCAAAACCAAAGTGTCTAAGCCTCCAAAAGCTTCAACCGTTTCAGAAACGATGGCAGTAGCAGCCTCGTCTTCTCTTAAATCATAAGGCAACAGTTTGACTTTACGGCCAGTTTTTTTAATCAGTTCAGCCACTTCCTCAGCATCAGGTTCTTCTCCTGGGAAAAATTGGATGGCAACATCAGCACCTTCTCGAGCATAAGCAATAGCGGCAGCTCTACCAATACCAGAATCCCCACCAGTGATCAATACACGACGATTCAGTAACTTACCACTACCTTTGTAGCTTGTTTCCCCACAATCCGGTTTTGGAATCATTTTTTCCTCTAAAGCTGGCGTATCCTGTTCTTGCTTTGGATACTCATTTGCTTTGTACAGTGTTCTTGGATCTATCAAATGTGGTTCAGCCATAACGGTCTTCCTCCTTGTATGATTGACAAGTCATTAGCTTATAGACAGCACTTTTCAGTAATCGGAAGTAGCTCTGAAGTGTCTCTAAGGTATATCTCCAAAAAGTGTTTCTATAGTAATAACTAAGCGTTTTGTTACGAACACTAGATAAATTTGGTCGCTAGGTAGTACATAACGAAGCTTACCTATAGTTTAACAAAGCAAGACAGCCATCTCCAAGAAATCAACTCATCATAAAGCTTCAAAACAGTACCAATACAATTTATAAAAAAACTGAACTCGAAAAAGCGAGTTCAGAATTTTTGATAATATCTAACTGTAAATAACACTGCAATCACCAAATATGTCACACCAAGATAAGGTTGTTGATTGAGACCAAGGATCCCATTAAATCCGAGTGCTGAAAAGATAAGGACTAACATCTTTGTGAATCGTGTGACGCGTTCAAACTCTGGTTTTGGTGTCAAAAAAAGATACCAGTAGGCAACCAAACTGATCAACACTGCCAAAGTCCCATACCGTAGCACCATTTCAAGTAGAGACCTATTTGAAAAATCGCCACTCGACATAACTACAACCGCAAATGACAACATCACAATCAAACCAATAAAACTAGCGTATAGGATTCTTTTGAGTCGTGACAGTCCGTTGCCAATATCTGTTAATTTAAAGTTATCTTTCACTAAATTTCTCCTTTTCTATCTCACAAAAGCTATTTTCCATTTTATCCCATTTTTCACGTGCATTACCACACCACTAGCGTCTATTATACTATAATTATAGTATTGGCTGTCGACCTTTAAATCGAAACCATATGACCAAAGCCACACAATACCATCTCAACAGTGTATCTATCTGTTATAATATAAACAATCGGGGGGATAACTGTGACTGCTATTTCAAGATTGCTCGTCCATCAAACACTTGTATCATCACTTAAGACACGTTTAGCACCATTTGCAACTGACGAGAGTCTCTTACATTATATCGATAAGCGTCAAGATATTGGGGCGCTACATTTTTGGGAAATGGATCCTTACATTATATTAGGCATGTCGGATACAAGGCTACCACATCTCACCGACGCAATCACTTTCCTCAAGAATAAGGGACTGTCTATCGTCGTAAGGGCAGCTGGGGGATTAGGTGTCGTTGCTGACAAAGGTGTTCTCAATTTTACCATACTACTACCGAATCCTGACAATCACATTAGCATTGATGATGCCTATGACTTTTTGTTAGAACTTGTCTCAACCTGGCTGTCAGACTATGGACTGACCGTTAAAGCTGAAGAAGTCCCTCGTTCGTATTGTCCGGGGACCTATGATCTAGTTGTTAATGGCTATAAAGTTGCTGGTGTCGCTCAAAGACGTTTTAGAAACGCTTTAGCCATCATGACTTATATCAGTATCAACGGCGATCAACACCGCCGAACAGCATTGATGCAACACTTTTACGCTTGTGGACTACAGGGTGAGCAGACGGCATTCAAGTATCCAGATATTGATCCTGATTGCATGCGATCCTTAAGCGACTTTAATGACCGAATACCTGATCTTGACACCGTTAAGAAAGAACTGATAACCCATTTAAAAGAACAATTACAATTGAACGACAGCGGCATTTTACCTCTTGATTTAGAGACAATCAAGACTGATTTTCAGAAAAATGAAACAAAACTAGCGCGACGACAAGTCGATTTAAAGGAGTGATAGAATATGGCTTATAATATCCCTATTTTGCCTAGAGAAAAAGTATTTCGAGATCCCGTACATGATTACATCCACGTCCAACACCAATTGATCCTAGATCTTATTAATACTGCGGAATTCCAACGCCTTAGACGGGTCAAACAAACCGGGACAACACTCTTTACCTTTCATGGCGCAGAACACTCTCGCTTCGGCCACTCCCTTGGGGTATATGAAGTAGCCAGACGGATCTGCGACAAATTTGTCCGCAATTATCCTTCTTTGACTCCTGGCGATGGTTTGTGGGATGATGGAGAACGACCGGTTGTTCTTTGTGCAGCTTTATTACATGATATCGGCCATGGCCCATACTCTCACGCGTTTGAAAAGATTTTTCAAACGAATCATGAACAGATCACAATCGATATCATCCTATCACCAGAAACTGAAGTCAACCAGGTTCTGAGCAGAGTAAGCCCGACATTCCCTAATGAAGTTGCTAGCGTTATTAACAAAACCTATCCTAACCCTCAAGTTGTCCAATTGATTTCCAGTCAGATAGATGCCGATCGGATGGATTATTTACTGCGCGACGCCTATTATACAGGTGCTAATTATGGGCGCTTTGATATCTCCCGTATTCTAAGAGTTATGCGCCCTCACAAAGATGGGATTGCCTTTACCATTTCTGGAATGCACGCAGTAGAGGATTATATCTTAAGCCGCTATCAAATGTATATGCAAGTCTACTTCCATCCCGTTTCTCGGGGTGTTGAAGTCATCTTGAACAAACTACTTGCTAGAGCACACGAATGCTATCGCTCGCCTGAGTATGGCTTGAATCATAGTGCTTCCCTATTAATCCCATTTTTTGAGGACAACTGGACGCTTAAAGACTATCTTAAATTAGATGATGGGGTTTTAACGACTTACTTTTTGCATTGGTTAGATGAACCCGATCAAATATTAAGTGATTTAGCTGGTCGCTTTCTGAATCGCAAACCTTTTAAATCAGTTGCTCTCAACTTCGATAAGGACGCTGCCACCATAGAACATTTAACCGAATTGCTTGATAATATGGGGTATGACACACGCTATTATGTTGCTAAAAACTCAAGCTATGACTTACCGTACGATTTTTACCGACCAGATCAAATCAAAAATAGAACACAGATTGAATTAATCCAAAAAAATGGGGAGCATATCGAATTATCGAAAGCTAGCGAAGTTGTAGCTACCATTGCGGGGAAAGCTAGAGGAGATAAACGCTTCTATTTTCCAAGAGAAGTTATTAAATCCGATACCTTATCTGATGATTTATTTGCGGATGATCAATTCGAATTTCAAACTATCGTGACGACACTTGAAAACACAACTAGTTATTGACTCAAAGGAGATTACTATGTCAAACATAAAACTCATTGCAATAGATGTCGATGGCACATTGCTTGATTCAAAGCACCAACTAACACAACCTGTCATTGACGCCATCACAGAAGCACGTTCAAAAGGAATATATGTTGTGATCGCAACTGGACGACCTTTACCAGGAATCAAACCATTTCTAGAACAACTAAATTACAATAGTCCAAACGAGTATGCGATTACTTATAATGGGTCATTGGTTCAAGAAATAGCCACAGGAAAAGCACTTGTCCAATACGAATTATCGAAAGACGACTATGCCTACGTGGACCAAGTTACCAGAGATTTTGGTACCTATTATCACGCTATCGATGCTGATCATATCTACACTTCGTTAGAAGACATGAGTTGGTACACTAGCCGAGAATCCTATCTAGTTCGGATGCCCATTAGGTATCGTGCCTTAGAGGCCATACCTGATGACAAGAATTTCACCAAAATGATGGTCATCGACACTAAAGAAGGCTTAGATGCTTTTATCGCATCACTAGATGACACCTTTACAACACGATTTAACACCTTAAGAAGCGAAGATTACTATTTGGAAATACTTAATCCTAAAGCTAGCAAAGGTCATGCACTTAAGAGCTTAGCTGAACATTTAGGTTTGGAACCTGATGAAGTGATGGCACTAGGGGATAATGAAAATGATTTGGATATGATCCAATACGCTGGTTATGGAGTGGCGATGGCAAACTCAAACCCAATAGTCCTAAAAGAAGCAAACTTCATTACTGGTTCAAATGACGAAGCAGGAGTTGCTCAAGCCATTCGCAAATTTGCATTAGAAGAATAAGGAGAACTAAATGAGCGATTCAACTGTCATCTACCGTCAAATGGAAACCCCAGATTTCCCAGTGGTATTTGATCTTCTAACTATTATTTTTCAAGATATGGAGTTACCTCTTTTAAAACGCCTATCTCTAGCAGATATCAAGAGAATCACATGTCAGGCTATGGCTGATCCGACCTATCGCTACAGTAAAAACCGTTGTATTGTTGCTGTGATTGATAACCAGATAGTCGGTGTCTGTGCAAGCTATGATGGTGCAGAAGAGCCTATTGTTGATAAGCCGTTTACCCAAGCTTTATGTGATTTAGGATTCGATAAATCCTTAAAACTATTTGTTGACAGAGAAACACGACCTGGAGAATACTATCTCGATAGCATTGTGGTGTCATCAACAGCAAGGGGACATGGCGTTGCAAAAGGATTGATCAATGCAACTATTGAGCGTGTCAAAAAAGAACACGGTCATCGATTAGATCTAAACGTAGACCTCCAGAATCCACATGCAAAAGCCGTTTATACATCGCTTGGATTTAAGGATAATGGCCATTGCGTGATCAGTGGTCATCAGTATGATCATATGACTCGTTTGTTTTAGGATTGGCCTAACTATTTTTTATTACCAGTTTTTTTATTACCAGATTTTTCATCACTAGAGATTTATATTACTCAATATTTTATTACTAGAACTGTGAAAAGGGACTGAAACAGGATAAATGCCTGTCTCAGTCCCTTTCTAAAATTAAGTAACCATTAATGATGACTTATAACTCGAATCACGACTTATGATTCGAAGTTAACCTCTGATTGAACAGCCATAATTTATTCAACATAAGCCGTTCTGAGATTGATGGTTCGTCCAAATGGTAAGATTTCTAATCCTTTCAAACGATCATCTAATAAATAAGCTTGTGAACCTTGATAAATTGGTGCAACTACTGTATCTTCTTGAATCAATCTCTTATCCAATTCAAGTAAAGCGTCCCACCGTTGTTCAGGTTCATTCGCTAAATCACTCCGTACTTTTTGCACTAACGCGTCATAGTCAGAATTAGAATAATCCGAGAAATTGATACCACCATCAGTTTGGTATTGTTCCAAGAAGTTCAACGGATCTTGGTAATCTGGTGTCCATGTACCATAGAAAATATCGTAATCTAAATTACGTTGTAAATCTAACCGATTTTTCAAAGGAACATTTTTTAACGATACTGACAATCCTGGTAGGTTTCGTTCCAATTGGTCTTGCAAATATTCTCCAGTTGTCTTCGAAACACCTGTGTCCGAAGTAATAATCTCTAAAGTAATCTCGTCTTGCCCGAGTTCTTCTTTAGCCTTCTCCCATTCTTCTTGAGCAGCTTCGACATTATAAGTCAACAAATCTCCGCTATCATCTCTGAAGTCATCACCCGTTTGATCATTCTTGGCAAAATTAGATGGAACTTGCCCATTCAAAGCAATAGAGCCATCTTGTAATACTTGATTGACGTACGCTTCTTTATCATAAGCTTGACCAATTGCTCGTCTGACATGCACATTACCGGTTATGTCGCCCGATACATTAAAACCAAGGTAGCCAATCAACGCTTTAGGTTGAGTATGGAAGTGCTCATTCTCTTTATTTTGAGCCACATATTCATCAGTTAAGACAGTATAATCGACATCTCCTACTTCAAAAAGATTTGCACCAGTTGATACTTCTTTAGACACAACTATGTCAACTTCATTTAGCTTAACATTATCAGCATCCCAATAATCTTTATTTTTTAAGAGTTTCCAACTAGTTTCACTACCAGTCCACCCTTCGATTTTAAAGGGACCATTAGAGACGATTTTATCAGCACTAGTGCCGTAATCTTCGCCTTCTTTTTCAGCAGTTGCTTGATGTTGTGGTAAGAATCTTGTTCCTGTCAAAAGTTTTGATAAGTAAGGAGCTGGGTATTCTAAGGTAATTTCAAGTGTTTTATCATCAAGAGCTTTTACACCTAAGTTTTCAACTGGTTGATTGCCTTCTCGGATGTCTTTTGCATTTTTAAAAACATCTGCTGATTGAGCAACGTTCCCTTCAGCAGGATCAACTAATTTTTTATAGGTATATACAAAATCTTCTGCTGTTACAGGATCACCATTTGTCCAGTTAGCATTATCTTTTATTTTGAATGTGTAAACCAAGCCGTCATCACTGACTTCTGGTTCATCCGCTACTCCTGGTTCTACTGTATTACCGTCTTTTACACGATACAAGCCTTCAAATACTTGTCCGATCACATCTGATGTTGGTACATCATCATAGACAGCACTATCCAATGTCGTTAACTCCCCGAAAGTCGTGATACTTGCGGTATCATTGCTTTCAGCACTGTCATTATCAGTGTTCGGAGACGAGCTACAGCCAACCAACACCAACCCTGTCAATGCCGCTGCTATTATAGTTGACCATTTCTTTTTCGTCATCGTTTCTCCCCCTTAAACTCCATATATCATATCACTACTAAAACAATCTTATCATATTTCTGTCATCGTTGATAAAGTTATGCTTGTAATCTCAAAGTGTGATGCTATTTCAATTGTGACTCTAGTTCTCCTGTGACTCTAGTTCTCTTTAGTTTGGATTGTAGTTTCTGAAGCAATTGGTCTGCTAGACTACCAGCAGACATAAGTTAGACGATTTCAACGTTTATCCACTAGTTTTGTTGCTACATCACCAATAAATTGAATGATAAATACTAAGATTAAGATAGCGATTGTAGCCACTAACACGATATCTAGCTTCGTTCGCGTATATCCAATTAGATAAGCATAATCACCTAGGCCACGAGCTCCGATAGCTCCCGCAACAGCTGTATAACCAATTATAGCAATTGCAGTGACTGTAAGACCTGAGATAAGAGACGGTAATGCTTCTGGAATCAGAACTTTTGTAATGATTTGGGTCGTAGAAGCCCCCATAGACTCTGATGCTTCTATAACCCCTTTGGGAATTTCATTCAAACCAATCCAGACTAATCGTGCGTAGAATGGAGCTGCACTGACTACAAGTGCAGGAATGGCCCCCTTCGGTCCCAACATCGTCTGCATGATTACTTTGGTAAATGGAATCAACAGTAAAATCAAGATAATAAACGGAATTGATCTAAAGATGTTGACGATCGCACTAACCACAAAATTTATGAATCGATTTTGCAGAGGCCTATTAGGTTCTGTCAAGTACATTAATAATCCAATCAAAAGTCCTAGGACTAAGACAAATATACTTGATAAACCTACCATATACATCGTCTCAAGAGTTGCTTGCCAAACGTCCGTTAATTTGACATTTTCAAAAGAGAACATATTTTGCCAAACACTTTTAACTGATCCATTTTGTGCAGCAAGAATAACCCATGCCTTATTCAACATTAGCGATCACCTCCAAATTAATACTTGGAACGTCAAACTTCTTCTTTAATTGCTCAAGTTGCTCAGGTGTACAAGCGGCATGAACGACCATGCTACCGACACTGCCAGCCTGAGTGATATTCATTTTTGCCTGAAGGATTGAAATCGGAATATCCAACTCTTTTGATGTATTGGTCAAACGACTTTCTAACACACTGGCGCCAGTATAGTGAAGTCTAATAACATAACCAGTCGATAGTTCATCTGATAGAGTTTCTAACAAATCATCTAATGGTACTGTTTCTTGCTCATCACCAATAAATTGTTTCGTGATTGGTTGTTGTGGATTACGAAAGACATCTACAACCGATCCTTCTTCAACAATCTTACCATCTTCCATGACAGCTACATGGTGGCAGATCTTGCTCACCACATGCATCTCATGAGTAATGATGACGATCGTCAATCCGAGTTCCTTATTTATCTTAACTAGTAAGTCCAAAATATCATCAGTTGTTTTTGGATCAAGAGCACTTGTGGCCTCATCACATAATAATAACTTTGGCTCATTTGCTAAGGCTCTGGCAATACCAACCCGTTGTTTTTGACCACCTGACAATTGTGCAGGATAATAATCCTCATGCCCTTCAAGAGAAACGAGCCGGATTAGCTCTTTCACTCGTTCTTTTCGCTTTGCTTTTGGAACATTAGCAATTTCTAGTGGAAACTCAATATTCTCGGCAACAGTCCGCGACCACAAAAGGTTGAAATGCTGGAATATCATCGCAATCTTCTTACGCTCGTTCAAAAGATCTTTTTTCTTTAAGGTTGTTATATCATTTCCATCAACGATGACCTTTCCCTCAGAAACTGATTCCAGTCCATTAATTAAACGAACTAACGTGCTTTTCCCCGCTCCAGAAAAGCCAATGATACCAAATATATCACAATCATCGACTGTCAATGAAACATCATCAACTGCCTTGATTGAATGTTTTTTTGTGTCGTATTGCTTACTGACATGTTGTAACGAGATCATATCACTACGTGCTCCTTCATTTCCAATTTGTCTTACAATTACTTCTGTTTATCCGTTTATTACGTTTATCGGTTTATTAACTTATTACTTATTAGTAGTACCTTAGGACTTTACTTCCTAGGGCTTAACCCATAAAAGCTTAATCCTCAGTCATTTTAGTATTAACTGTTATTCTATTGATTATCATACGGGTTGACCATCATACTGGCAACTATACACCTACACACGCTAGTCCCTACATGATAATACCTGCAAGCTGTATCATATCAACAGGCTAGTACTTTCACAGTAATCCCTATATATGACTAGTACCTCTATACTAGCAATTAAAAGGCTGGAATAACAGAACCATCTTTGTAGTTATCTTCAATATATTTCTTAACTGTCTCACTTTGTACAGCTTCTATCAATGCTTTGATTTTTGGATCATCCTTTTCATCTGGGCGGACAGCTATTAAGTTTGCATAAGGTGAATCTTGATCTTCTAATGCAATTGAATCTTCGATTGGTGACAAACCAGCATCAATTGCAAAGTTAGAGTTGATTATGACAGCATCCCCTTCACCAGCTTGATACGTTTGGACCAATAGTTCAGGCGCAATAGAAGTCTCGATTGTAATGTCTTTTGGATTGTCTTCGATATCTTCTAGTTGCGCTTTAACAGGGTCAGTGCCTTCTTTAAGTGTGATTAATCCAGCATTTACAAAGAATCCTAAGAAACGACCAACTTCTGCGGGATTAGTAGAAGCATAGACAGTTGCATTTTCTGGCAAGTCTTCTAATGAATCATATTTTTGTGAGTATACGGCCATTGGTTCAATATGGACATTACCAACACCTACCAAATCGGTACCATGATCTTCATTCCATGTATCTAAATATGGAGTATGTTGAAAGAAGTTTGCATCAGCACCACCATCAACCACTAATTGATTTGGTGTGTTATAGTCATTCACAATGTTAATCTCTAAATCGTACCCTTCTTCTTCCAGAATTGGTTTGACTTGTTCTAGAATCTCAGCATGAGGAGCTGGACTAGCTACTACTTTGATGACTTCTGGTTCTTTATCAGCATTATCTGAGTCATTCGCATTGTTTCCACAAGCTGCTAAAGAAATAGTTGCTGCTGTTAGTAAGAATCCTTTGATTAATTTGTTAAACGTCATTTTATTTATCTCCTTTGTTATGTTTGAGTTATTTCGATTCTCTATCCGATTCAACCTGTTTTTTGATATAACCAAAAGGCTATTTGGGATATATTATAATCTTTATAATGTGGCTGCGCTTAGGAAATCGTCTCTTGTTCCTAAAATACTGCTTCACCTAATGACTTAAATAATGACTGTACATCTCTTTCTTAGTAATCTAGTAGTCTTCGCCCCCTTATTTAACTATTTTTGTTGATTGACTGAGTATAAAATAAAAAACTTCCGCCCCTGTTTATCCAGAGACGAAAGTTTCGCGTTACCACTCTATTTTAAATAAATCTCACGATCTATTTCTCAGTCAGTACGTCATAAAAGTATGATATACTGCGACATTTTATCGGTTGCCCTCCGTGACAGTTAAATTTCACTGTCAAATGCTCCAAGACCATTTTCAGTTCTTTGTTTTACTCATTTTCACCGACCATGAGCTCTCTTCAAGAAAACGCTAAACTTACTTATCTTTTCATCGCAAATTATTTGATTGCCACTAGAATACCAAAACATCACAATTCATGTCAATACTTTTTCATTAAATTTTAATCTTTTGTGTATTTGATCTCTTTAGTTTTTGAGCTTTTTGGCCATTGAGCTTTTGATGTTCTAAGCTTTTGAGTTTTGTGCATGGCTACAAATAGACAAATCCAGCTCTCTTGGAAAAATTTCTCTAAAGAAATAGTTAAGCTGTAATCTAGTCTAGAGTCACCTCTATGCTTTTACATCGTCCAAATCACTAGCACTTCTTAACTTATTTTCCACATATGAGCAAGATCCTACTACTTTCAAATCATTCTCCCTTGCATATGCTATAAAGGCATCAAATAGTTTTCCAGCTATCCCTTGTCCTCTCAAACTTGGATCAACAAACGTATGATTTCCATCTATGACCCCATTACTCTGACTATAAGTCAACTCTCCTAGTTTTTTTCCTTCATCAGTTATATATTCAAAGGCCTCGGGCACATGTTTTATCATTTATTATCTCTCCTTCTACTTTTATTAGCCTTACTAAGCGCCATACAATCCACATTTCCTACTATTCATTTTAAGGGGTGAGGAGACATTTGTCATTGATTTTGATTACTATCTTTTGATTGCTGTCTAAGCTAGCACATACAACCAATCAAATTTTGGCAAAAAAAATAAGCCCCTGTCGGGACTATTGGAAGCCACTTGCCGGGTTTGAACCGGCGACCTCTTCCTTACCATGGAAGCGCTCTACCTGCTGAGCTAAAGCGGCAGGAATCAACTTATAATCGCTCAAGGAGAGAGCTCTTTTTAAAAACAAACTCCGCAAGTAGGACTCGAACCTACGACATCATGATTAACAGTCATGCGCTACTACCAACTGAGCTATTGCGGAATAATAAAAAAGCGCGGCGATACCTACCCTCACAGGGGGAAACCCCCAACTACTATCGGCGCCGAGAAGCTTAACTACTGTGTTCGAGATGGGAACAGGTGTATCCTTCTGGCAATCATCACCACACTAATCGAAAGAACATTGTTCTCTCAAAACTGAATCTAACAATAACTTCCTTGCTCTAAACCCATCTACCCAAAACTGAATCTTCTTGAAGCCAAAATTGGATAAGTCCTCGATCGATTAGTACTGGTCCGCTCCATTTATCACTAAATGTCCACTTCCAGCCTATCTACCTGATCGTCTCTCAGGGATCTTACTCTTTTAAAAAGATGGGAAATCTCATCTTGAGGGGGGCTTCACGCTTAGATG
>NZ_ATXL01000005.1 GCF_000421665.1 Bavariicoccus seileri WCC 4188 | reverse complement strand
TCAACTTCGGTTTTATGGTAAACGAGAGTTTGAATCCGTAGAGGATATGTTAAAGCAACATCGGCGATATATGAGTCGACACAATAATATTGCACGAAAAGTATTGGGATTCTTAAGCCCAAATCAAATGGTTGAAAAGTATTACGAAAATAAGTATAACGAAGCTGCTTGATGTGTCCACTGATTTTATATTTTTATCGTTTGTTGTCAAGGATCGTTTCACTTTCCTCCTTGACAACAAACTCAAAAAATTCGTTTTGGTGGACAAGACATCAAGCACCACTATTATCAGTTCAGGTAACATATGTTTGACAACCCTAGATCTAGTCGCGTTACTAACGATGTTACTATTTGTGTTAGCGCTTTAAAGTGCTAAAATAGAGAGGGAGAGTGTATTGAATAGACTTGAGTTTATGTTTTGAGTCTAAGTCTTGAGCTGATGTATTTATTTTATGTATTTATTTTATGTATTTATTGATAGAATAGGCATTTATTTATAGAAATAGAAATGGAAATAGAAATAGAAGTAGAAATGGAAATAGAAGTAGAATAACTTAAAGAAGAACGTTTCAATGGGGAACATGAAGAGGTGATCATAATCATGAATCAATCAAACTGGAAAAATTTTATATCTACGGGGTTAGTTGATAATAGTGCTATCCCTGATTTTGTGTCGAATTCTTGGCAATTATGTCGGCGCAAGCAAGTAGATCCTTTCCAAATCAAGCCAGGGAAGATATTAACGGCTAATGAGTTGAGAGAAAGGAAAAAGATGAATAAGGACTTGATCGATAATGTGACGCGAGATATTTCGCAATTATCGACGGCTTTGAATTTAGATCAACCGGTCTTTATATTGACAGATTCCTATGGCAATATCATCTGGCGTTCGGGGAATTATCAAGCTTTAAGTGAGGCTAATGATATTTACTTTTCTGAAGGTAGTGCGTGGGATGAGATGAATGCAGGGACAAATGCGATTGCTCTTGCAATGAGCGAGAAACAAGCTATCACAGTTAGTCGTTATGAACACTATGTCGTGGCGTCTCAAAGTTGGAGCTGTGTCGCTGCACCAATTCTTGACGAGAATAATGAGGTTGTCGGGGTCTTGGATGTGTCGACTTATAACAATGAATCAGCACTGAATTGCCAACTGTTTATTGGATTGATCGCCCAAAAGATATCTAATGATATTATCAAGGATCGTATTAGAGCTCAACAAGAGTTGTTACAATCAGCTGTCAATAATTTGGACAATCGCATTCTGTGCGACATGAATGGTCGGATGGTCTGCATTCCAGAGCAAGTGCAACATAAGTATGACCTGAGGATCGGAGATTTTATCACTGATGCTTTGGAAAAACATCGGTTGACTTGCACGAAGACGCCAATTTCGACCCAACAATCACAAGTGGGGTATGCCTACTTGATCGAAAAGAGCGAAGCCTTTCATGAAGACTTTTACTACTCAGGTGCGCATAGTGAGAATAAGCAATATAACCAATTCTTAAAGCGTGTTGTTCAAGTTGCAGATAGTAATCTGCCAATCCATATCCATGGAGAGTCTGGTAGTGGTAAAGAAATTATTGCTGAAACAATCCACTATAACTCTGGCTATCGTAATGGTCCACTTGTTGCGGTGAACTGTAGTGCAGTGAGTGAAAACTTATTGGAGAGTGAATTATTCGGTTATGCCCCAGGTGCTTTTACGGGTGCTAAATCAACCGGGAACAAAGGAAAAATCGAATTAGCTAATCATGGGACGCTATTTCTTGATGAAGTAGACAGCATGACTCATAAGATGCAAGCAGCTTTATTGCGGGTTATCGAACACAAAGTTGTTACTCCTATTGGTAGTGATAAACCTAGACTGGTTGATTTTCGGTTAGTAACAGCTACCAATCAGGATTTAAAAGAAGCTGTCCAAAAAGAGAAATTTCGTGCCGATCTCTTCTATAGATTATATGTCTGTCCTTTAGAGATCCCACCACTGAGAGATCGGATAGAAGATATCGTGCCATTGATCAGCCGCTTCTGCATGAGACGAAATTGGTATATCAATTGGCAAGATAAAATTTTCAAAGTCGCCAAAGATTTTGAGTGGAAAGGCAATATCCGAGAGTTCAATAATTTTTTGGAACGGGTTTATGTGTTCTACCGCCACAACGAGCCTACGACGGCAGAATTACAACGTACTCTGGTAGTTGGGACTTTGAAAGAGAATTCTCCTCTAACCACTGACACTTGGGATGATGATGGCCACCGAGATTTCAATAATAGTAAAGCAACCATTGGGAGGGCGCAAAGACCAGCTGGTTATCCGAAATATAATGGAGATTATAGTGGTAATCATAGAAATGCTCCTAATAGTGACTATAGAAATGATCCTGTTAGCAATCATGGTGTTACTGTGGGAAGAGAAACTGAAGTGCTGAAAGATCATGATGAGATGCGTAGTGTCGCTGATATTGCGTCACTTGATCCTTCTACTGTTGAAAGAGAACATATTATCAGAGCTTTAGAACAACATAAATACCATATGACCAATACCGCAGAAGCATTGGGTATATCGCGGTCAACACTATATCGTAAGCTAAAAAAATATGAGTTGGATCACAAGTAATGAGTTTCTAAAGATATTGTGAATAAAAGAACATTAATTCACAAAAAGTGCATCAATTTGTTTCAAAATAGCGACAAAAAGACCGGTCATGGCACATCGTGACCGGTCTTTTTGTGTCTATATTTATAAAAACGCTATCAATAAAGCGTTTTTAAAGTTGGCATGGTATTTGCTTATAGTAAGTGCAAGGTTTAAGAAAGGAGAAGTCTAGGCACAAACCTTCTTGCAAATCAGGAAAAAACAATAAGGATGGTGAATAATAGAGTGTTTGACTTAATCGTAATAGGCTCAGGTCCTGGAGGTTATGTTGCTGCAATAAAAGCAGCTCAACTGGGACAAAAAGTAGCAGTAGTTGAGAGAAAAGACATTGGGGGGACATGTTTAAATGTTGGTTGTATCCCATCCAAAAGTTATATCCAACATGCCCATTGGGTGTTATCAGCACAAGAAGCTAACAAATTCGGGATTCATACAACAGTTGGTGACATTGATTTTGAGAAACTTGTTGAACGGAAGAATGGTGTGGTAAAGACACTACAAGGTGGTGTTGGTCATCTGTTCAAGAGTAACAAAATCGAATATATCGAAGGATCAGCCTCTGTCACTAAAAATAAAGAAGTTATCGTTGACGGGAAAACCTATCACGCTAAAAATATCTTGCTAGCGACCGGGAGTAGACCTTTCGTTCCGCCAATCAATGGTGTGAAAGATGTAGACTACCTAACGACCGATACTTTCTTCAGTATGACAGAGCTTCCTAAAAAATTTGTAGTTATCGGCGGTGGAATAATCGCAGTCGAATTGGCCTTTGCCATGAAACCGCTCGGAGTCGACGTGACATTGTTGGAAGTGGCTCCTGATGTTTTACTAACTGAAGATGAAGCAGCTAGAGAAATTATTAAGAAGAAACTGAAAAAACTGGGGATTGTTGTTCACGTTGGTGTTCATATTAATGAAGTAACGAAAACGGCAGTTAAAGTTGAAGGCTTAGAAGATGTTTCTTACGACAAATTATTAGTGGCAACGGGTAGACGAGCGGACTTAACGATTGCAAATGATCTTGGTTTGGAGTTGGATGACAGTAAACGGTTTGTTAAAGTCGACCACCATTATCAAACAAGTCTCAGTAACGTTTTTGCCATTGGTGATCTCATTCCTGGCTTAATGCTTGCCCATGTTGCAAGTGCAGAGGGTATCAGAATTGCGGAGCATCTAGCTGGTCAACCAATAACACCTGTAAACAAGGATCTCGTTCCAAAATGTCTATATACTGATCCAGAAATCGCAAGTTTTGGTTTAAACGAAAAAGAAGCGAAAGAACAAGGATATGACGTCGTGGTCAAACAAATGGCATTTGGAGGAAATGGTAGAGCTATCGCAAGTGTGGAAACGGATGGTTTCGTTAAGATCATAAGCGAAAAGAAATATCATCAGATTCTTGGAGCAGTGATTGTCGGAAGCCATGCTACTGAAATGATCCACACGATTTTAGCTGTCAGAGAAGCTGAAGGTACAGTTGATGAATTGGCACATACGATTTTTGCACATCCAACCTTATCTGAAGTCGTGGGTGAAACAGCAAATGCCGTTTTGTTCCGACCTATCCATGGTTAAGTGTTAGAACAATTGATTGTCAACAGAATTAAAAATGTTAAGAAGTGCAAAACGAGGAGGAAATGTAATGGAAAAATTATCAAAAGAAAAAGCGCAATGGATCTATAAAAAAATGAATGATATCAGAAATTTTGAAGATGAAGTTCATACATTCTTTGCAAATGGTGACATCCCAGGGTTCGTGCATTTATATGCGGGCGAGGAAGCAATCGCAACTGGTGTTTGTGCGCATTTAACAGACGACGACCAAATCACAAGTACTCACCGTGGCCATGGACACTGTATCGCTAAAGGCTGTGACCTTGATGGTATGATGGCAGAAATCTACGGCCGTGAAACTGGTTTGTGTAAAGGTAAAGGCGGTTCAATGCATATTGCTGATATCGATAAAGGCATGCTAGGTGCTAACGGTATGGTTGGTGGTGGCTTCCCAATCGCTGTCGGAGCAGGCTTACGTAACAAATATTTGAAGACTGACGACGTTGCTGTTTGTTTCTTTGGTGATGGTGCAGCAAACGAAGGGACATTTCATGAAGGCATCAACATGGCCGCTATCTGGGATCTTCCAGTGGTTTTCGTCAACGAAAACAATGGTTTTGGTGAATCAACCCCACAAAGTTATGCCTCAGGCTCTAAAACAATTTCTGAACGTGCAGCTGCTTATGGCATCCCTGGTGTTCGTGTAGATGGGAAAGATGTTTCAGCAGTTTATGAAGCAGCTGGTGAAGCTATTGATCGTGCACGTAAAGGTGAAGGTCCTACAATTGTTGAATGTGTGACTTACCGTAACTATGGTCACTTTGAAGGTGATGAGCAAACTTATAAAGCAAGAGATGGTGAAGAATTATCACTTGCTGGACGTGACCCAATCGAAGAATTCCGTGAATATGCTATCAAGCATAAATTATTAACTAAAAAAGAGGCAGATGAGATTGAAGAAGCCTCTAAGAAAGACACAGCGCATGCTATCGAATTCGCTGAAAATAGTCCATTACCAAGCCCAGAACTTCTTTATCAAGATGTTTACGCTGACTAATAGGTTGATTGAACGAGTTGCTTAAATTAGCTTAGCAAATTAAAGACACACATCAAATAGAAGATAGGAGAGAATATCATGGCAAGAAGAGTAACTTTTATGGGCGCTATTAATGAAGCGCTAGAACAAGCAATGGAAAAAGACGATCGCGTAATTTTACTTGGTGAAGATATCGCCGGTGGTGCGGGTGTTAAACATTTAGAAGACGAAAACCAAGATTCATGGGGTGGCTGTTTTGGTGTCACACGTGGCTTGATGCCAAAATTTGGCCGTGATCGTGTTATCGATACACCAATTTCTGAAATGGGGTATATGGGTGCTGCTGTGGGAGCTGCAGCGACTGGATTACGTCCTGTACCAGAATTGATGTTCAATGACTTTATCGGCTTCTGTTTGGACACCATCTTGGCACAAGGTTCCAAAATGCGTTATATGTTTGGTGGGAAAGCTAAAATCCCTATGACTGTAAGAACAACTCATGGTGCAGGTGCAAGTGCAGCCGCACAACACTCGGGCGCTTACTACGGCATGTTAGGATCGATTCCAGCTGTAAAAGTCGTTGTTCCATCAAATCCATATGATGCAAAAGGATTACTATTATCAGCAATTGAAGATGACAATATCGTCATTTTCTCAGAAGATAAAACCTTGTATGGTCAAAAAGGCGAAGTGCCTGAAGAATACTATAAAGTTGAGATTGGTAAAGCTAAAGTAAAACGTGAAGGTAAAGACCTAACAATCGTTACTATCGGGAAAATGCTTTATGTCGCATTGGAAGTAGCAGACCGTTTGAAAGAGGATAACATTGATGTTGAAGTCATCGACTTGATTACCGTTGCTCCTTGGGACCAAGAAACAATCATCAACTCTGTTAAAAAGACTGGTCGTTTGATCGTCATCGATGAAGCTAACCCACACAACAATACAGCAACGGATATTGCGTCTGTTGTTAGTGATAAAGCATTCGACTACTTAGATGGACCTGTTAAACGCGTAACAGCTCCTAATACACCAGTTCCTTTCGCAACAAACTTGGAACAATTATACTTACCAAACGCTGATCGTGTAATTGAAGAATCTAAAGAAATTATCGAAGACTTAAAAAAATAGTTAGAGGGTGGTGATAAGATATGGCAAAAGCAATTTTAATGCCTAAACTAGGATTAACAATGACTGAAGGAACGATTGATACATGGGAAGTCAAAGTTGGAGATTCAGTTAAAAAAGGTGATGCAGTATGTAGCATCAGTTCAGAAAAATTAACAGCAGATGTTGAAGCACCAGAAGATGGTGTAATCCTTGAAATCGTAGCTGAAGAAGGCGCGGATGTGCTTTGTAAAGAACCAATCGCTTATGTCGGTGCTGAAGGCGAAACGGTTGATAGTGGTAAAGGTGGCGCGACAGAAGACGTGCCAGAACCTAGTGAAGAACCAGTGGAAGAACAACCAGTAGCAGTAGAATCTCCGGCAGCAACTGGGGCTGCTCCTGTCAGATCAGAATCTGCAGCACCAGCAAGACGTGAAGGCGAACGGATATTCATTACACCTCTTGCACGCAAATTAGCAGCAGAAAAAGGGATTGACTATGCTGAAATTAATGGGACAGGGGGCAACGGCAGAATCACTCGTCGTGATGTCTTGAGTTATGTACCTGCCGCTAAACCAGTTCAATCCGTACCAACTGGAGTAGAAGTTGGGGCCGGACTTAAAGGTATGCGTAAGATGATTGCAGCTCGTATGATCTCGAGCCTGCAAAATACAGCGCAAGTAACAATTCATCAAAAAGCTGATATCACTAAATTAATGGCCTTCAGAAAAGAAACAAAAGCTAAAGCAGGTTATCCATTAACAGATGGCCAATTGAGTATTACGACCTTGTTGACACGTGCAGTTGTCTTAGCCTTGAAAGAAACGCCTGAAATCAATTCTTGGTATCAAAATGGCACATTAGAACATGTTGAGGATATCAACATTGGTATCGCAGTAGCAGTAGACGATGGTCTGGTAGTTCCAGTTGTGAAACATGCTGATCAATTAACGTTGACTGGGCTAGGTCAATCGATCAACTCAGTTATCTCTGACACAAGAGCCGGCACATTAGCTGGAGACTTGTACTCAGGATCGACCTTCACTATCTCTAACTTAGGGCATACTGGGGTAGAATACTTTACTCCTATAATTAACACGCCTGAAATTGGAATCTTAGGTGTAGGATCGTTAACGAAAGAACTAGCATTCAATGAAGCACATGAAGTGGTTGAATTACAAAAATTACCATTGAGTTTGACTTTTGATCATCAAATCGTTGATGGCTCTCCAGCTGCCGACTTCTTGAAATTGATCATCGAAAACTTGCAAAATCCATATAAACTAGTATTGTGATCTGATTTTATGGTCGAGATAAATATAGAGATCTAGACATAGAACTAGACACAGATTGAGTTAGAGGATAACGTAGAGTTAAAAGAAAAGAAACATACAAATAAAGGAAATACACGATGCTTTTCAGCTCCAGCTGTTTTGATGACTTTGGAGTGGTTTGTTAAAAATAACTAGGAGCTGGTGGGCATCAAGAAAGAATAACTAGTGTGGTGTAGTGATTTACTATAGGTTATTTTAAGATCGACAAGTGATTTGAGTGGTTCAAACTGAAAAGGTCGATCTACCAACAATGCTAATCGAAAAAGAGTGTTCAAACCGTCTGGTTAACGGATTGAACACTCTTTTTGTCATGTTTTTGTACAGCTTTTTATGATACTTTTATGATATTTTTGTGATACTTGTTTTAAACGATTAATCAAGATCCTTGATGAGGGTGTTCCCTAGTGAATTCTGTGCTATAGAGTCCTAAGACATAAGTTGTCATAAAGCCGACGACTAAAAACAACAGAGCAGACATTACGAGGACAACACTGATCGAGCCTTGGAGATTTGCCAGAGCTTTGGTGCAGACAATGATGGCTAATGGTGCGGCTAATAACACTCCAAATGCAGAAGCAAAAGTCAGTTGACCATAGTTGATAACGACTGCCATGACAAAGTGAGAGAAGATAATAAAACCAATAATAAAGCCACTAATAAAAGTGATAACAAAAAAGAATGAATTCCAGTCGATATAAAGGGAGTTAGTCAAAATATCATGCATAAATCCCATCAAACGTGTGGTTAATAGAGCGTAAAAGCCGAGTAGCATGATCAATAAGGATCCACTGAACCCCGGAATCAAGAAAGCAACACTTGACAATACACCTAGGCTAAAGAGTGCCCAAAGAGTGGGAAAAGTCATGGATAATCCAGATAATGGACTATTGAGTTGAATCAAAGCTAAGATCAAAGCGACGCAAAAGCTGATTACCAGAATCAGTAACTGAAGAGGTCGGTCGAGTTGTTTTCGTCCCACAGTAGCTAGCCAATACTGTTTTAATAGGAGAGGAATACTTCCCGCTAAAAGACCGATGAATAACATGGCGGTGGGAAATGGGAAAGTCGTCAATCCATAGGCTACCAAACGGACGGCTAACCCGATACCTATGGCAACTCCAGCCCAAAAGGGTAAGAGAAAATCAAGACTCGATTGCCAATGCTTAGTAAAATTCTTGGTTGAGTCAATTAGACGGCGGTAGATGCCGAGAGCAACCGCTACAGTCATCCCGCTAACTCCTGGAATCAGCGAAACAATACCAATGGCTAATCCTTGTAAGAAAAAAGCTATCATTTAAATAACTCCTTGATGATCACAACATACAGTTACTAAAGTACAATCAATAAATGAAAAATAGTAGATCATAATCGATAGAGTGTATGGTGACAAGTTTAATATATAGGTGACAATGCTATTGAACTACCATAGCATAGCACAATCACGAGCATTTTTACTAGTGTACCAACGTTTTAGGCCGTAGTGGTCAGGTAAATCAGTGATATAGAGAGAGCAAAGTGTTATTTTTAGTACAATCTTTTGAAAATCATATAAGACATGTGTACAATAATATTAGCAACTGTGCGGAGGTTATTAGGTTATGGTTTCAACATATGAAGCAAGTTATCGTGTTAGTGAATACGATTGTAATAGTTTAGGAGAGTTAACACCTTTTAAAGCAATCCAATGGATGATGATGACATCGGAAAAGCATCAGGCTCATCTGGGGGCAGAGAGTATTATCAATTCTCATCACCTAGTGTGGTTCGTGATTGAGCAAACTCTTGAAGTAAACAGATGGCCAAAGGTTAATGATACAGTAGTGGTAAAGACTATTCCGCATTCATTCAATCAATTTTTCGCTTATCGGAATTTTGAAATGTATGATGAGGAAGGGGAACTTATTGTAACGAATAAGGCGACTTTTGGGGTGGTCAATCCAGATAGTCGTCAAATCGTGCGGATTACGCCAGATATGATGAAGAGTTATGGGTCTGAGTTTCTGAGAAATCCTCCTAAGAGAACACGCTATCCTGCTGTAATAGAACCATACGTTCATTATGATTACCAAGTGAGATATAGTGATATCGACCGTAATCAACATGTTAACAATGCTGTTTATTTCAGGTTGGTAGATAATGTGATGAAGTACGATCAACATCAAGAATATCAGTTGAAATCATTGAAATTACGCTATGATAAAGAAACACCTCCTGATTACTTGGTTAGAATCAAGACAAATTGGTTGAGTGGCCCTGATGGAGGATTAATTGGGCAACATGCGTTATCGGCTGATGATGTCCTTAGAGCGCGTGCTGTGACGACTTGGGCACCAAGGCTGAATGAGAGTAACGGGAACTGATTATAACTTGCTGATGATGCATTAGTCATTAGTGATACGAATAAAACAGATATAGATAAAACAGAAGTTCTCCAGGAGATAAGTCTCTCGAGAACTTCTGTTTTTTGATGAGAAAATATAAGATTTACGGCAAAAATCACAGCGAAAACGGCAGTATAAATTATAGGAATAATGGTAGTAAAGATTACATTAAAGATTACAGTATAAACTGATCACGGTCATTGAAAAAGCTCGTGTAGGCCAAGAATGAGGCGATATAAGAAGCTAAGCTAGTTGTTGCGACAAGCATGAAGGTGACCATGATTTGGTACATGATAGCAGTTGTTGGGACAACTCCAGCGAAGATTAATCCTGACATCATACCAGGTAGTGAAACGATTCCTATAGTTTTTGCATTGTCTAAGGTTGGTTGCATACCAGATTTGATAGCCTCTCTTAGAATTGTGTGAGATGCTTGACTTGGTGTAGCCCCTAATGATAGTTTTTCTAAGATTTGTTGCCGTTGGTCTCTAAAGAGTGTATTGAGATTACGGTAGCAAAGGCCAATTGTGGTCATGGCATTTCCTGCGATCATGCCAGAGATTGGAACAACTTGGGATGGGGTGAAGAGAATTGATCCTGAAAAAATCAAAATGATTAAGGTCAACGCTAAGGTTGTGAAGACGGCAATCATAGAAATCTGCAGGCTTTTTGCCATACCTTGGCTTCTTTTATGGGCGTTATAGGCAGCATTAAACCCGATGACTGCAACCATACCAATAGTGACTATGGGACTATTGAAGCCAAATAAAAAAGTTAAAATGTAACCAACGATGACTAGTTGGATAATTGCTCTTGAAATACTATATATGATTTCCTTTGCTGTTCCTAGACGCTCTCTTTGGGCAATAACAATCCCTACGATTACGAGCAAGAAACTTAGGAGTAATGTAGTGGGACTAACTTGTAGATTCATCAAAAACCCCTTCTTTCTGTGATTTTACCATTCTTTATTTCAATAGAATGAGGAGCTAGTTGAGCTTCTTCTTGATTGTGGGAGACCATCAAAATAGTCAAGTCACCAGCATCATAGATTGAATGTAGCCACTTCCAAATAATCTTACGATTTTCTTCATCTAGGGCACTGGTAACTTCATCCAATAGCAAAACTTTCGGGGTGAAAATGATATTTCTGATCAATGCGACCCGTTGTTTCTCCCCACCGGAGAGTTCTGTTATTTTTTTGTCTAGGTATATTGGTTCGAGTCCAACAGAAGCTAACATTTTTTCAGCACGATCTTTGTCGAAATCGACATTTCTAATTTTGAAGGGGAAAGATAGATTGTCTGAAACAGTTTCGCCAAATAAGACAGGTGATTGAAAGCAATAAGACACAGCTTTTCTGTAGGTGACTGGATCAATCTCTTCGATAGCTTTGCCTTCAAAATAAAACGAGCCACTAGATTTGGATAACAAGGATGCAACGATTTTTAACAGCGTACTCTTACCACTCCCAGAAGGACCTGTAATGCTCAAAAAATCTCCCTTTGATACGTTAAGATCGATATCACTTAAGATGACTTTATCCGATGCCTTGTAGGATAAACCATCTAATTCAATTATAGTTGACAAGTAATCCGCTTCTTTCTCTTAAAATTTTTTTAATAATCAAACTATTACGATCAATGCAATTCCTATAATGCACTAGCTAAATGCACTAGCTATAATACAATATCTATAAAGCCATACATGGCATGCCTATATAAGTATAGGAGCACAGGTATAAGTACAGGAGTATTGATCTTTTATATACTCTCACAAGAGTGTTACGTTTTAGGAATTTCGTTAAAGTTTGTGATTTATAATCTCATGACACTATTGTAGTGGTTATAGGTCGTGTTTTCCAGTGGTAAAGGCCAATTTAATTAAAATGATTACAATTAAATAGCTAGACATTCTCAATTGCTGCGACTGAAAAAGCAATTGCTTCCCATATTATACAGTGAAAAAGCTCACTTTATCAGGAATTTAGGTCTAATAAAAAAGTTTTCAGTAAAAGAGCCCTCTTGGTTGCGTCTTAAAATTAGAATGATTATAATATAGGCGTAAGTGTTACAGGTAAATTGTAGCACCAAAAATATCAAGGAGGAATTTTGAAATGGCTTATGATTATAGTGATCGCGGTAAAAAACCGGTTGTAGAAGATATTGAAGGTATGACATTAGAAAATGATAACTATCGGACAACTATTTGGACAGGTAGTAATCTTCAAGTAACAGTAATGACAATCCAACCTGGTGACGATATTGGACTAGAAATCCACCATGGTATTGAACAATTTCTCCGTATTGAACAAGGTGAAGGTATCTGTAAAATGGGTCCTACAGAAGATAACTTGAATTTTGAAGCACCTGTTAAAGATGATGATGCTATTTTTGTTCCTGCAGATACTTGGCATGATGTCATCAATACAGGAGACAAACCATTAAAACTATACACCATCTATGCAGGTCCTGACCATGTTGCTGGCACTGTTCACCCAACACATCAAGATGCAATTGACGATCCAAACGAACAAGACTAGTTGTTTATTTTGAATTTTTGATTTGATTGTTTGAGTTGAATTTTTGAGCTGAATTTTGGTTTGACTATTTGATCTGATAAATTGATCTGATAATATGATTATGAATTTCAATTAAAAAACGTCCTGGTTTTCAACTAGTTGAAAACCAGGACGTTTTTCTATTTTTCCTTTTTCTACTTCTACGACGATAAGAAATCAATATAATTTATCAATTTTTGTAGTGACATCTTTATCCCGAATATAATCGTCATATGTGGTGTCAACACGGTCGACCATGCCTTTTGGCCCAATCTCAATGATACGGTTAGCAATGGTATTGATAAATTCTCGGTCATGTGAGGTAAAGAGTATTGCACCAGAATAATTGATTAAGCCATCGTTCAATGCGGTGATTGATTCTAAGTCCAAGTGATTTGTTGGATCGTCGAATACTAAGACGTTGGCTTTACTTAGCATCATTTTTGATAGGTAGCACCTGACTTTTTCGCCACCAGATAAAACGCCCACTTTTTTCATGACATCTTCGCCACTGAAAAGCATTCTTCCTAAGAATTGACGTAAGAAAGTATTATCTTGTTCTTCTGGTGATGCATATTGCCGTAACCAATCAAGAATCGTCAAGTCTTTATCAGGGAAAGCAACGCTCACGTCTTTAGGGAAGTAGCTGACAATTGTTGTCACACCCCATTTATAGCTTCCAGCACTTGCTTCTTCTTGACCGTTCAAAATCTCAAAGAGAGCAGAGATGGTCGGCTCGTAACGACTCAAAAAAGCTACTTTATCTTGTTTTTGCAACTGGAAGTACAAGTCTTTAAATAAAACCTTTCCTTCATCTGTTGTTTTCGAGAGGTGGTCGACTAACAAGAGATCATTGCCGATTTCCCTTTCAGGTTTAAAACCAACGAATGGGTAGCGTCTGCTTGAAGGTTGGATATCATCCAAGGTGATCTTGTCTAGTAATTTCTTTCGGCTCGTTGCCTGTTTCGACTTTGAGGCATTGGCAGAGAAACGAGCGATAAAAGCTTGGAGTTCTTTTACTTTTTCTTCTTTTTTGGCATTTTGGTCTGCTGCTAATTTAGAAGCTAGTTGACTACTTTTTAGCCAGAAATCATAGTTGCCGACATAGAGCTTTATTTTGCCAAAGTCGACGTCACACATATGAGTACAGACATTATTCAAAAAGTGACGGTCATGGCTGACAACGATAACCGTATTCGGAAAGTCAATCAGAAAATCTTCTAACCATTGGATTGAGTGGGCGTCTAACCCATTGGTTGGTTCATCTAGTAACAAGACGTCCGGATTGCCAAATAGAGCTTGTGCTAGTAGCACTTTGACTTTTTGTGGTTCACTTAACTCACTCATCAACTGATAATGTAAATCGTCGCTGATTCCAAGGCCACGCAGCAAGTCACTAGCTTCACTTTCTGCTTCCCAGCCATTCAGTTCGGCAAATTTAGCTTCAAGTTCTGCGGCTTTTAAGCCATCCTCTTCTGTAAAATCTTCTTTTTGGTAGATAGCATCCTTTTCTTCTCTTATGGCAAACAACTCTTGGTGTCCCATCATGACAGTGTCTAAGACGGTATGATCGTCAAAGACATAGTGATCTTGTTTTAGGACTGCAAGACGTTCATGGGCATCAAGGGACACACTACCAGTTGATGGTTCGATGTCACCTGCTAGAATTTTTAAAAAAGTAGATTTCCCAGCACCATTTGCGCCGATGACGCCATAACAGTTTTCAGGGGTAAATGTCAGGTTGACCTCATCAAATAATTTACGATCAGAAAATTGTAAACTGACATTGTTGACGTTTAACATGTAATCTAATTCCTCCTTGAACGGTATTCGATTCATTGTAGCATATAATAAACTGTTAGAGAATTTTTTTGACAGTAACAAATGAATTTGTCTCTTCATCAGTTTGTTATACAAGTGCTGCTGATTAAATGTAACCATAAAAAAAGAGAAGACTGTAGTATTTAGTTTCCTCTCTATACGATTTATATGGTTTGTAAACGTTCAGTGTCAGTTAACAAAAAAGAAAAGTATGAGAAATTTTTACAAAAGCACCAACAATAATGGTGTAGTTAAAAATTTTATCTGTACTTACTGCATAATAAGATTATATGCTTCTGTTGTCATTTTCATAAAACCAGATGTTGGACCATATCCCGAATCTGATCTATAGGAGTTAATTCCTATAACTTGATTATTTGCGTTAAGTAGTGGACCGCCACTCATACCAAAAGCACTGACAACTGAATTATTATGAGCCTCATAAGTTTGATGAAGATAAGCTAAAGGTCCAGTAACAACGTTTCCAGAACTTGTATTAAAGGCCTTTTGATCTACCCAGCCGGGGTACCCAAAGTTTTTAACATTGTTAGCAGTAGAAGGAGGATTCTTATAAAGAGATAGATTTGATGGAGCGGTTCCCACATCAAGACGAATATCTAAAGCTCCAAAATCACTTCTAAAATTTCCTGTGTTTACCCAATCATTATTAGTTCTAACACCAGTTGCTGTGTAAGCAGCATTAAATTCCCATCCCACTGGAGTATCTTTTAATCCAAAAAATATCGATGCTGTATCAGCCCAACCATTTAGATCATGACTATATACAGCATGTCCAGCAGTGCCTACCGTAGTACCATTTACTTTAAATGCTGACGCGCTTAATTGATCTATCGTCCCATCTGAATGATAATAAACAAAAATTGTTTTTCCGACAGAACCATTGGGAAATCCTGTAGAGGGTGCAGAGTAAAGAGAATACGGGATAATACTATGGTTACCCTTATTATCAATATCTTTGCTAGAGCCAACAGAAATATTTGTTTTTAAATATTGTTCCATTGTGACATCATTAATTGTAATTTCACCGTTGTAATCAGGATACTTTTCTTTATATTTTTTTTGTAATAAATTTTCCCAATCTTCATGTGATATAAAGTCTGTTACCTTGGAGTCTTTATTAAGATTAACCTTTTTGATAGAAGTTAAATCTAGTGTTTCGTATTCGTGAGTTACAGTTTGGTTAGATATTATTTTTTCATCTGAGGCTGCAAAAATAGTTGGGCTACAAATAAACATCAAAATATAGACTGAACAAAGAATTAAAATTTTTTTATATTTCATAAATAGCTCCTTTGAGTATTTCTTTATACCTAGGGAAGAGTATGTAAAACATTAATGGTTATATTTTCTCATATGTATAACATTAATTTTTGCTGGGAATGTAGTTCCCACAGCTTCTTTTTTTAAGGTGATTTCGACTATATCTCCAACAGAAAAATCGTTTATAGATGAATATGAAAAGTAATAATTAGTATCACTACTAGTGATAGGTTGGTCAACCTTTTCGGAAACATAGACAAGGTTTTGCTCATGGTTAATTTTCTGTATAGTGACAGTTTTTCTTTGAAAAATAGTAGTAAAATATAAATAAGATACACTAATAACAACAATTGTAATGATTATTCCAAGCGCTAACCTTTTTTTTACTTTACCATCTAAATTGACATTGCTCGGCATCGATTATGAACTCCCCTCCTTTTATTGTTTGACTACTTTTACTATATCAAAAAATAACATTTCGAGTACAGTAATTATAGTGAACAAGTTTAGCTTATTAGTTTTTTTGGATAACACTGGAGAGTTTAAAATGTTTTGTATTATATAAAAAGAGTTATAATATGCTTTCCTGAATACCTATGACATTGCCAGAAGAAATGGACTTCAGTGAGAAATAGGAGCCTTTTACTTTCGTTGAACAGTTACCATTTCTATTTTTAATGAAACACTGTGGTTTAATTTGACACTTGGTCAAAAAAAAAGACGATACAGCTGCAGAACAGTTGAATCAAGTCATTATCGACTATCCCGGAACGGTTATCGATATTGAGCATCATCTTAGTGACATTATTGCCAAATAATGTACTAAAACTCTTACGCTGAGTAAAATGTCTGAATATGGCTCATAAACATCATTTTATAGGCGTTATTTTGCAATAAATTTTGACAATAAAATAGCGTATCAGTATAATGGACGTAATTATACAAGTGCGTTAGAGGATTTCTTGAAAAGTTAACTTGTTGACAGAGAATCGGTGAGTGGTGAAAGCCGATAACATTTTTCAAGGGTATCACCTTTTTATAGCAATTCTTCTGAAAATGATAGTGTTCCGGTTAAATGATAGTGTTTGGGTAGTAGCTAGTTAGTTAACTATTTTGTCAATCACTAATTAGTTAATCAATAATTAGTCAATCAATCGTTTCATATCAGAATAGGGAGAATCGGGTAGCCACGTTAGAGGCGTAAAGTGTTACATCGAGTTTAGAGTCTTAGCACAGTCTAGGTTCTAAACGAAGTGTAAAATTTGGGTGGTACCACGATTAACTCGTCCCTTGCGGAGGAGTTTTTTTGTTGTTATAAAGCGCTGTGACTAATTAGAAAAGATAATAAGGCAAATCAGAGGAGCGGATCAGTAGATGAAGTTGAAAGAAACGTTACAACTTGGAAAAACAAAGTTTCCAATGCGGGGTAATCTACCAGTTAAGGAAGTAGAACGGCAAGCGGAATGGGAAAAAGCTGATGTTTATCATCAACGGTTAAAATTGAACAAGGGGCATAAAAGTTTTGTTTTACATGATGGACCGCCATATGCCAATGGAGCGGTACACATGGGTCATGCCCTAAATAAGATCTCAAAGGACATTATTATTCGTTCTAAAGCTATGCAAGGGTATTATTCACCTTATGTTCCTGGGTGGGATACGCATGGTCTACCCATCGAACAGGCGTTGAAAAATAGTAAGGGTGTTGACCGGAAGAAAATGACGGTCGCTGAGTTCCGTAAGCGTTGTGAGGAGTATGCTAAAGAGCAAGTGGAGTCCCAACGTAAGACATTCAAACGCTTAGGCGTTCAAGGTGAATGGGATGATCCTTATCTGACCTTTAAACCTGAGTACGAAGCGGCTCAAATTAGAGTATTTGCTCAAATGGCTGAAAAAGGTTATATCTACAAAGGAAAGAAACCAATCTATTGGTCGCCTTCAAGTGAATCTTCTTTAGCAGAAGCAGAGATCGAATATAAAGATGTTAAGAGTCCTTCTATCTATGTCTCATTCCCTGTTCATGATGGTAAAGGTGTTGTGCCAGAGGATGCAGAATTCATTATTTGGACTACTACACCATGGACATTACCATCTAACTTAGCGATTGCTGTTCATCCAGACTATGAATATGTTGTCGTATCAGTTGATGGTCATCATTATGTGGTCGCTAAGGAATTAGTAGAGCAGCTTGCAGGTGAGCTTGGTTGGGAAGATTATAGTATTGACAAAGAATTCAAGGGAAGCGCATTGGAAAGAGCGACGGCTCACCATCCGTTTTACGATCGCGACTCATTAGTGATTCTTGGGGAACATGTCACTCTAGATGCCGGTACTGGTCTCGTTCATACGGCGCCAGGGCATGGGGACGATGACTTTATTGTCGGCCAAAAATATGGTCTAGAGATTCTATCTCCAATCGATGATCAAGGACGTTTTACGAATGAAGCACCTGGATTTGAAGGTGTCTTTTATGATGACGCTAATAAACAAATCACGGAGTTACTAAAAGAAAAAGGTCGTCTGCTGAAACTAGAGTTCTTTACCCATAGCTATCCACATGATTGGCGGACGAAAAAGCCAGTTATTTTCCGAGCAACACCACAATGGTTTGCTTCTATTGCCAGCTTCCGTCAAGAGATATTGGATATTATCGACCATGACGTCAAATGGTTGCACCCATCTGGAAAGAAGAGAATTTACAATATGGTCCGTGATCGTGGCGATTGGGTGATTTCTCGTCAACGTGTTTGGGGTGTGCCATTACCGATTTTCTATGCTGAAAACGGCGAGGCAATCATCACTCACGAAACAACAGAACATGTGGCAGACTTGTTTGAAAAACATGGGTCAAATATCTGGTTTGAGTGGGAGACCAACGATCTCTTACCAGAAGGATTCACTCATCCTGCTAGCCCTAATGATCAGTTTACTCAAGAATATGACATCATGGATGTGTGGTTTGACTCTGGTACAAGTTATGCTGGTGTATTGAAAACAAGGCCATATCTCTCATTCCCTGCTGATATGTATCTAGAAGGATCTGACCAATACCGTGGGTGGTTTAATTCTTCATTAACAACAAGTGTGGCAGTTAATGGCTGTGCACCATACCGTGAAGTATTATCTCAGGGGTTTGTTAATGATGCCTTTGGTAAGAAAATGAGCAAGTCTCTAGGTAATGTCATCTCACCTGATAAAGAAATGAAATCAAAAGGTGCTGATATCATTCGGTTGTGGACGGCCAGTGTCGACTATGTTTCAGATGTTCGTGTCAGTGATGACATTTTAAATCAAGTATCTGAAGTTTATCGCAAGATTCGGAATACCATGAGATTCATGTTAGCCAATACATCAGATTTTGATCCAGAAACTGACCGTGTTCCTTATGAAGAACTTCGTAGTGTCGATCAATACATTGAAGTTAGACGTAACGACGTCATGAAGACAATCATTGATGCTTATAATCATTATGATTTCGTCAAAGTGTATAAAACTGTCATTAATTTCGTGACAGTCGATCTCTCACAATTCTATCTTGATTTTGCCAAAGATGTCCTTTACATCGAAGCAAAAAATAACCATAGTCGTTTAGCGATGCAAACGGTCATCTATGATAGTTTAGTGTCGTTGACGAAAGTATTGACACCAATTTTAGTCCATACGTCAGAAGAAGTGTGGGAATACTTAAAAGAACCGGAAGATTATGTGCAATTGAGTAATTTCCCTGAAGTTGTGACCTATGCAAATGAAGCTGAACTAAAAGAAGAATGGGAAGCCTTTATGACCGTCAGAGATGATATCATGAAAGCTCTTGAAACTGCCCGTAATGAAAAATTGATTGGGAAGTCTTTTGAAGCTATGGTGACTGTATATCCAACGGCTGAAGTGAAGAAAATCTATAATCAATTGTCAGAGTCAGTTGATCTAGCACAAATCTTGATCGTCTCAAAATTTGTTGTCAGTGATGAAAAATCTCCTCAAGAAGCTACACCATTCCAAACACAAGCAGTCTTAGTCGGAAAAGCTCCTGGTCGTGTCTGCGAACGGTGTCGGGCAACCAAAGAAGATGTTGGTACAATCCCTGAAGCTCCAGAACTCTGTCGTAGATGTTACGATATCGTGAAGGAAAATTATCCTCAATACTTTACAGAAAAAGAGAATTAAATAGCAGCATTTTTATTAATTAAAAATGAATTAGAAAACACTTGACACTTTTTAACCGGCTCATTATAATATGAGCATACTACTTAAGAAATGGATGATTTAATATGTTGACAGTGAACTGTTCCCACGTAAACGGCTATTACGGCTACTATTATACAGAGTGAGCTTGCGTTTAAGGTATAGATGCAAGCGTTGATCGTTTGTATCTATGGGAGCCAGTTTTCTGATGCCTCACATAGGTCGTATCTAGTGAGGTTGATGTTATACATCTATTATTCTTGCCCTGATGTATGTGATGGGGTGGAAGGCCAGCTAGGTATGCCTAGCTGGCCTTTTTTAAATGTATTTTAAACGTATTTAAACATATTTAAACGTGTTTTTGTCTGTATTTTTGACTGTATGTTGAACAGATAGGGATTGACGATTGACCATCAGAGTTAAACCATAAGTAGAAAATAAGTAAAAAAATAGAGATGGAGGAAGTTAGATGACTAAGAAAAAGGGTATGAGTAAGGGTATAAATAAGACAATCGGTAAGTTGACAGGAAAGGATAGGTACTTTTTCTCGAAAGTAATTACAGCTGTGGGATTTTTGCTAGTAACACTGATGATTGTCGGATGTGGCAATAGTTCAGGTCAGAGTGAGGGTAAGACAGATGAACCAATCAAAGTTGGTATTTTGCAGTTTGCGCAGGTAGAGGCTTTGGATAGTGCGACAGAAGGGGTCAAGGAAGCTTTAGAGGCTTCAGGATTGAGTGTTACATTCGATGTCCAAAATGCCCAAGGAGATACGTCCAATCTACAATCAATCAGTCAAAAATTAGCCCGTGATAATGATATTTTGGTTGGGGTCGCAACGCCTGCTGCCCAAGCGTTAGCTACGGCAGAAAAAGAGAAACCGATATTCTTCACAGCTGTGACAGATGCTGAAAGTGCTGGTTTAGTGGCCTCTAATGATGAACCAGGTGGAAATGTGACAGGAACAAGTGATATGAGTCCATTAAAAGAACAAGTGGCATTGTTAAAATCCATTTTTCCTGACGCAAAAACAGTGGGGATTTTATACAATTCGAGTGAAGCCAACTCTAAATTCTTGGTCGATAATGCCACACCATTACTTGAGGATGCAGGATTAACGGTTGAAACAGGGACAATTACCTCAACCAATGATATTCAACAGGTTTTATCGTCATTACTTAATAAAAGTGATGTTTTATTTGGAATCACGGATAATACCGTTGATAGCGCGATGACTTTGGTCGGAAATTTAGCTAAGGAACAACAAAAGGGATTTGTTGGTAGTGCTGTACCGGCTGTTGAGGCTAATGGATTGGCAACATTTGGGATGAGCTACTTAGAACTTGGCAAACAAACAGGACGGATGATCATTCGTCATCTTGAGGATGATGAGGCAGTTAGTTCAATGCCAGTTGAAAGCAGTGAGAATCTAGAGCTTGTGGTTAATGATGATTACGCTAAAGAAATCGGGATTGATCCTGAGTCTATCAAAGCACCAGAATAACTCATTAATGATACTTGTGACACTTGTAGTTGTTTTATAACCGAATAGGTTTTATAGTAAGATAAAAGTCAGTATCTAAAAATTGCCACTGGTCAGGGGTTGATGAGGTGCTGACCAAAACAAAATATTATGATGACTTATGATGTGTTAATGCTAGGAAGCGTAGTTGCTTTGAGCCACACATCAAAAGGAATCATAGAGGAGTCGTATACATGTTATTTATTGGTTCAAGTATTACACAGGGAATATTATGGGCAATCATGGCATTGGGAGTTTATGTTACTTTCAGATTGTTAGATATTGCCGATCTTTCTTGTGAAGGCGTCTTTCCCCTTGGGGCAGCTGTTTGTGCCCGATTGATTGCAAATGGGGTTGATCCATGGATTGCAACCTTTGTAGCCTTAGTGTCTGGAATGGCTGCTGGTTGGATTGCTGGATTTTTGAATACAGTCATGAAGATACCGCCATTGTTGACTGGTATTCTCGTATTGACAGGGATGTATTCTATTAATCTCCATATCATGAGTCAGCCAAATATCGCCTTATTAGGAAAGAAGACATTGATGTCGCTGCCACTGTTGTCTTCATTATCTACTAGTATGAAAACAGCAGTCGTTGGGTCTATCGTGTTTGTCCTAGTAGTATTACTGATGTCGTGGTTTTTACATACGGAAGTGGGACTAGGATTTAGAGCTATTGGTGATAATGTGATCATGGGTAAAGCAAATGGAATCAATAGTAATCGTATGGTCGTTTTAGGCTATATTTTGGGCAATGGCCTAATTGCATTGGCAGGCGCACTGATTGCTCAAAAAGATGGCTTTGCGGATATCAATATGGGGATTGGAACGATTGTTATCGGTCTTTCAGCTGTCATGATTTCTGAAGTTGTCGTCCCTAATCTGACGATTGGGAAACGACTTGCTTCTATTGTTATCGGGAGTATTATCTATCGAGTGATCATCGATACGATTTTGAATCAACCGTTTATAGCAATTGCACCGACAGACTTGCGGTTATACTCGGCTATTTTACTAGCACTAGTTCTTTGGTTTCCGAAATGGAGGGAGCAACGTAAATGAGTCAAAGTACGATCCAATTGAAAGGAATCAATCAATCATTTTTTCTAGGAAAATCACAACAAAAGGATGTCTTGCATGATATTGATCTTAAGATCAATCCAGAAGATTTTATCTTAATCGTTGGCGGTAATGGCACTGGTAAATCGACCTTACAACAAATCATTTCGGGGAGTTTACAACCTACAAGTGGTCAGATCTTAAAAGACGACAAAGTAGTGACCAAAGAATCTGTGCAAAAGCGGGCGGAATGGATTGGACGGGTATTTCAAGATCCAAAAGAAGGGACTGCGGGCCGGTTGACGATCGCAGAAAATTTAGCTTTAGCTGCTAAACGAGGCCAAAAACGCCATTTAACAAAGGCTAATACAAAAGAAAAGGACTTTGTCAGATTATTAAAAACGCTAGACCTAGGGTTAGAACAGCGCTTGACGACGGATGTTAATTTCTTGTCAGGAGGTCAACGTCAAGCTCTGACTTTACTAATGGCAACACTCGTAAAGCCTGAGTTATTGCTGCTAGATGAACATACTGCTGCACTTGACCCAAAAACAAGTGAGATGGTTTTGGCAATTACTGATAAGATTATTAAGGAAAACCGCTTGACGGCTTTGATGATCACTCATAATCTGACAGATGCTCTCAAATATGGTAATCGGTTAGTGATGCTTCAATCTGGGAGAATTACCTTAGACCTTGATCGCAATGAAAAAGAAAAAATGACGGTTACAGATTTAATGGCACAGTTCAACGAGCCAGTGGTTGTGTAAAAAAACATCCCAGTTTTAATAGTAAATCTTATTAAAAGCAATCTATATCATGGTACTATTTCTATAAGGGTAGGTTTAACCCGATAGCAATAGCATCAGGGATAGATTGCTTTTTACTTTCGGTAGTTTTAAAAGACTTATTTGGGTGTTTAAAAAAGAGAGTTATTTTGAGTCTAATAAAAAGAGTTATTTTGAGGCTAATAAAAAGAGTTATTTTGAGGCTATTATAAAGTTGTTGGTCTATTACAAAGGTCTATTACAAAGGTTTATTAAAAGGCTAGGTTAGATAATGTCGTTACTGGCTTTTAAAGGCTATTTTTGTAAGCAAAGGGGAAAAGAATGATCAATTGGGGAATTATAGGTGCTGGCACGATTGCACATCGTTTTGCAGATAGTTTGAAGCATATCAAGGAGGCACATCTATATGCTGTGAGTAACCGGACACGTGAAAAGGCAGAGCGTTTTAAAGCTCTACATCCGTGTGATAAAGTATTCGACGATTATGATGCCTTGTTGAAAGATCCGGCGATCGATGCGGTTTATATCGCACTCCCTCATCTCTATCATTATGAATGGGTCGTAAAAGCACTCAAACTGCATCTCCCTGTTTTATGCGAAAAGCCGGCTACAATGTCGGTAGAAGAGATGGAACAGATCAAACAATTAGCTCAAAAAGAAGGAGTCTTCTTTATGGAGGCCATGAAGAGTCGTTTTGAACCGGCTTATGAAGAAGCTAAACGTCTTGTTAAAGAAGGGTTGATTGGAGACATTACCGCTATTTCTACATCCTTGTGCCGAGTGATGCCAGAGGCTAATAGTAGTTACCACTATACAGCCCAACAAGGAGGCGTTTTATATGATATGGGAATCTATAATGCGAGTGCCATTTTGGATTTTTCTAAACTTTCCTTTAAGGCTGCTTCTTCTCAACAGGCTAATGATGATATGACAGTGTTGCAGCTTGAGTCCTTAAGCAGTCGCTCATCAGATAATGATGGTCAAGATGGAAATTCAACAGTTGAAACTTACGTTGATGCCTTGTTAGAGGTTAATGGGGTGACATGTCGGTTGAAAGCTGCTTTTGATCGGTTTGAACCGGCTTGCCTAGAGATTAAGGGGACAGCAGGGAAAATCACGGTCATGGACTTTCATCGCCCAACTTCTTTTCGTATTGAAAAAGATGAGCAGGTCGAGGTACGAGAACTTCCGTATGTTAATGATGATTTTTATGGCGAAATCACACATATGATGAAGTGCCTGAAAGACGGTCTCATAAAAAGCCCTGTGATGACCTTTGAAGACTCGATCCAAGCAGCTCGACTCGTTGCGCTCATCAGAGAAAAAATTGTGAAAAAAAGTGATAAAGAATAGAGTGACAGGGTATAAAGTAATGAGAAATAGAGTAAGGAGAAATATAGTAACGAGAAAAAAGTAATAAGAAATGGAGTTATTTAGTAGCACTATTAAACGAGGAGGAAATTGCAATGACATTTAAGATTAACTCTGTCGAAATCGACCATATTGGAGTTCTTGACCAAGCTAGTTTTGATTTTTCAGAAGACCCATCAGGTGTGGTTTCAATTTATGGATCAAATCGAACAGGGAAGACGAGTTTTATTACAGCGATTCAAGCCGTTGTCAGACATTTTAAAGGTGAAAAGCTTGATGATCTAACCCCCTTGTTATCTGAAGGGGTAGAGAATGGAAGTGTCGTGCTATCGGGCTCTTATGAAGGTCAGGACTGGAGAGTTTCCGTCACCATCGAAAAGGTCGACTACGGGATAACGAGTCATCAAGAGGTATCCCTATCTGACGGTCTTTCAATGGAACAACTTGTGCAGTTAGTGACCCAACGGATTATTGTATTACCACATATCTCGACTGATGTCCTTCATCTTTCTCCACTGTCAGAGACATTTAGTCGGTTACTCAATCAGACTTCTGATAATACCTTGGCAATCGAAATGATAGGCTCGACGTTGATTTTTCCCAATAACTTTCTAGCCATTTTGACGGAGTTCGAGAATTTGGCCAATGACTTGTTAGAAGAGCTTATTCCTGATATGTCTATCCAGTTGGTCTATGGTCATCGTGGGATGCAATTGGTGGTGAACACAATTGGTCCATTGGGAGAAAGTAGCCAACTTTACGATGCTGAGTCAACTGGTACGAAATACTTAGTCAATTTATTGAGTACCCTAGCTACCATCAAAACAGAAGGACGAATTGTTTTCATTGATGATCTTGGGTCACGACTTGGTCCAGACTGGTTAGATAAGATCATCGATTACTTTAGCGAGGACAAGAGAGGTCAATTGATTTTTACGAGCTATCGTCCAATAGAGAGCCCTATAGTGAGTCCTACAGAGAACCCTACATCAGGGGGATTATTGCAACTATCTTTGGAATAAAGTAGAACTTTCGAGCACCATTTAAGTTAAATGTTCGTGAAAATATCTGTTTTAAGTTATGAATGTTGCGTTTCGTTAACAATTGATTAAAGTGTCGACTAAATAATGGTAACGGCTTTATTTTATGCTTATAATTATTGGTAATAAAAGTTTACTGAACGATAATAGCTTTACTAAACGATAATAGCTTAAGCTAAAGAATTTAGCCCATAAATGTTTAAACGCAAACACACTAAAACTCAAGACCATGTCATATCAACGAGGAGGGGAAGTTGTGAAGCCTATGAATGACGATACGAAAAAGAATGAGAAAAGTACAAAAGAAACTAAGAAAAAGATGAAGACATCGACGAAATGGACGATTCTCGGGATTATAGGACTTGTTTGTGGCGTTGTTTTTTACTTTGGCCAGCAAATTCTTTCCAATGTTGATGAAGTCTACGAACCTGTAGAGGTCGATTCGATTCGAAACAAGGAGTTAAAAATTACCAACCAGGAGCCGTTCTCAATTTTATTATTGGGTATCGATAATGGGGACAAGGGGCGTTCGCTAGAGGATGGCGGTCGTTCGGACACAATGATTTTAGCAACCGTCAATCCCAAGGAAAAAACGACAACTTTAGTGAGTATTCCAAGAGATTCTTATGCCGAGATAGTTCGGTATGGTATGAAGGATAAAGTTAACCATGCTTATGCTTTTGGGGGCGCTGAGATGGCAGTTGCTACGGTTCAACAACTGATGCAAGTCCCAATTGATTATTATGCAGAGGTCAACTTTAAGGGAATCGAGGACTTGGTTGATGCTATCGAGGGTATTGAAGTAGTTCCTAATCTCACCTTTACTTATGACAACCACTCGTTCACTGAAGGTGTTTCTCAAAAAATGGATGGCCAAACGGCACTAGCCTATGCCAGAATGCGCTATGACGATCCAGAAGGGGACTATGGTCGCCAAGAACGGCAACGGCAAATCATAGAAGCCAGTATCAACAAAGCATTGACGTTCGACTCGATCATGCGATTTAAGCCAATTCTTGAAGCATTGGGCGATAATGTCCGAACCAATATGAGTTTCAGTGATATGGTCGAGATTCAAGCCGGGTATCGTGATGGCATCACGAATTTTGAGTCACATACGTTAAAGGGTCGCGATTTGGTAGTAAATGGTGTGTACTATATGTATATCGAACCTGAAACAATCTTAGAAATGACCAATAAACTCCGCGTCTCATTAGAACTCGATGAAATATCATTGTCCGCTTTACTGGGTGAGGATACAAATCCTCCAGCTGCAGAAAATGATACAACGACTGAACAACCAAAACAGACTGAAACCAACCAATCACAACCGGGTGGGGAGTGGACACGACCCAATCAAAATAATGGTGGTAGTGGCAATTCCAGCCCTCCAGCTAGTCAAAATGATTCTGGTGGTAGCAATTCTGGTAATAATGGCAATACAGGTAATAATGGCGGTAACGGTAATAACAGTAATAACGGCAATACCGATGATACCAACACTGGTAGCGATAATGGGAATGACAGTAATCCAGATGATTCCGGTGGATCAAATGGTAGTAGCAATCCTGGGGATACTGATAATCCTGATGATACAGGAAATCAAGATGGTGGCGGATCAGACGGATCAGGTGGACCAGAAGAACCTGGTGATAATGATAACCCGGATGAACAGGAGCCACCTGAAGAGCCAGAGCAACCAGTAGAACCTGAAGAACCAGCTGAACCTGAGAATCCTTCTGACAAACCAAATTCGGAGGATAAACCAGTAGACAAGCCAGTTGATGAGCCTAAAGATGATCCAGAGAATGATGCTACAAGTGGGAACTGAAATTAGTTTTTGCGATTTGGGCATTGATTTATGGGGTTTTCTTATGGTCTAATGAATTAATACTATCTGCACAGTGATGCAGCGATTTAGAAAAGAGGCGCATTTTTCTCAATGAATCCAGAGCAACCAAATAAGGGTGGTAGTCAAGGACATCGTGAGGCTAGTAGGGATGTTTCCCCAGCTCAGAGATCCGGAAAAAAACAGGCGAATCAGTCAAAGAAAAAGCGAAAGCATGGTTGTTTGACTGGATTGCTGATTGTAGGGGCAGTGCTTGCAATTGTCTTGGCAGTAGTCCTCAAAGTGTTTGGTGATGTCGATGTTGCTTATGATGATATTTACCAGACAGTCAATAAAAATAAAGTTCGGGATGAGGATGTCGATCTTAGCCAAGTGAATCCTATTTCTATTTTGCTGATGGGGGTTGATTATGGTGAGGAAGAAAATCGCCCTAAATCATCTGGAGGTCGTGCGGATTCTTTAATGATTCTAACGCTTGATCCTAAGAATGGAAATTCGACATTGACCAGTATCCCAAGAGACGTTTTGACAGAGATAGTTGGTCATGGCACGCTTGAAAAAATCAACCATTCCTATGCCTACGGGGAGTCTGAGATGACAATCAATACCGTACAGCATCTCTTCGATATTCCAATCGACTACTATGTTGAAGTCAGTATGGATGGAATGAAAGGCATCGTGGATGCTATCGGTGGTGTTGAGATCACCAGTCCATTAACCTTTGATTTTGAAGGGCATCATTTCAATGAAGGTGAAAAGAGAACTCTAAATGGCGATGATGCCTTGGCATTTTCTAGGATGCGTTATACGGATCCAGAAGGGGACTATGGGCGTCAAAAACGACAACAGATGGTGATTAAAGCCATGATGAAGAAAGCTGTTAGTATGGATTCTATCGCTAATTATCAATCTGTTTTGGATACTCTTTCTGAAAACATGCGGACTAATTTATCATTTGATGATCTTGTTGATCTTCAAACTAAGTATAGTAAAGCAGCTGATCATATCGAACGTAATAATGTCTATGCTCATGGGATGAACACTGATGGACAAGATTCGATCTATGTTTCTAAACAGGAGATCTACCGAGTGAGCAACTATATCAGAAAGCACTTGGGAATAGATGAAGTGAGTTATGATGATATTACGAGCAATATCTATGCCCCAGGTTTATCGGAGCAATTTGATCCTTTAGATGCTGATGAAACAGCTGAGGCAGGTTATCCGATGTATCAAATCGATGAAAATTCTAATCTGATTTTGATAGGCTATCAATAGAAATTGATATCTGAATAAACTGATATCTGGCCAAGAGCCAGATATTTTTTTGATCACTATCATTTACAATTGTAGATTTAACTGTTACACTGAAATTGAAGATGTGAGGAGTTGATATAGATGGCTATAAAGGAAAAAGAAGCTAGTGTTTCTTCTGCAGAATGGCAGGTTTTACGGGTTGTCTGGGCAAATCCTGAGACGACTAGTCAAGGGGTGTATGAGTCCTTAAAAGATGAATATGGCTGGAAATTAAGCACAGTAAAGACACTATTACATCGTTTGAGGGACAAAGGCGTGATTGCGGTAACACAGGTTGGACGTGTGTTTCATTATATCGCAACAGTTGATGAGCTGGCCTTCAATGAAGAGCAGATCAGAGTCTTACTGTTAAAGAGTTGTCGACGTAAAAATGGCGCTATTTTAAAGCGTTTGATTTCTGATGAGCGTATTGCCCTATCTAAACCCGATATTGAAGATCTTATTGAGACCTTGAAAGCTCAATTACCGGATGCTCCAGATGAGTTGGGATGTAACTGTATTCCTGGACAATGTACTTGTGGACTTCATCATCATAGAGAGGTGAGCTGAGATGACAGTGAGAACTTATACGGTGCATGGGATGAGTTGTGCCAATTGCGCGCAGACGATTGAAACAGCGGTCAAAAAATTACCTGAGGTTAAGTCCGCTCGTGTCAATTTAGTGATGGAGACGATGACAGTCGTGCCAGAGGATCTTAGGGAGGATGCTACTACGTTTTCAAGGGCCGTTGAACAAGCTGTTACTAACGCTGGTTATGAGGCTTATCCAAAACTAGAAGAGCGGTCATCGTACGAAAAGGAGCAAGATAAAAAGCAACAAGAGATGGCTAGTTGGAAGCGGCAAGTGATTTTAGCAGTTGTGATTACGATTCCTTTGTTAGTCCTAACGATGGGGCATATGTTTGGGATGCCACTGCCAATGGTGATCGATAGTCATCATAATCCACTCAATTTTGCACTGTTTCAACTGCTGTTAACGTTACCTGTCATGTGGATTGGACGTGATTTTTATACGCATGGTTTCCGTAATCTGCTTAAAGGTCATCCAAATATGGATAGTCTGATAGCCGTCGGAACGGGTGCAGCTTTTGTCTATGGAATCTTGGCTCTTTTTCTGATCGCTAATGGTCAGGAGCATTACAGTCATGAACTTTATTTTGAGTCAGTCGCGACAATTATCACCTTGATCAAGTTGGGCAAGTATCTTGAGGCATATGCCAAAAATAAAACCAGTAATGCAATCAAGTCGTTGATCGACTTATCGCCTAACGAGGCCACACTGGTCACAACAGATAATGAGACACAGCTTGTAAATGTAGATGACTTACAGCTTGGCGATATTGTGCTAGTCCGTCCAGGAGAGAAAATTCCAATCGATGGAACAGTGGTTACAGGAGAATCTTCTGTTGATGAATCTATGTTGACAGGGGAGAGTATGCCGGTTACTAAGAAGGTTGGTGATCGTGTGACGGGTGCCACCATCAACAAGTTTGGGACATTGCGGTGCAAAGTTGAACGGATTGGACAAGACACTACCTTGGCTCAAATCATCAAATTGGTAGAAAATGCGCAATCTGACCGAGCACCAATTGCCAACTTAGCTGATCAAGTTTCACGCTATTTTGTTCCGATAGTCATCATATTAGCTATTATATCCAGTCTACTGTGGTATTTGGTCGGTCATGAAAGTGCCGCCTTTTCGCTAACTATTTTTGTATCTGTTTTGATCATTGCCTGTCCCTGTGCCTTGGGTCTTGCGACGCCAACGGCCATCTTGGTAGGAACTGGTAAAGGAGCCGAAAACGGCATTTTGATCAAATCAGGAATTGCATTAGAAGTCACCCAAGCGATTCAAACGGTAGTGTTAGATAAAACGGGAACAATTACAGAAGGGCAACCAATCGTCACTGAGATTGTCCCAAGCTCGACCAAAAATCAAGAAGAGATCATCAGAATGGCGGCTATTGCCGAATTAGGCAGTGAGCACCCCCTGGCAGCAGCTATCGTAACTAAAGCCAAAACACTAGGTCTGACGTTATCAGAATCTGCTGATACCCAAACAATTCCGGGAAAAGGGATCATGGTAACTCTAGCAGATGGTGATCTAGTAGTAGGGAATCCACAATTACTGAAAACCCAAGGTATAGAGTTGTCGGAGACAAGCAAAGTTGCAGACCAACTTGCCAGTAGTGGGAAAACAGTGATATATGTTGCTTTGAACGCAGAAGTTATTGGCTTAATAGCAGTTGCTGATACCATCAAACCAACCAGTCAGAAAGCTGTTGAGGAACTACAAAGACTAGGAATCAAAGTGATAATGATGACTGGAGATAATGCGCAAACAGGCCAGGCTATCGCAAAAGAAGCTGGTATTACACACGTTTTAAGTAATGTTCTACCAGAAGACAAGCAAAAAGAGATAGAGAAGCTTCAAAAAGCGGGTCATAAAGTCGCAATGGTCGGTGATGGCATCAATGATGCTCCAGCATTGATCCAAGCAGATATTGGAATGGCGATTGGGTCTGGGACTGATGTTGCGATCGATTCTGCTGATATCGTGTTGATGCATAGTGATCTTCTTGATGTCCCTGCTGCGATTCGTTTAAGCCAGGCTACCATTAAAAATATCAAGCAAAATTTATTTTGGGCATTTATCTACAATACCTTAGGCATCCCAATTGCTATGGGGGTTCTCCACTTATTTGGCGGCCCACTCCTTGATCCAATGCTGGCGGGATTAGCCATGAGCCTGAGTTCTGTTTCAGTTGTTCTGAATGCCTTGCGTTTGAAACAACTCAAACTTGTCTCAGCAACACAAGAGAATTAAGAGAAATGGGGAATGAAAATGGAAACCGTCAAGCAAACTGTCACGGTAAACGGCATGTCATGTAATGGCTGTGCTAATCATGTTCAGAGGGCTTTTGAAACTATTCCGGCTGTGCAATCTGTCGATGTGTCATTAGACGAGAAAAAAGCAAGCGTAGTGACTAATCAAGCCGTGAAGTTGAAAGAGTTCCAAGAGGCGTTAGCTGGCACAAACTATAGCGTAGTAACGATCCTGTAAGCTTATCATGCAAATAGAGCCAGATCAGCGAGAAATGGTTGATCTGGTTTTTTTGCTATTTTTATAGCATGTCGGTTAAACTGTAGGAGAATGACTAGGGGGGATCTAGATGACAGAGAATAGGTGTATCATGCAGTATTTTGAGTGGTATGTTCCAGCAGATGGAAAGCACTGGGAACGGTTAGAAAAGGATGCTGAGCATTTGAAATCGCTTGGAATTGACCGGGTGTGGTTACCACCAATGTACAAAGGAACGAGTGATCAAGATGTTGGTTATGGTGTCTATGATCTCTATGATCTTGGCGAATTTGACCAAAAAGGAACCATTCGTACAAAGTATGGGACAAAAGAACAACTTCTAAGTGCTATCAAAGCATTGAAGTCTGTCGGTATTGATGTGATTGCAGATGTTGTATTGAACCACAAAGCAGGTGCTGATGAAACAGAGTCGTTTCTAGCTGTTGAGGTAGATGCCACGAATCGCCAAAAAACGCTTGGTGATCCTCACCAAATCACTGCTTGGACAAAATTCACTTTTCCAGGGCGACACGACCAATATAGTCCATTCAAATGGAACTTTCATCACTTTTCAGGTGTTGATTTTGATGCTGAAACAGGCCATAAGGGGATTTATATGATCCAAAATGACCAATCAGGATGGACGGCTAATGAGGATGTTGATACGGAAAACGGTAATTACGACTATTTAATGTTTGCTGATATCAAATATCAAAATCAAGAAGTGGTTGACGAGACCAAAAAATGGGTGGCTTGGGTCATCAACGAAACGGGTGTCAATGGTTTTCGCTTGGATGCCATCAAACATATTAGTTTTGATTTTATTGCAGATCTGGTAAAAGAGATTGAAGAGAAACAAGGGTCAGATTTCTATATATTTGGTGAATACTGGCGTGGCGATTACCACACTAACGAAGAATACTTAGAAGAGACAAATTTTGAATTCGACTTGGTGGATGTCAAGTTACACTTGAACTTTCATCAAGCTAGTCAACAAGGCGCAAGCTATGATCTTAGACAGATTTTAAATGATAGCTTGATGCAGAAAAATCCGACTCACGCGGTCACTTTTGTCGATAACCATGATTCTCAGCCACACCAAGCCCTAGAATCTTATGTAGAACCTTGGTTTAAACCCTTGGCCTATGCCTTGATTTTACTTCGCAGTGAAGGCTACCCTTGCTTGTTTTATGGCGATTATTATGGCATCAGTGGGGATGAGCCGATTGAAGGAAACGAAGCCATTCTAGACCGTTTATTAAAAGCACGACTCAAGTGGGCTTATGGTGAACAAAACGATTATGCCCTTAATGAACATACGATTGGCTTTACACGATTAGGAGACGACGCTCACCAACATGGTCTAGTCGTGGTGATGAGTAATCAAGATGAAGGGGACTTGGAGGTTGATCTAGGAGAACTGAATAAACAGACCACTTATTATGATTGGACGACAGATCAAGAACCAGTGACGACTGATGATGAAGGCAGAGCCGCTTTTCATTTCCTTCCAGGAAAAGTCAGTGTGTATGCTCCAGAAGCCTATGGCTCATGATTAATTTTTTTATGGGAAAATAATTTTCTTCTGTACTCTATCAAAATAATTGTGCTCTTTCTATTTCCTTATCTCTGTTTGTAGTGTAATATAGGAAAAGACCACACTATATTGTGTAAATAAAGATTGTGAAACACTATATAATGTGTTTGGCGCAATTGTTTTAGCAAGGAGAGTGACAAATGTGTTAGTGGTATATATCTCTTTGACCGGCCAGACAAGACGTTTTGTCCATAAGTTAGGAATGCCTCTTCTAGAGATTACTCCAGAGAATGCTTTCCAAACTATTTCTGAACCGTTCATTGTGATTGCTCCAACATACGATATCGAAGCGACAGAGATTTTGAATGATTTTATTGAGACAGGACATAATCGCTATTACTTCAAAGGGGTCTGTGGGAGTGGCAATCGCAACTTCAACACCTTATTTTGTTTTACAGCTAAAGATCTATCTCATGATTATGAGGTTCCATTATTACATTGTTTTGAATTTCAAGGCAGTGAGAACGACGTATCAACAGTGAAAGAGAAGGTGGCACAACTTGGACAATCCGAAATTAGTCAGTAAAACAACTGATATCACTTATTTTGAGCTTAATAACGAATTGAATCGCCCAGTCGACAACAAGATTCCATTGGAAAAAGATCGTGAAGCAGTTAGAGCGTTCTTTTTAGAGCATGTGAATCCGAATACGGTGTTTTTCTACACCCTAGATGAAAAACTGGACTATCTAGTGGAACATGACTACATCGAATCTGAATTTTTGGAAAAGTACGATCGCTCCTTCATCAAAGATTTGATGCAAAAGACTTATAAAACGAAGTTTAGATTTCGCTCGTTTATGGCGGCGTTCAAGTTTTATCGCCAATATGCCTTAAAAACAAATGATGGCAAGCGCTATCTAGAGCGTTATGAAGACCGTATTGTTTTTAATGCTCTGTTTTTAGCAAATGGTGATCCTGAACTTGCAACCACGTTAGCAGACGAGATGATCCATCAACGTTACCAACCAGCAACACCAACTTTTCTGAATGCTGGCCGTAAAAGACGTGGGGAGCTTGTCTCTTGTTTCTTGATTCAAGTGACGGATGATATGAACAGTATTGGGAGAACAATCAATTCGGCGTTACAACTTTCACGGATTGGTGGCGGAGTTGGTGTTAGCTTAACCAATGTGAGAGCTGCAGGGGATCCCATCAAAAAAATCGAGAACGCCTCAAGTGGTGTGGTTCCGATCATGAAATTATTGGAAGATAGCTTTAGCTATTCGAACCAATTAGGACAACGGAATGGTGCAGGTGCCGTTTACTTAAACATTTTCCATCCGGATATCGTGTCATTCTTATCGACAAAAAAAGAAAATGCTGATGAAAAGATTCGTGTGAAGACACTATCCCTTGGCGTTGTTGTGCCAGATAAATTTTATGAGCTCGTCAAACATGATGATGTGATGTATCTCTTTAGTCCATACGATGTTGAACGGATTTATGGTAAACCATTTGCTTATGTCGACATTACTAAAGAATACGATAATATGGTCAATAATCCTGAAATCAGGAAATCTAAGATTTTTGCACGGGATCTTGAAAACGAGATTTCTAAGTTACAACAAGAATCTGGTTATCCTTATATCATCAATATCGATACAGCTAATCGCTCTAATCCGATTGATGGCACCATTATCATGAGTAACTTGTGTTCAGAGATTTTACAGATCCAAAAACCATCAGTTATCAGCAACTCTCAAGAGTATGAGGTGTTAGGAACAGATATCAGTTGTAACCTAGGCTCAACTAATATTCCGAATTTGATGAAGTCACCTCATTTTGGTAAATCAGTCGAAGCAATGGTGAGAGCCTTGACTTATGTTACTGATCACTCATCGATAGATGCCGTTCCAACGGTTAAAAATGGGAATGAACAAGCACATACAATCGGTCTTGGTGGGATGGGGCTACATACCTTCTTTGCCATCCATCATATGCATTATGGGTCACCAGAATCAATCGAGTTTACCGATCTTTACTTCATGTTGCTGAATTATTACACCTTGAAAGCTAGCAACAAAATCGCGAAGGAACGTCAAAAATCATTTGTGGGATTTGAAAAGTCTAAATACGCAGATGGCTCTTATTTTGAGGCGTATGTCGCACAAGAACGGGTTATTAACTCTGAGAAAGTCGCACATATCTTTGAAGAAGCAAACATCGCGATTCCAACCGTAGCGGACTGGGAGCAATTAAGAGATGATATCAAGGAACATGGCTTATACCACCAAAATCGCTTAGCTGTTGCACCAACCGGCTCGATTTCTTATGTGAATGAGACTAGTGCAAGCTTACAACCTATCACACGCTTGATTGAAGAACGACAAGAGAAAAAGACTGGGAAGACTTATTATCCAGCACCATTCTTGTCTAATGATACCTTGCCATATTATGTCTCGGCTTATGATATGGACATGCGGAAAGTAATCGATATTTATGCAGCTGCGCAAAAGCATATTGATCAAGGTATGAGTCTAACCTTGTTTATGCGCTCAACGATCCCTGAAGGATTGTATGAATGGAAAGATGGCAGAACCGATAAGATGACGACACGTGATCTAAATATTCTACGGTATTACGCTTGGAAGAAAGGAATCAAGTCGATCTACTACATTCGGACATTTACTGAAAATAGTGATGAGATCGGGAGTAATGCGTGCGAAAGTTGTACGATTTAAAGGAGACGGCAATGACAGATAATAATTATATTGCGATAAATTGGAACAGTATCGAGGATACCATCGATAAATTGACCTGGGAGAAGTTAACGGAGCAATTTTGGTTGGATACTCGGATACCGTTATCAAATGATTTAGATGATTGGCGGACACTCAGCCCAATTGAAAGAGATATGATTGGTAAGGTGTTCGGTGGCTTAACGCTACTAGATACACTCCAATCACAAGACGGGGTAGATGCGATTCGGATGGATATTCGGACTCAGCATGAAGAGGCTGTGTTGAACAATATCCAATTTATGGAGGCGGTTCATGCGAAGAGTTATTCGTCAATCTTCAGTACGTTAAATACGAAGAAGGAGATTGAAGATATCTTCCAGTGGACGAATTCAAATGAAGTGTTGCAATACAAAGCGAAACGGATTAATGATATCTACCAAAATGGCTCACCATTACAAAAGAAAGCCTCTAGTGTTTTACTTGAAACGTTCTTGTTTTACTCAGGATTTTATGCACCTCTTTGGTATTTAGGAAATAACAAATTGGCGAATGTGGCTGAGATCATCAAGTTGATTTTGAGAGATGAATCAGTTCACGGGACCTATATTGGTTATAAATTCCAATTGGGCTATCAAGAATTGTCTGAAAAAGAGCAAGAAGAGTTGAAAAATTGGGTTTATACAACTGCTTATGAGTTGTACTCGAATGAAACGAAATACACTCAAATGATTTATGATACATTGGGCTGGAGTGAACGTGTCAAAGTGTTTATCCGTTACAATGCGAATAAGGCATTGCAAAATCTGGGATTTGATCCGTTATTTCCTGATACTGCGGAAGATGTGGATCCTATCGTGATGAATGGGATTTCGACAGGGACAAGTAACCATGATTTCTTCTCGCAAGTTGGGAATGGATATTTGCTAGGCCAAGTAGAAGCTATGTCTGATGATGATTACGATAAGTGGATTTAAGATTATTTTCTAAAACATCTAATAGTTCTCTATTTGGTGATAACAAAACAAATGGCTGATAACAATTGATAGCTGACAACAATAATAGCTGATAACGACAAATAATAAGGTAAAAGTGCTACGACTGGTGTCGTGGCACTTTTTTTATAACTTATAAAGTGCCAAAATACTAATGGAGATGTGGAGATAAGTATTTTCCTTAAGTGGAGAGATAAGGTATTCTATGAGTGTGAGCTTTTATGGAGTAGTATTAGGGCGAAATATGAAAATAGATAATTCATGAAAATAGATAATTCATGAAAATAATTAACGAATGAAAATGCAAGAAATGAAAATAATGAAGGAGTGTTGGTATGGCAATCGTATCTCGTTCGAGTAAAAGAAAGGTACTCGTCGTTTTTGGAACTCGTCCGGAAGCAATCAAGATGGCACCTGTTATTTTAGCGTTAAGGAAGAGAGAAAGTATTGAGACAATTGTTTGTGTTACGGGGCAACACCACAAAATGTTACAACAGGTGTTGGATGTGTTTGGGATAAGTCCAGATTACAACTTGAATATCATGAAGCAAGGTCAGACGTTATTTGATATTACGAGTCTTATCTTAGAGAAGTTAAAGCCAGTTTTAGAAGAAGTGGCACCTGATATGGTATTAGTTCATGGAGACACGACAACGACGTTTGCTGCGGCACTGAGTGCCTTTTATTTACAAATTCCAGTAGGACATGTTGAGGCTGGTTTGAGAACCTATAATTTAGACTCTCCTTTTCCAGAGGAGTTTAATCGAGAAGCTGTGAGTATTGTGAGTCAGTTCAACTTTGCACCAACGGAGCTAGCAAAGCAGAATTTACTGAAGGAGCATCGCGACCCCAACACGATTTTTGTAACGGGTAATACAGCTATCGATGCTTTAAAGACAACTGTTCAAAAACACTTTACCCATCAGGAATTAGAGTGGGCAAAGGGATCTCGTTTGATTTTAATCACAGCTCATCGGCGAGAAAATCTAGGGACACCAATGCGCCATATGTTTAGAGCTATCAGAAGGGTGATGGATGAGCATCCTGATGTTAAGGTGATTTACCCAATCCATTTGAACCCTCTAGTGAGAGAGACTGCTCAAGAAGTTTTTAAGGGATCATCTAGGATCCACCTTATCGAACCGCTTGATGTAGTGGCGTTTCACAACTTCATGGCACAGTCTTATTTGATTCTGACTGATAGTGGTGGAATCCAAGAAGAAGCGCCTAGTTTAGGTAAACCAGTCTTAGTCATGAGAGATACGACTGAAAGGCCGGAAGGGATCAAAGCGAAGACATTAAAATTAGTTGGAACAACAGAGGAAACTATTTATAAAGCGTTTAGTAAGTTGTTAACTGATCAAGAAAAATACAACGAGATGAGTCATGCTAGTAATCCTTACGGTGATGGACAAGCTGCTAAGCGTATCGCTAGGATTATAGAAACAAAACTGAATGCGAAAAAATAGGCAAAAAAAAAGTGATAAAAATATAGCTGAAACTAGAAGGGAATAAAATAATAGTACAGTTGGATAAAAGTGTTATATCATACAAAAAGAAAGAATATATGAAAATGCTTAACTTGTTTTCATTTCAACGTTTAAGGTGTTTTTTTTAGGGAAATAAGTGTATGATGTTAGTAGTTAAAATAATGGAGGGATAGTATTGGCACTATTTGAAGAATTAAGAGATAAGATTAAAGGAAAAGACATTCGTATCGTATTCCCCGAAGGTTCAGAACCTCGTATTTTAGGGGCTGTGACACGTTTGAAAGCAGAACAACTTGTAAAACCAATCTTGATTGGTAATGTTGCTGAAGTGTCTAATGTCGCTAAAGGGTTAGGATATAACCTAGAAGGGGTTGATATCATCGATCCTGAAACTTATGACGCTTTTGATGAATTAGTAGATGCATTTGTTGAACGTCGGAAGGGTAAAGCAACCCGCGAACAAGCTTTGAAAGCTGTCCGTGATGCGACTTACTTTGCAACCATGCTAGTTTATACCAACAAAGCAGATGGACTCGTTTCCGGTGCTGTTCACTCAACAGGTGACACCGTCCGTCCTGCCTTACAATTGATCAAGACTAAACCAGGTGTTAGCCGTACGAGTGGTGCTTTCATTATGTTACGTAATGAAGGTCGCGAAAAATACTTGTTCAGTGATTGCGCCATCAACATTAATCCTAATGCGCAAGAATTAGCTGAAATAGCAGTTGAATCGGCTAAAACAGCTAAAATGTTTGGCATCAAACCGGATGTTGCTTTATTGAGCTTCTCTACTAAAGGATCAGCTAAAAGTGATGAAGTCACTAAAGTAGCTGAAGCAACTAAAATTGCGAAAGAATTAGCACCCGAATTCAACTTTGACGGCGAATTACAATTTGATGCAGCATTTGTACCAAGTGTTGGGAAACAAAAAGCACCTGGTTCTACTGTAGCTGGTAAAGCTAAAGTCTTTGTATTCCCAGAAATCCAATCAGGTAATATCGGCTATAAAATTGCCCAACGTTTTGGCGGATTTGAAGCTATTGGACCAATCTTGCAAGGGTTGAACCGTCCTATCTCAGACTTGTCCCGTGGTTGTAATGAAGAAGACGTTTATAAATTGACCATTGTTACTGCTAACCAAGCATTAGAAAACTAAGATAAGTTTTAGAAGAATAAACTATTAAGGCAAAGGAGCTGTGACAGTACTGTCACAGCTCCTTTGTCGTTAGTATGAATTGCTACTTGAAGTTACAGTAAAGAGAATCAGCTAAGTAAAAGGTTGGAATAGTGTATTATAGTCTGAATTTATCTCGCTCACACATGGAGCTAATCGCGTCTTCGTGTTATAGTTAAATCAATGGTATATGAAGACTAATATTGATTTATTTTTTTGTGAAAAGAACACAATATAGAGTGCTAATAGAGTACTAGTAGAGTATTAACAGAGTACTGCTAGAGTAACTAACGGGGTACTGATAGATTACTGATGGAGTACTGAAGGAGTACTGGTGGAACACTAATAGAACACTAGTCACTAGTTGATAGCGTCAGCTAAAGTGGAGGAAGTATGATGGTAGGTCAAGAGGTTAATAATAGCAATCGAGCGGTTTTCACTGTTTCTACAGAGGGGGAGTCGATTGCTTTTGGCAAGTTAGTTGGTCAAGCAGTTGTTCCGGGTACTGTTCTCTTATTGAATGGTGATCTTGGAGCTGGGAAGACGACTTTTACGAAAGGCATCGCAGGGGGTCTTGGGATTGATCGTGTGATCAAGAGCCCAACTTATACGTTGATAAGAGAATATCCTAATGGACGATTACCGTTATATCATATGGATATGTATCGAATCACTGAAGAAGAAGCGGCTGAGCTTGGGTTAGATGATTATTTCAATGGCTCTGGTCTTTGCGTCATTGAATGGCCAACCCAAATCAGTGACCTCTTACCAGCCGATACTGTGACCATCATGATCGAAAGAAAACCATCTGATCCATATGCCCGACGTTTTGTTTTAGAAGCCAGTGGTGCCAAATCAAGAGCTGTTGTTGAGGCTATTATGAAAACTGCTAGTCATTTGAGTGATAGTTCAAAAGATAGTTCAAAAGATAGTTCACAAGATAGCTCTCAAAATACTTAAAAGAATTGTTCAAAAGATAGTTCAAAAGATAATTCAGAGAATAATTCACAGAATGGTTCTAATCAACTCACGAATAGCAAATAAAGTAAAAGTTTAGAGAATTATGTAAAAGAAATCTAAAGAAATCTAAAGAAATAAGCTTGTGATAGCAACGATTAGAGCAATCAAGTTAAGGGCTATTAGGCCATATTTGACACTAGCTTTGGGCACGATGAAACTAAAGATACTTCCTATCACAGGTATGACAATAATCAAGATATGTTGCCATGGTGATGTTTGTGGGAGGCTAGTGGCATAGGTGACATAAATGAGACTTAGTGCTGTCATCATGACAGCTTGTCGTGTTTTTGACTGTTTTTTCATGGTTATTGTTTGTTCCTTTCACTACTGTGTTAAACACCTTATGTCTAAACGTGGTATGATAACCCATAAGCGTTTAAGACCACAGTAAATAATTTGTAAGAGCTAAAACTACAATTAGTAAAACAAGTATAACATATTAAATCGTAACGAAATAATACCTTGTCGTCTATTTCTGACAACTGGTATGGCATAGACAATAAGAATAAGACAGAAATAATAAGACAGAAATAGTAAGCCAGAAATAGTAAGAAATAGTAGGACAAAAATAAAAACCTGAAAATAAAGAAATAAAATAAAAAACCGAAATAATAGGACTGACCGGGGGAAATCATTTGATGAAAAAAGTGGCATTGATTGGCTTTAACAGCACGTTTAAAACATTATATTTACCGGCAATCCAAAATGTATCGGAACCGGTCAAGTGGTATGTCTACGATGAGAATCCACAGGCATTGGCCGAGATGATGACAAATCTTAATCGGGCTATTCCGTGTCATACTATCGAAGATTTATTGAAATTTGAGCTCGATGGTGCTATTGTATTTAAGATTCCGAGCGGTTGGCGGGAATTGAAACGGGCGTTTGTCAATCAAGGTACGAGTATTTATTCTCACCCGCCTATTGAACAAGATTTGATTCGTTTGAATGAAGAGTTACAGACTATTAATAAACATAATGGTTTTATGATGCCTGGGTATGTTAATCGTTTTTCTGATATTGTCAATTTTATGCGTAAGATTCCCGGAAAGAATCATTTAACACTCACACAATTGTTTATTGATTCAAGACGCTATGTGGATCAAGTGGTATGGAGCGATTTAGCTCAGTTATTGCACACTACGATCTATTTGATGGGAGAATATCCGATTCATGGCTCGTTTAGGATGCGGAAAACTGATCGTTATTTGGACGGCATTATTGTAGCCTTGAAAAACGATAAAATGTCTGCGGTCATCAGTATCAATGAGCAAGCTGGGACCCAATATCATAGTATGCAAATGGAGTCGACTTCAGGGACTTTTACACTGGATAACTGGCAACAACTCTTCATTCGTCAAGGTGGTGACTTGGTGGTAGAAACAAAGGATCCATGGGAGACTATGACACACCGTTATGGGATTGAGCAAGCTTTGAAAGCTTATATCGAACGTCTTGGCAAGCCTGTAAGTCCGATTAATCCAGCTGAAATGATGCTGATCTATCAAATCTGTGGTCGTATTACCTCTGCTATCTCGACAGAAGGATTCCTGAATTTTGATTATTCTCTTTAAAATAGAGGATATCATTCAGATTGAAATTTTAGAACTTTAGAATGGAAGATATTATGAAACAAACAATTATGACTGCTTTTCCGCACAGTAAGATTAAGGCGGATGAGTCGTTGAGTCATTACACGTATACAAAAACCGGGGGACCAGCTGATTGGTTGATTTTTCCTGAATCAATCACTGAGGTGGCTGCTATCATCAAATGGTTGAAAGAAGCTGGTGTACCAGTAACCTTCTTGGGGAATGCTTCTAATGTCATTATCAAAGATGGTGGTATCCGCGGAGCTGTTATTATGTTAACCTCTTTGAAAAATGTTGAAGTCATTGGAAACTATATTATCGTCGACGCTGGTGCTAAGTTGATCGATGTCAGTCGGATTGCCTATGAGCAACAACTGTCAGGACTCGAATTTGCCTGTGGGATACCAGGTTCTGTAGGTGGAGCTGTGTATATGAATGCTGGCGCTTATGGAGGAGAAATCAGTGTCGTGATCGATGAGGTCACACTTGTCACTGCTAGTGGAGATATCCAAAAAGTAACACCAGACGACCTTGATTTCAGTTACCGGCATAGCGCAATCCAAGAGTCTGATTCGCTGGTTGTTCAAGCTACCTTTAAGTTGCAAAAAGGTGATCCATCTGTCATTCAAAAAAGAATGGCTGAATTGACTCATTTGAGAGAATCAAAACAACCCTTAGAATATCCTTCCTGTGGCAGTGTCTTCAAACGTCCCAAAGGACATTTTACCGGGCAATTGATCCAAGAAGCTGGTCTACAAGGTTATCAAATCGGTGGGGTGCAGGTTTCGCAAAAACATGCAGGTTTCATGGTCAATATTGCGAATGGAACGGCTACAGATTATATGAATCTTATTCATTATGTTCAAAAAGTGATCAAAGAAAAGTTTGATGTCGACCTTGAGCCAGAAGTACGCATTATTGGCCAAGAAGTGACTGAAAAACAACAAAAGAACTAAGCTAAAGAATAGCAGAAATTAGAGCACAGAGATGAGCTCTATTTTTATTTGCCTTATTTTTTGCCGATAACAGGAGAAAACTTCAAAAATACCTTGTTATTTGAAGATTCCATCGTATAATTAAACATGTTAGTAAACTTTATATTTACTATTAATAAACAAAACAAGTCGAATAAGGCAAGTAGAACAAAGCAGGCCGAATAAAGTAAGTAGAAAAAAATAGGCAAAACAAAACAGTTAGAACAAAATTGGTCGAATAAAACACGGCAACAAAACGTGAGAAATAGAGCGTATAAACTAAAACAGAATACAATAAGTAAAAGTCTTAAAGATTTAAAAGCACTAGAAGAATTAAAGCGTTAAAGCATTAAAATAGTGAAGCATTATAGGTAGTTGAAATATAAAAGCAGTCAAATCATTTGTTTGGGAGGGTATCATGGAAATTGGTGAGGGGCTAAAGGCTTTACGTCTACAGAAGAATTTGACGCAAGAGGAGCTAGGGGAACGGACGGATCTGACAAAGGGGTATATTTCACAGTTAGAAAATGATCTTGGTTCTCCTAGTCTTGATACTTTTTTACAAATTTTGGATGTGTTAGGGACTACCGCAAAGGACTTTTTTAAAGCTGAGACGGATGAGGTAATCGAAGTAATGGAGCCGACTGGCATGGTAGAGGCGTGTAATGAGGCTGATGGTTGGGCGACAAAATGGTTGGTGGCCCATTCTAATGATCATGAAATGGAACCAGTAACGATTCAATTAGCTTCTAAAGGCGAAACGAAACACTATGCCCCGTCTAAGGCTGAGACTTTTGGATATGTTCTAGCTGGTGAGGTCACGGTTTGCGTCGGAAATGTTGAGAAGTCAGTTCTTGAGGGGTCAACTTTTTATTATGTCGCTGATCGAGAGCATTATTTGAAAAATAAGACAGATTCACTGGCTAAAGTCTTGTTGGTGGTAACACATTCTTATTTGTAAGCTAACTATAATCTGTAGCCTAAATAAGTGAAGTTAATGATGTCTATCAATAAGAAATGAAATTTATGAAGAACGAAATAGAAAGTTAATATGGGGAGTGTGTAATGGTGACGGAAGCAATGATCAAGTTTGATAATGTTACAAAGGTATTTGATGAGTCTGTTGTATTAGATCAGTTGTCATTTGAAATCGAGAAGGGAAAGTTTTATACCTTGTTAGGTCCTTCTGGCTGTGGGAAGACGACGATTCTGCAATTAATCGCTGGTTTTTTGGAAAGTGATGGTGGAGTGATTACGTTAAACGGGGCAAATGTCACAGATTTACCGCCTGATAAGCGTAAGGTTAATACGGTTTTTCAAGATTACGCGCTATTCCCTCATATGACTGTGGCCGAAAATGTGGGTTTTGGTTTATCTATCAAAAAAGTAGCAAAGGGAGAGATCGCAAAACGGGTCAAGGAAGCATTGAAAATGGTGCGGCTAACGGGTTATGAGGACCGTCATATTCAAGAAATGTCGGGAGGGCAACGGCAACGGGTCGCGATTGCTAGAGCTATCATCAATGAACCAGAGGTCTTATTATTGGATGAGCCATTATCTGCGTTAGATTTGAAGCTACGGACGGAGATGCAATATGAATTACGTGATTTGCAACAACGTCTAGGGATCACTTTTGTTTTTGTCACTCATGATCAAGAAGAAGCCTTAGCGATGAGTGATGATATTTTTGTCATTTCTAACGGGAAAATCGTGCAACGTGGCACGCCACTTGATATCTATGATGAGCCTATCAACCATTTTGTAGCGGATTTTGTTGGTGAGAGCAATATCATGAAAGCTACAATGATCAAGGATTACCGTGTCTCATTTGCTGGACGAGAATTCGAGTGTTTCGATGCGGGGATACCTGCCAATGAGGAAGTTGAGATTGTCATTCGTCCAGAGGATATTGAAATCACGTCAAAAGAACTCGGACAGGTAGTTGTTAAAATCGATTCTCAACTATTCCGTGGGGTCCATTATGAAATTTCTTGTTATGACGAGAATCAGCAAGAGTGGATTATTCATTCAACGCAACAAGCACCAGTCGGAGAGCAAGTTGGATTGATCATTCCACCGCAAGCTATTCATGTGATGCGTTACAACGAAACAGAAGAAGCGTTCTATCACCGCTTGGATAAATATGCGAAGGAGGACGATAGTCGTGACGAAGACTTTTAGGCAGTTTGCTGCGATTCCCTATGTGCTATGGCTACTTTTATTTGTCATTGCACCTTTAGCACTGATTTTTTATCAATCTTTTTTCTCCATAGATGGCACGGCAACACTTGCAAACTACCTGACGTATTTTACAAACTGGACCTACTTAAAAATGACTTTCAACTCAATCGTATTTGCAACTATCATCACAGTAGTCACCCTAGTGATTGCTTATCCTACAGCCTACTTTTTACAAAAAACAAAGCATAAGGAGTTGTGGTTGTTACTCTTGATCTTACCAACTTGGATCAATATTTTACTGAAGGCTTATGCGTTTATTGGCATCTTCAGTCATGATGCCTCTGTCAATCAATTTTTGACCTTCTTAGGTGTGGGACCTCAACAAATTTTATTTACGAATACGAGTTTTATTCTGGTAGCAGCCTATATCGAATTACCGTTCATGATCTTGCCAGTCTACAATGCCATCGATGATATTAGTGACTCCTACATTGTAGCTAGTCGCGATCTCGGTGCTAGCAGGTGGCAAACCTTGACTAGAATAGTCATTCCATTATCGATGAGCGGTATCAAAAGCGGAGTGCAAGCTATCTTCATTCCCTCTTTATCCTTATTCATGTTGACGAGATTGATTGGTGGTAACCGTGTGATCACTCTAGGGACAGCTGTCGAACAACATTTCTTAGTAACGCAAAATTGGGGAATGGGGTCAACTATCGGTGTGGTCTTGATTATCATGATGATCATTTTGATGCGGTTGACCACGCAAAGAAAGGGGCGTCACTAATGACACGTAAAAACACTAAATTTGGCTCTTTTTATCTTGTCATCGTTTTTCTAGTCTTATATGCTCCCATTTTGTTTTTGATGGCCTATTCCTTTAATAGTGGTGAGACCATGAATCATTTTGAAGGAGTTACGCTTGATCATTATAGTGCTTTGTTCAGCGATAGTCGTTTACTTGGCATCATGATAGATACAGTGATCCTAGCTGTCATTTCAGCCACTATTGCGACAATCATTGGTACATTGGGCGCCTTAGTGATTTACTATTTAAAGAATGAACGGACGAGGCGAGTTGCCCTGAATCTGAACAACGTCTTGTTGGTGTCGCCTGATGTTATCATCGGGGCAAGTTTGTTGATCTTATTTACAATGGTTGGCTTTCAGCTGGGCTTTTTCTCAGTATTACTGTCGCATATCGCCTTTAATATTCCTATCGTTGTTTTGATGGTATTGCCACAATTAACGGAAATGAATCAGTCATTAATCGTTGCAGCAAGGGATTTAGGGGCTAATAGCCGACAGATCTTGAGTAGAATTATCTTACCGATCATTACGCCAGGCATTTTGAGCGGCTTTTTCATGGCCTTTACCTATTCCCTTGACGATTTTGCGGTGACGTTCTTTGTGACGGGTAATGGCTTTTCTACGCTATCTGTTGAGATTTTCTCCAGAGCCAGAAGAGGTGTATCACTTGAAATCAATGCCTTAAGTACGCTCATTTTCTTCGTATCTTTGGCACTTGTATTAGGAAATTTCTTCCTTCAAAAGAAACGACATCATAAAGCCAATAGAATGATCGTTGGGGGGAGTTTGCAATGAAACAATTAGCTGGGTTATTTTCGGCGTTAGTCGCGCTAGTTTTCGTGTTGTTTGGCCTCAAATCGGTAATTGCTCAAAGCTCGCCATCAGCAGGTCAAGATAAAGTGATTATTTATAATTGGGGAGATTATATCGACCCCGAGTTGATCAAAGAGTTTGAAGCTGAGTACGGCTACCAAGTTGTTTATGAGACATTTGACTCCAATGAAGCAATGATTACCAAAATCAAACAAGGTGGAACGAATTATGATATTGCTATTCCATCTGAGTATAAAATCAGTGAAATGATCGATTCTGACCTATTGGTACCTTTGGACTATAACAAGATAGAAGGATTTGACCATATCGATGATCGGTTCAAAAATCTGTCATTTGATCCAGGCAACACCTATTCGATTCCTTATTTCTGGGGGACGCTTGGCATGATCTATAACGATAAGATGGTCGATGGCGATAAGCTGACAAAATGGGACGATTTATGGCGACCAGAATACAAAGATAGTATCCTTTTGATTGATGGTGCAAGAGAAACACTTGGTATCGGACTACAACGTAACCACTATTCGTTAAATGAGACCAAGTCGTCTGTTTTGAGTCAAGTCACAGGGCAATTGGAACAACTGATGCCAAACGTCAAAGCAGTTATTGCAGATGAGATTAAGATGTACATGGTCCAAGAAGAAGCTGCGATCGCCGTGACCTTCTCCGGGGAGGCAGCAGAGATGATGGATCAAAATGAACACCTCCACTATGTGATTCCTGAAGAAGGGAGTAATCTCTGGTTTGATAACATGGTTATTCCTAAAACAGCTAAAAATGTAGATGGGGCTTATGACTTTATGAGCTTTATGCTAAGGCCTGATGTTGCAACTCGAAATGCTGAATATGTCGGTTATGCAACCCCTAATGCTGATGCCAAGAAACTATTACCAGAAGAGATAACGAGTCAAACAGAATTCTATCCTGACGATGAATTGCTAAAAAGGCTAGAAGTTTATGATAATATAGGAGTAGATAAAACAGGGGAATATAACGATTTATTCTTGGAAATCAAAATGTATTAATCAGTTAGGGGGAACAGGAATGAACAGCAAGGAAGCTGTAGGTATCAAGGCAGCCGCTTATGTTGAAGACGGCATGACGGTTGGCTTAGGAACAGGGTCTACTGTATACTATTTCATTTTAGAGCTAGGAAGAAGAGTCAAGGAAGAGGGCCTTCAATTGGTAGGTGTTTCAACCTCTGATGCGACGACGACTCTTGCCGAACAGTTAGGGATTCCAGTGAAAACGATTGATGAGGTCGAAAAGATCGATCTGACAATCGACGGGGCCGATGAGATCAGCGCCGATTTTTGTGGAATCAAAGGTGGAGGAGCAGCACTGTTACGAGAAAAAATCGTAGCCATGCAATCAGATCGTATCATCTGGATCGTCGATAGCAGTAAGATGGTCGAGAAACTAGGGAAATTTCCGTTGCCAGTAGAGGTCATTCCTTATGGTTATTCTCATTTACTACGTCTTTTCAGAGAAAAAGGCTATGAACCTCATTTGAGAAATGTAGAGGGAGACCCTATTCTGACCGATAATGGTAACTATATTATCGATCTCGCACTCGGACGAATCGACGACCCGAGAGCATTAGCTGATGAGTTGGACCATATTACCGGGGTTGTAGAGCATGGATTATTCAATAATCTCGTTGACCTCGTCTTAGTAGGCGACGGCGATGACGTCTTAGTCGTCGAGGCTGACTGACAATGCAAAAGAAAATTTTGATGATCCATACTGGTGGGACAATTGCGATGAGTGAAGATAAGACCACTGGTAAAGTGGGACCTTTATCGAGCAATCCTCTGAACGAAACTGCCGGAATATTTAGTCAATTTGCTGACCTTACAATTGAGAACATCTTCCATCTGCCATCCCCTCATATGACAATCGATCATATGTTTTTATTGAGTCAATTCATCAATGACCATTATGAGGATTTTGATGGTATCGTCATCACCCATGGGACGGATACGTTAGAGGAGACAGCTTACTTTCTCGAGTTGACCTGTGATTTGCCGATTCCAATTGTTATGACGGGAGCTATGCGATCAAGCGATGAGATCGGTTCAGATGGGCTATCAAATTTAAGAAGCGCTCTTTTTGTGGCTTTGAGTGACCAGTCTGCAAAAGCAGGTGTTCTAGTTGTCATGAATGATGAGATTCACAGTGCCACCTATGTGACCAAAACCCATACGACTAATTTAGCAACATTTCAAACCCCAACCTTTGGGCCACTTGGTCTAGTTGTGAAGGACCAAGTGATCTATTTTCAAAAGCTCGTCCGGCAGGAACATTATGCTATTTTTACTGTCGAACCGAGAGTAGCACTCTTAAAAGCATATGCCGGAATGGATGATAGTTTGTTTGCTATTGTCGATCAAGTTGGTTATGATGGTTTAGTTATTGAAGGACTAGGTGCGGGTAATTTACCGCCGCAAACCGTTTCTGCAGTAGGTCGTTTAATCGCTAAGCACGTTCCGATTGTGATGGTTTCTAGAGCCTTCAATGGTGTTACTGAAGATGTTTATGATTATCCTGGGGGCGGAAAGCAACTCCATCAAATGGGTGTCATTTTTACCCAAGGTCTGACCGGTGTCAAAGCGCGAATCAAACTGATTGTGCTCTTGGCATCAGGCGTCCCAAAAGATGAATTAATCGACTATTTTCAACTGTAATTTAGTAATAGAAATAAATAGAAATTAGATGAGGTAACATGACTGAATACGTTGCAATTGCTAAAGAAGCACTAGATGAACAACTGGATCCTTTATTAAAGCAAACCTTACCCTGTCGTCCAGAAACGATCAAACAAATCGTTGTCGCCAAAAATAAAACTCAAATTGGATACGGTGTCACTTGGGAGAATCGTTACCATCCTTACTGTGATGAGATTTTTATCTATGTCGTGCCCGATTTTAGAAGAGAACATATTGGTTCTGAGATTATCGATCGGCTAAAAAAAGAGGTGACTCAACCATTGATGCGGTCAGTGGATGCCGACAATAAAGCTGCTGTAGGATTTTTGAGAGCACATGGTTTTGCCTTGAAACGCCGGTGTTGGGAGTATGATGTGACACCAGAACAAATCCCTGATCTTTCAGATGCTGACAAGTTGCCGCTTGTGTCATGGGCTGACCTGTCACCTGATGAACTCGTGACGGTTAAGAATGCTCTACTAGAGCATTATCGTTCCACACATGAATCAGTGAGTCCGATGAATGCCGATATGACCAAAGAAGAATGGTTCAACGTGATGCTTGATCATTTAGACATGACATATTCTTATGTCTATAGTCATGACGACTTGACGACCTTTGTGACCACCTATGACACGACGGACAAGAAAAAGCTTGAGATAGGGTACGTCAATTTTAAAGAAGATGAAGAAGCTTTTGGTGTATTTGTGACAACTATTATGGGACATTTAAAAAACCGCTTTGAGTCTTTTGGATTAGAAATCGATAGTACGGATGCTGCAGCAATGGTGCTACTCGAACTATATCCGCCAGTAGCTGTTGTCACATTTGATGCTTATGTCGCTGCTAAAAGTAGTCAATAAGAAACAAAAAATAAGTCGAAATATGCTGTAAGCAATAAGATATAATTAGTAAGAAATAAGCAGTAAGCAATAAGAAAAGAAGTAAGAAAAAAGTAAGAAAAAAGGTAAGACGAGGTAAGAAGTAAGAAGAAGTAAGAAGTAAGAAGAAGTAAAATGATAGTAGTATAAATAGAAAGTAAGGTACATCAAAAATAGTAACCGTCTGATTTCAGATGGTTACTATTTTTGGCGTTTTTTCTTATCTTGTTTTCGTTTTTTTCGTTTAGCAATTTCTTTATCACGGAATGCTTTGTTTCCTCCAAATTTAAAGAGATACATGAGGGGTTGAAAGTTTTCACCAGTGATGCCAATCAACTCGACAAAAATTTCGACTCCAATAAGTAGTCCAATGGTTAAGAGGACAAGGCCGACGCCATAAGCGTAACGATAGAGTAAGGCGATAAACGAAAAAATCATTGCTAGAGCATAAATCAACATGACCGCACCACGATGCGTGAAACCAAGAGATAACAGTCGGTGGTGAAGGTGCATCTTATCAGGAGATAAGATTGATTTATGATTGCTAGAACGACGGACGATTGCATAGATTGTATCAGTAATTGGGACTCCGAGGATCAGCAAAGGAGTGATCAAAGAGATAACAGTTGTATTTTTTAAGCCGTTTAAGGATAGGATAGCTAGCATAAATCCTAAAAAAAGAGCACCAGTATCCCCCAAATAAATCTTAGCTGGATAAAAATTGTAAGGAATAAAGCCTGCAGCACTGGCCACTAAGAGAAAAATGGCTATTTGAACGTAAGTACTGTCGGGCGGAAGAAAGAAGAAAGCTGTTATCCCAATAGTTGTCAGCGATATGATAGATAAACCCGTTGCAAGGCCGTCTAAGCCGTCAATCAAGTTGATGGCGTTTGTAATGGCGAAAATCCAGAGTATGGTGAGTGGTATTGCCCACCATCCAAAATGGATGATCCCGATAAAGGGGACTTTGATAAAGGCTAGTCTCACTTCTGACCCTAAGGCAAAGATGATAGCTGCTAAAACAATCCCAATCGATTTTTGCCAAGGCTTTAATTCAAATATATCATCTATGATTCCTGTAAAAATGACGATAGCAGAAGACAAGGTCAAGGTCATTAAGTAAGCTGTTGGAATGGCTGGTCGAAAAAGAAACCACATGCCGATCATAAATGGGATGTAGATTGCAAGCCCTCCCATTGAAGGCATCGGATATTTATTGATTCGTCGGGCGTTCGGATTATCGACTGCACCAACTCTTAGGGCAATTGAACGAATAATAGGTGTTAAGATAGCTGCCATAATGAAACAACTAAATAGACGAATGATCGTGCCTAATGAGACCAAATGAGGCATCTCCTTTCTCGTGTTTACGTTAGTTTATTATAACTGATAATAAAAAGAATTTAAATCACTAATATAGCCCATAGGTAAAGTTTATTACAAGTATGTTTGGTAGTAGAAAGATACATTTTAGGCAAAGATACACTTAATGATATAATGCCGTGGTTTTAGGCAGTGGAATGGAATTATGTTATAATAGTGAAAGCTTTAGAGTGGGGATAATTCTACCTAACGACGTTATTTAATGAGGTGAACAGAAAGTGGCAGAAGTAAAGCAATTGCCAAAAGTGAAGTTTGATTTAGTCACTAAAGAGTACGATCTTTATAAAAAGAAATCTGACAAAATTAAAGCATTATTCAAATTTAGTAGTCATCAAATTCCAAAATTTTGGGCCTTAAAAGGATCCTCATTTGAAGTTTATGATGGGGAAACGATTGGCCTGATTGGAATCAATGGTTCTGGTAAATCGACATTATCAAACATTATCAGTGGCATCATTCCGGAAACGACTGGTTCAGTCGAGATTAATGGGGAAACATCAATTATTGCGATTGGTGCAGGTTTAAAGTATCAATTGACCGGGCTCGAAAATATTCGATTAAAGTGCTTGATGATGGGGATGACCAATAAGGAAGTCGATGACTTAACAGCTGATATTGTGTCGTTTGCTGACTTGGGTGATTTCATTGATCAACCAGTCAAATCCTATTCAAGTGGTATGAGATCAAGACTTGGTTTTGCTATTGCGGTCCATAATGATCCGGATATTCTGATCATCGATGAGGCACTATCAGTGGGTGATGAGACCTTCTATCAAAAGTGTGTCGATAAGATTTTAGAGTTTAAGGAAAAAGGAAAAACCATCTTCTTCGTCAGCCATAGTATTGGGCAAATCGAAACACTTTGTGATCGTGTAATCTGGATGAATTATGGCGAGATCAAAATGTTTGATGATATGGAACCGGTGGTGGCGGAATACAAGAAGTTTTTGGCTTGGTTCAAAAAATTGAGCAAAAAAGAGCAAAAGAAATACCAAGATGACCAAAAGGAAAAACAAAAAGCCTTCGAATTAGAAGACTTGAAAGCCGTTGCCATAAAAGAAGGTCATTCAGAAAAAGACTGGGCCGAACTTTCCAAGCGACATGTCGGTGAGAATATGGCTTGGGGAACGCGTATTCTATTACTAGCGATGACAGCGGTCCTAATTCTATTGATGGTCTTAACGGTACATGGCAAATCGTTGAAAGGGTTCTTGTTTGGAACACTTTCTGAGCCAACGATCACTGAAACAGTGGTCAATGAAACAACGGCACAGCTACAACAGGAGTGGAGAATTGGTGAACGCTAGAATGACAGATTGGGCAAAAGGTGGCTATGAACAGCTGCTAAAGTTGATGGCCAAACAAAATAGGTGTAAATTGAATGAGACAAAAGTCAGACCATTAGTCGTCTATGTAGAGACATTTCCGTCTAATGATAGGGGATTTATTGACGAACTGGATTCAGCAATCACTGAACTGGCTGATTTTATCGTCATTTCAGACCGGAATAAGGACTATCCATTGAAATTCTCTCCTCAGTTCTTGAATCATTCCTTCAAAGCACTGATCACCGCCGATATCGTCCTGTGCGATAATTATGTGCCATTTTTACAGAGACAATACCTAAATCCTCACGCTGTCGTCATAGAACTTTGGCATGCAACCGGTGCCATCAAATGCTTTGGTTATGAAGATCCTGAAACAGTCAAACGGACGTTAGCAGAGCAAGCTAGATTCCATCGCGTCTATGATACAATCGATTATTTCGTTGTTGGCTCAGACAAGATGGCTGAGATATTTGAAGAAAGCTATGAAGTGAGTGCTAATCACTTCTTGAAAACCGGTTCACCACGAACAGATATCTTTTTCGATTACAAGCGTCTAACAATGACGACTGAAACGAAGAAAAAGTTGGGGTTAACCGATCGACCGTTGATTTTTTATACACCGACTTACCGTAAAACAGCAGTGACGACTTTTCCGTTAGATGTCCAAAAAATGAGAGAAAATTTTGGTGAGACACACCAATTAGTCGTTCAACTCCATCCACATGATGATGACTTATACCGTTTAGTTGAAGATCAGTTGTTAGAAGATGATGACTTTTTAGTAATCAATCATGAGCCAACGATTTTACCACAGTTATTGACACTCACGGAATGGTTAATCACTGATTACTCTTCAGTAGTGTTTGAATATGCACTTGCAAATCCAAATGGAAATGCACTGTTTTATTGGTATGATCAAGAGGCGTATGAAAAAAAAGTGGGGATTCAACCGGGATTTGATCAAGAATTACCTGGACCTCTTGTTCATTCAACTAATGAGTTGTTACTAGCGATGACCTTGCATACAAGGACAGATTTCAAGGACTTTAACGCTGTGTGGAACCAATATAATGATGGTCATGCCTCAAAACGGTTGCTGACTAAAATCAAAGAATGGTTGAATGAGATAGATTAGTCAATTAGGGTAAGTAAGATTGGCTACATCAAGAGTCAGAAAGTAGGAGAGGGCAAAATGTCAACGGATCGAAAGACAGAAGTCATATTAGGATTACCTGTCGATCAGCTATCTTATGAAGAAATTCTTTCGGACCTTCCGATATACAAGACTGCTGGGAAGCAGATGCGTTTGACAAGTGTCAATCCTCAGATTTTGTTGCATGCGTCAAAATATCCCGAAGTTTGTGAATACGTTAAAAAGTCGACACATCGACTCCCAGATGGTATTGGCGTTGTGCTTGTTTCTAAATTGACGACGGGCACTATCACAGACCGTATCACTGGGTATGATTTGATGCTACAGTTGTTAGCCTATGCTGATCGTCATCATAATCGTATTTTTTTGTATGGAGCGCACCCAGATGTGTTAAAGAAGACAGTTGAACAGATTTCACGTGATTATCCTCATATCGAGATAGTTGGGCATATTGATGGCTATCATGAAGCGGGTGAAGCTGAAGTTGTGGAGCAGATTAATTTAGCCCATCCTGATTTTTTGTTTGTGGCGCTAGGTTTTCCAAAGCAAGAGTTGTTTTTGAGCCGTAACTGGGAGAAGTTGACGGTTCCAGTAATTGAGGATGTTGGCGGTAGTTTTGATGTGATTGGTGGTGCGGTTAAACGGGCACCAGATTTTTTTATTAAGTCTCATTTGGAATGGGCGTATCGGTCTTTTAGTAGTCCGAAGCGGTTTAAACGCGCATTTGAGTTGCCTGTGTTTTTGGTTAAGGCGTTATGGGTTCATTTTTTTAGATTTTTGAAGGATAAAGGAGCACGTGATAGTGAATAATGTCATTCTAGTGTTAAAAGAACAGTTTCAGAATTTGGGTATCATCAGGCGGGTATCTAAATATGAAGATAAAGCAACCTATCAAAGCCATTACCTAGGGTTGCTGTGGCAGGTGTTGAATCCTTTGATTCAAATCGCTATTTATTATTTGGTATTTGGTGTCGGGGCGCAACAAGATCGTGAAACTGGTCAAACACCTTATATTATTTGGATGTTAGTGGGTATTATTGCATGGTTCTTTATAAATGCAAGTTTGCTTGGAGGTTCAAATAGTATTTATTATAAAGTTGGTATGGTTTCGAAAATGAAGTTTCCTGTCAGTATTTTGCCATCGATCAACATAGCTAGTAACCTAGTGTCTTACGGTGTAATGATGGTCATACTATTACTATCGATGTTTTCTTTTGGAATTAGGCCTAGCATTTATTGGATACAGTATATTTACTATTTTTTTTGTATGATTATGTTTTTATTCTCATTCGGGATTCTAAACGCAACAATCACCGTTTTAGTGAGAGACTATCACATCATGTTACAATCGGTGTTGCGCTTACTTTTCTACTTATCCGGACCAATATGGAATATTGAGACTTTAGGGAATAGATTTCCTATAATAGTTAATATCTTACAATTGAATCCCCTTTACTATATCATCGATGGATTTAGAGACAGCTTTCTAGATCGTGTATGGTTTTGGGAGAAACCGACTTTAACACTGATTTTTTGGTTAATCACCCTAATACTACTAACCTTAGGTTCACACTTACACATGAAATTTAGAGCCAGATTTATGGACTTTATTTAGCGAGCGATGCTTATGAAAATACTAATCCAACAATTGATTGAAAGACTTGTTGCCCTATGCTTCTTTGTCATAGGGTTGTTTCCAAAAAAAGAAGTTGTTTATTTTGAAAGCATGCATGGGCGTCAATATAGCGATAATCCAAGAGCTATTTATGAGCAATTAGTTTCCTTAAATACGGAAAGGAAGTCAGTATCTTCACAATCATTAGTAAATGACAAAAGTGATTTCGAACTAATCTGGGGTGTCAAGAAGGGCTTTGAATCTGATTTTGTTGATGCTGAAGTCCCATATATGACAAGATTTTCGCTCAGGTGGTTTTTACTGATGCCAAGGGCCCGAGTGTGGGTCATAAATACAAGAACACCACTTTGGTTGGTTAAGTCAAAAGATACGATCTATATACAAACATGGCATGGTACACCTCTTAAAAAAATTGGTATAGATGTAAGATCGGATAATAAGCCGTCAGCTTATGAGAAATATAGTCGGGATTTTGTAAAAGAAAGTGCTCGGTGGAACTACCTATTAGCACCAAACCCATATAGCAAGGAAATTTTTAAAGAAGCTTTTCAGTATTCTGGTAAAATGATTTGTTGTGGCTATCCGAGAAATGATATATTGATAAATGAAAAAAATAATGCGGATTTAAAGAGAAAAATAAAAGAAAATATTGGGTTATTAGATCAAGATGAGCGGGAAATCGTTCTTTATTGTCCTACGTGGCGTGATAATAACCAAATTAATTCTAATCGGTATCGTTTTGATGAGGGTATTGATTTTAGAAAATGGGAGAAGGAGTTAGTAAAAAATACTGTCTTGTTGGTTAGAGGCCACTATTTGACTGATTACAAAGGGGAAAGTGACGGTAATATTATCAATGTTTCCAATTATGAAGATGTTAATCAACTGTTATTGATTGCTGATATTTTGATTACCGATTATTCCTCCGTGATGTTTGATTATAGTTTACTAGATAGGCCAGTGATATTGTATGTGCCAGACAGGAACGAATATGTTTATCGTACTCGAGGTATCTACTTTGACATTTTCACTGAGAATAAACAATTAGTCGCTGAAAGTAAGATGGACCTTGAAAGTAAATTGAAAGCTATCTTAATGAAGAACGCTACTATGTCTATGTTAAAGACTGATAATATAGCTAATTGGGAAAAGGGCATAGCATCACAAAAAGTAGCTGAACTGATATTAGGTAATTTAAAAATGACGAATGAAAAGAAAGGAGAGAACGAAAATGCACAGGATAATCCGAGAAGTAGTCGGACCAATCGCTCAGAGAATTGGTAGCCCATACTCGAGAACTGTAGCTTGGTACAGACATTACTATGAAAAGCTACCAATTATGCCCAATACTATTTTTTATGAAAGTAGAGACGGTAAGTCAATCAATGATAGTCCTTATGCGATCTTCTTATACTTGTTAGAAAATCCAAAATTTGAAAACTACATTCACATTTGGAGCTATCAAGAGAGTCCAGAGATACACTATATTATGGATCAATTTTCCAAGTTTAGTAATGTTATATTCGTTGAACGTAATACAAAAGAATACGTTAAGTGGCTCGCTCAAGCAGAGTATTTGTTTAATAATGCTACCTTTCAACCTTACTTTACAGCAAAGGAACAACAAACATATGTCAATACATGGCATGGGACTCCACTAAAAAAAATGGGATTTGATATTCCTGGTAAGCAAAGTGGTTCTCAGAATATTGTAAGAAACTTCTTTCACTCAGACTTTTTGATTAGTCCAAATTCTCATACGACCAAAATGTACCTTGACAGCTACCGCTTGAGAGGTGGATATCCTGGTAAAGTAATTGAGACAGGATATCCGCGAATAGATCTGATGTTCAAGGATAATTCAGAAAAACTGGTCAATTTATTTAGTCACTTTAAACTGACTTATGATAAACATAAAGCTCTTTTACTTTACTCCCCTACATGGAAGGGAACTCAGATAACTAACACAACTGATAATGTGAATCAGATTGCTAAAGAAATGGCTTATGTTAGAGATAAGGTCGGTCACAAGTATAATGTGTTGATCAAGGTTCATCCTTACGTTTATAACAAAGCCAAAGAGAATGCTGCACTAAAACCTTACCTTGTGCCTGATATTTGTGACACTAATGAGTTGATGAGCTTAGTTGATATTCTGGTTTCCGACTACTCTAGCATCTTCTTTGATTATCTTGTGACTAAGAAACCAATTCTTTTTTACATGTGGGATGACGATATCTATAACGATGAAAGAGGTCAATACTTTAGTGAAGATAGTTTGCCAGGAAAAATAAGTTATACTGTCTTTGAGCTCGTGGACAATATACTGAAGATATCTTCCACTGATGAGCATGTTTCATCTAACTACAATTCTTATGTACACCAGTTTGTTCGATACGAAGATGGGAAAGTCTGTCAACGTGTGGTAGACGTAGTTTTTAATAACAAAAATTCTGTGAATAGTGGTGAGATAATTGAATCAAAAGCTAGTAAAAAACGAAAAATACTATTTTATCCTGGTGGCATGTTAAACAATGGTATAACTACTAGTGCAATCAATTTACTACACAATATTGATTACGATCAAAATGAAGTATATGTCCTCTTAGGGGGAATCAATAGTCAAATAAAAAGTGATAATATCGATAGGCTTCCTCAACAAGTTCATTACGTTTTTCGGTTTGGTAGACCTAATTTTTCATTATATGAAATTTATATTGACAGAATTATCCACTTCTTTGGTGCAAACGGTTTACTTAAAAAATTATATCCAAATAGCACCTACCAGCGTGAAGCCAAAAGATTATTTGGAAAACTCCAATTTGATGATACAGTTGATTTTAGTGGCTATAGTTTATATCAGACTAAACTCATATTGGCCTCGAGTGGTAAAAAATTATGTTTCTTTCACAGTGATATCTTATCTGATAGCCAAAGAGTTGTTAATGGTAAGAAACCGCATAAAATCAATCTAAGAGGGATGTTTAGTGTATACGATAGATATGATGAACTATTAAGCGTTTCTGAAAGCACTAATAAGATTAATAAACATAATTTGGAACGTTATGCAGACAGTGAAAAATTTAAAGTTTGTATCAACACAATAGAACCAGAAAAAATTCTGCATGACTCAAAAGATAATGAGATTCTTGAAAGAAAAGAAACAAGGTTGGAAATTTCCAATACTCTAAGTGAGATTAATACTACTAATAAAGTAGCAATTTATAATAAGATGCCAAATTATACAGCATCACTATTAATGGATCTCAATGCTGAACAGTCTATTAGGCAAATAGCTACTTATAGGAATGAAAATGGCGAAAAATTCGCAAAAGTGTTAGCTGACAATATTTATATAGGTTGGGTAAATTCCAAATATTTAGTTAATGCTAGCAAGGATGCTATTCAATATAGTGATGACGATATTTATGGAAGTATTAATGCGACTGAAAATACGATTCTCTATTCGGCACCTGTTGGGGAAAAAGAATCATATCCAATAATCAATTCTATAATTATTCGAAACATGTATGTTCATATTACAAAAATAGCATCAACAGAAAATCACGGGTCTTACGGATTAATTACCTATGGTCTGAAAAAAATAGGATGGGTACATCTAGGTACGATTAAGCGTAGTAAATATCTCAATAGAACCGGTAATTTACTCTTTAAATTACTCTTCAATAAACTACTAGCACCTATTGTAGTATGGAACAATCAAAAAAAATACAAAGAAATAATAGAGATACTGTCGCAAAAAAAAGAAATAAAGTTACAAGAAGTAGACTATTATGCAAAGATTAGATACGAATCCCAACTAGTAGGAGAGTTGATCAAAAATACCCAGCAACAAAAGTTTAATCAAAAAAATGTGACTCCTACTATCAAAGAAGGAGCAATCGTAAATGTCGTTAAGATCCAATTGTTAAATGACAAGTCTTACGCCTTTATCACGGACGAAGAAACGAACGGATGGGTCTTTGCAAGCAGTTTAGAGAAGATAACGGATCTTTCGATACCGGTTTTTGAAAGTAATATAAATTTGAAAATTACTAGTACTAAAGAAATTGGATGTTTATCAACAGATTCATTACTAGGAATAAAGCGTAAAAAGTTGATTAATGGAGAAGTAAAAGTATTGGTAACTGATGGAAAAAAATCGGAATGGTGTGATGAAAAATCTGTTCAATATGACTATTCCGAAGGAGTATTTAATGCAGATGGTGATTTTATAGCTTATCCTTCAGAAAATACGCTTTCATTTGTGACAATGGGTCGACTTTCGCCTGAAAAGAACCAATCAATGATAATAAATGCTTTTTCGCTATTTCTAAAAAAACAATCATCCGCAAAATTATATATAATTGGCAGTGGTGTTATGGGAGAACAATTAGTTCAATTAGCCAAAAAATTGAACTTGATGAATTCTATCGTTTTTGTAGGGCAACTAAGTAATCCGTTTAGATTCATGGAAAGATGCCAAGTATTTTTATTATCCTCTAAGTACGAGGGGCAACCTATGGTACTATTGGAAGCAATGACTCTTGGTATGAAAATTGTATCGACAGATATTCCAGCATGTCGAACAGTGCTGGAAAATGGGAAGTATGGGATACTAACTGAGAATAATACTCCTGAAGGATTAGCAAAGGGTATGGAAGAGGTTAGTAATTCGACAGTCAAATTCAAAAAATTTGATCCCTACGACTATAACAAAATGGCAGTCAAGCAGTTTTACGCTAGACTGTAAATGTGCTACAAATTTATTAGAATAGAAGGAAATACGTTGATGGTAAAAAAGTATAATTTAAGAATAACGCAACATGCCTATATTTTCATACTTGCATGTTCACTTGTTCTATTATGTTTATCTCTTACATCTAATCCATTATCTAACGCTTTGAGTAGACATGATTCGTCTATGTTTATTTACTTTGGTCGTGGTATTTCTGACGGCATGATTCCATATTTAGATATGTACGATCATAAAGGAATTATATTATTTATGATCAACTTTGTGGCTCAATTCATTGACAGCCAATATGGATTATTCATTGTTGAAGCACTTTTTTTGATGGGAAGTCTGATTTATTTATATCGTTTACTTAATCTATTAATAGAAGATAGATTGATTTCTGCTCTAGGAATTTTAGTATCAACTCCTTTGTTGATGGTTTGTCTTCAAGGAGGAAATCTTTCCGAGGAGTATGCATTGTTCTTTATTTCTGGGGCACTATAAAATTGCTGTTTAATGTGGCTTGAGCCAGCTAAAAGTTCTATTTTAAGATTAATAGTAGTTGGCGTTTTTGGTGGATTGACCTTCTTTTTACGAGTAAATATGGTCAGTGTGTGGCTTGTTTTTAGCTTGGCATTTATAATAAGGGCTATTTATTCAAAAAAATATAGATTGCTGATTAGGCAAATCGTTTTTGTATTGACAGGTGTATTAATTGTCTTCATAGCAATCCTAGTGTATGGCTTAATGACTAATTCGTTGACCGAAATGATTGATCAAACTTTTGTCTTAAATTTCAAATATGCTAGTGTATCAACTAATGCTGAAAAAATCAGGACATTAATGGCATTTTCTTCAATAATAATCACATATGGAGGTCACTTATTCATTGGCCTCTATATTTACTACCTCATTGCAAAAACTAAATCCAATCAGATGAATCGCCTTGAAATAACATTACATTTTATTTTTGGAAGCTATTTTTTGGTTAATGCTTATACAGTAGTTTTGTCTGGTAGAGATTATCTTCATTATTTGATGACACAGTGGCCTATCCTAGTGATTTATACTTCTTACGGAATTGCTGTTGTAATTAAAAGTTTGAATGCAAATCGTACCGCATTAATCGCCGCATACATCTTACTATTAATGATAGTATCTCAACCTTTTTATATTGGCTGGAAAGAAAAAATTAGTTATATGTACAAACCTAATCAATATGCTCAATCCGTGGAACAAATGGCTAATTTTGTAAATGAAAATTCTAATAATCAAGACACTATTTATGTACATAATATAGATGCAAATCTCTATAATGTTAGTGGTCGCTATTCCAATTCCCGCTACTTCGTATTACCAAGTTTAAATTATGAACAGTTTACTGAAATAGCAGAAGACTTTAAAAAATCTATGGAAAATAACTCACCTAAATTTATTCTGATAAACGCTGATGTTTATGAATCAAAACAATTGAATGATACCAGACTAAACCACTTTATGGTTAGTTTTATTGATGATCATTACAAAATGGTGCCAGAATTTGAGAATAGATCAGCGTTATTATTTGAACTTCAATAGCGATTTTTTTCTTTGTTATAAGTCATGCTTTAGCCGTGATGGATTCATATCCCGCTTTTTGGTCTTAGTAAGTAAAAAGCGCTATCAACTTTTAAAAAAGATAATAAAACTATGATTAAAGTTGTTTCTTTATGATATAATTCTAGTGATATAATAAAATTGCTTAAAGGAGGGTCACTCTCATGAACTATAAATCGCGTTTATTTAAAGGGATTCTATTTCTAACTACCTTTTTAATGATCAATCAGCCTGTAATGATTATCGCTGACACTACGAATGATAATGTCAAGACGGAACAAAATAGTGATAGTAAGAAGACTGATAAAAATGATCATGATCAGTCAAATGAAAGGGAATCTGAAAGCGATGAAGGCTCGTCAGAAGAATATATAGATGAAAGTAGAGATAAGCAAGAAAACGATCAATCGAAGGAGCAAAATGACAGTCACGATTCAGAAGATGAAGTATCCGATGAGAATCAGGATGGCAAGAATACTAGTATAGATTCAGAGAACTCAAACGTGGATAATTCTGAGGATAAAAAAGATTCAACTTCAGATACCATAGATGACGAGGGTAAAGAAGAAGAACAAGTGAATGATGATCAATCTGATGGAGAAAGTGAAGATTCAAAATTAGATGAAGAGAGCACTTCAGAAGATTCAGATAAAATTAAAAAAGCTAACGAGTTATTGGAATTAAATAAAAACATCATTCCTGTGGCAACGCCATACCAATTGCGCTTAAAAGATAAACAGGTAAAAGTATACGATTTACCAGGTTATCGAGAAGATAAGAAACAAGTTCAAAATTTAAACATGGCAGAATTGACCAAAATGCCATTGACTATAAAATATCAAGATACATCCACTGAGAATAAATATGTTCAAATCTTTAAATCTGACTCTGATGAAGCTATCGGTTGGGTAAATGAAGATAATGCTTTGATGGTGTTACAAGGTTCATGGATTCGAGAAAATCTGTATGTTAGAATCAACTCTAATAATTCTGATATATACCAAGGATTTAACTGGGCCATTAGAAGAAAGTCAACAGATGTTTTTAATAAAGGCTACAAGGTTACTGGAAAATATGAACATATCAATGGAATTACATACTATTCATTGTATGATAGTAATGGTAAATGGGACGGCTATGTTAATAGTAAAGATGTAGTGGATATCGGGAGTGCACAAGGTCCATGGATAGCTGATAAACGCTATGTTAGTGTTACTAGTAATAAAGCTGTAATTAGAAGGGGTTTTACTTCTGGAAAAACTGTGGGCGGAAATCATTACCTGAAAACTTATTTAGTTAAGGGTAGATATAATCATATTAATGGCATTACCTATTACTCCCTTTATGAGGACAGTAAGTGGATTGGTTATATTGATTCTAAATTTGTTACAACTGCGGATGGTAGACAAGGAATTTGGATTAGAAACAATATATATGTGATTGTTAATGGAAACTATAAAACTTATAGTAATTTCTCTTGGAAAACAAGATTGTCCTCAAAGACAGTCAAAAATAAAACGTACAAAGTAAAAGGCGAGTACCACCACATGAACGGGTATACTTATTACTCGCTATATGATATTAATAATAAGTGGCAGGGATATATTAATTCAAATGCAACCGCTAATGTCGATGGTGCGCAAGGAAAATGGATTCACGAGAACAAAAAGGTTATCATTCATGGGAAAAATTATCAAGTTTACCAAAATTTTCAATGGGAAGTTAGACAGAGTGGTTCTCAAGTTTATAATAAAGTTTATACAGTAAAAGGAAAGTACCATCATATGAATGGGTATACTTATTACTCACTTTATAATGAAAAGGGACAGTGGCAGGGTTACATAAACAGTAATGGAACAAAAAATAGTACTGGTTGGTACACTAGTAATGGGATGATATATTTAGAAAACGGCAAACGCTACGGTCTGAGAAATGGTAATTTTATCCTGGTTAGTCTCGCAAAACAACGTACATGGGGTGTAAAAGGTGGAAAAACCATCGTTGACACACCAATCATATCGGGCAAGCCTGGTTCACCAACTGTCACTGGGAATTTCAAAATAGAGTGGGGAAAAACAAGGAATACTTATTTAATCGGTGCGAATTATCGTTCGCATGTTTCATACTGGATTCCTTTTACTTCTGACAATATGTATGGTATACATGATTCTTCTTGGCAATGGAATGGGTATGGAGGCAACTTATATAAATTAGGTTTTGGCTCACATGGGTGTGTGAATACACCAATATCAGCTATGAGAACTTTATACGATGCGTTTCCTAAGGGAACTCAAGTTATTGTTTATTAATGTGGAACACCATATTATTTAGATATATTTAAATAATACAGAGAACCATCTATAAATTAGACTAATAGTCTCCTTTATAGATGGTTTTTTGCGTAAAATCACCAATAAGTTATTCGGTAAAAATGATATAAATATTATATATTGACAAATTTTGTTTAATTGAAACCCTTATATAAATGAAATCGATTGTGCTACAATACACTTATCTATTGTAGGAGGAAGACTATGATTTCAATTATCATTCCTTGTTATAATGAAGAGGAGACAATTCCATTTTATTTAAAAGCAATTGCACCTGTAAGGCATCAGGTGTCTGAGCCATTTGAATTTATTTTCGTCAATGATGGTTCCACTGATCATACACTATCGGTTTTAAGAAAGGCTTCTACGGATTTAAAGGGGGTTAGGTTCATTTCATTCTCTCGTAATTTCGGTAAGGAAGCTGCTCTCCTTGCAGGGTTAAGGGAAGCTAAGGGCGATTATGTCGCTGTGATGGATGTTGATTTACAAGACCCACCCGAGTTACTGGTCAAAATGTATGACATCATCACGACCAAAAATGTTGATTGTGTTGCTACTCGTCGTGATACGCGTGAAGGCGAGCCTATTATCAGAAGCTTTTTTGCGGAACTCTTCTATAAAATAGTCAATAAAATCAGTTCTACCAAAATGGTCGACGGTGCAAGGGACTTTAGGTTGATGACACGTCAGATGGTAGATGCTATTCTATCTCTAACAGAATACAATCGGTTTTCAAAAGGCTTATTTGAATGGGTCGGTTTTGAGACGGAGTATATCGCTTATGATAATGTCGAACGGTCTACAGGAACTTCTAAATGGAATTTCTGGAGTTTGTTCAGCTATTCTATTGACGGTATCATCAACTTCTCTGAAATGCCTTTGAATATTGCTTCTGTCATGGGAGCATTAGCCTGTCTTTTTTCGGGAATTGCAATGATCTATATCATTATTCGGACGATAGTCTTTGGTGATCCAACGAGTGGGTGGCCATCATTAGTGACCATCGTTTTGTTTGTTGGAGGTCTACAATTATTGTCGTTGGGGATTATTGGGAAGTATATTTCCAAAATTTTCCTTGAAACTAAGAGACGTCCTAACTATATCATCAAAGAAAAAAGTGATGAGGATACTAGCAGTAAATGGTAGTAGCTAATGAATAAATTAGTAATAAAGAGTCATAAGAATTAAAAAAGATATAGGGATACAGGAGTGAGGATAAATTCACATGCTTAAGAAGTTAAAAAATCCCTACTTAGGGATCATAGGTGTTGCCATTGTCCTGTTACTCCCACAGTTATTTACGAGAAACATGATTATGGGATCAGACATCATTTTTCACTTTAATCGTTTCTACGATACGGCGATGCAGTTGAAAACGAGAAATATTGATTATTTTATTGCGATGTTTGGATTTAGTCAATCTGGTCGGATTGTCAACGCCTTGTATGGGCCAATAATGGCTTATATACAAGGCGGTATTCTTTTGTTAGCAAAGACTTGGTTCAATTATCAGGTGCTCTCAAACTTTTGTCTGTATGTATTATCCGGGATTTCGATGTTTCAGTTGCTTAGGAAGACAACTCATAAGAAGTGGTACTCTTTCTGGTTAGCTCTCATTTTCATGACGACGTTTTGTATTCAGTACTGGATACAACGTCAAGGTTTTACTAGCTGGGGTGTTGCTATTTTACCGTGGTGTTTGATGCCAATTAAACGGATGATGGAGCACAAGAAACTGAACTGGTTTAGTATCGGTGTTGGTGTAGCCGCCATGTTTCAAATTCACCTATTTACTAGTTTACAACTTGTGTTGATTTATGCTGGTTTTTTTGTTGTCTGTTGGGTGACTGCAAATAAGGGTGAACGTATTCAGCTGCTTTTTGATTTATTGAAATCTATTGCATTGTTTATTGTGCTAACAGCTAATATTATTGTGAGTTATTTTCAAATCTACTCAAACAACACTCTGGCTGAGCCTTTCTTAAATGATGACATGAATTCGACAGCAGTCAATGTGGGGAATCTCTATTGGTTAGTGACACCTTATTTTTTATTGGTGTTATTTGCGTTATGGGTTGCCGTATCGATTGGGTCGTGGTCTAAGACGACTGTAACGAATAGGACGGCTATTGGTATTAGTTTAGTGTTCTTGTTGCTGTCAACAACGATTGTGCCGTGGAATGAGATTCTGAATGCAGGAGTGCCACTTATTAGGCTAATTCAATTTCCGTTTCGTTTCTTTGTTCCATTTACAGTGTTACTATTTTATAGTCTTGCTCTTGGGATGTCGGATCTTGAGTGGCAGACCCAGAAAGTTGTCCGTATTTTTGCGATAGGTGGCTTGTGTGCGATGCTCCAAGTCATGTGGACCAATTATCAGCATTTGCAGTACTGGAATCAAAAGGACTTAGGCAACTATTTATCATTGCATGTTCGCCTAGATGATGATCGAGAAAAGGTTAGAGCTTCTGCTTATAGCACTGATTTAGATGAGTTATTACAGCTATGGCAAAAATCAACGCCAGATTATATCCCGATTATAGGGAAAGGTCCTAATAACAATTATCGTGGTTATGAAGCCTACATTTTTGAAAGCCAGAAGGGCTTTGAAAAAACTATTTCGCCTAGTGGCGATTTGATGATTACTTGGACGGCAACGGATACTGTTCAAACCGATGTTCCAGTATTCAAATATGCAGATACGGAGCTATTTCTCAACGGACATCAGTTAGTTTCAGGTCAATACGATTTATCTCCAGTAGGAACAGTTGCTGTGACACCACAGGTGGGTACTAATGAACTAACTGTCAAGTACATTTCCCCACGTGGTTTTCTAGAATCTGTTATAATAACGGTGATTGGTTGGCTATTTGTGCTCGCCTGGTTCATGACCATTACGTTTTGGCCAGATCGTGGCAGAACAATGAAGCAAGTAACTCTTGAAAAAGAGATATGATCTATCGTTACAGGAATATTGAAAGATCTGAAATAGCAATGAGATCTAAAACATGAATGAGGCTAATACTGAATGAAAAAATTGATTGAACAACTGATGAAGTTTGGCGTGGTGGGTGTCATCGCTTCGTTAATAGATTTTGGTGTATTATATGTCTTGACTGAATACCTAGGCATCAACTATTTGGTGTCGAGTACGATCTCGTTTTTGGCATCAGTCATTTTCAATTACATTCTGAGTGTGAAGTGGGTCTTTGTTACCGCTAAAACCAATAAAACAAAAGAATTGCTTCTGTTCACTATCTTAAGTGCAGTGGGATTAGTGATCAATAACCTATTGATGTGGGTGTTCGTAGAGAAAGCAGGAGTTTACTATATGTTAGCTAAGGTGATTGCTACTGTTGTAGTGATGCTTTACAACTTTATCAGTCGGAAAATATTGATAGAGGACAAAGGCGCGAAGTCTTTCAAAGAAATGTTATAACACTGATTGAAGTAGTTGAGGGATTTTTAAGGAGGCATAGGATGACGACTTTAAAAAACAACCATCTTCTGATAATGATAGGAATAACACTTATTAGCCTACTAGCAGGCTGTCAACCAAGGGAACAAACCTTGAATGAAGATACGGACCCTATCATGGTAGAAACAGCTGAAAAAAAGGATGATCAATCGTCTGATGAGTCGGATAATCAAAATGAGGCTTCTGATAAAGATGAAGATAATGACCAGTCCTCTGATAAATCAGATGAAGCAACAGACGACTCTGACGACTCTAAGGATGACTCTGGAGAGAAAGAAGAAAATCCTTATTGGAATGACAGTAAAAAGCAGAAACTCGACGCGTTTATAAAAGACTGGGAAAAGAGTATGGGACAATTCTATGATGCCTATACAGATGAGGAAAAACTGGACTGGTATGGTGTGACATTTCCAGATGCCATGAGTCAATCCGACATTCAGTTCCAAGTAGATGAACAACCAGTCACTGCAGACTGGACACAAGACCCAACCAAAAAAGATACGTATAACGTCGTTGCTATCTATGCCAATATTGATAATCCACAAACCACTGAACCCTATCTCTACTTATTTACGATTTACAACGACCAACCAGTCGTTTTAGTAACGGCTCAAAACCAAGGAAATGATCCACAAGTCCTTAACCTTTACTTCAGTCCAACGGAAAACCAACAACTACAACAAGGATTCGCACAAATCGTGGCAGAGTAATTACAAATGGAGTTAGCGCCTAAAAGAGTTATTTGCGACGAAATGTCTAAATTTAAAAAATAGTAGTATAGATAACATAAAAATCATAAAGGAGCAACACAATGAAACGCATTATTACATATGGAACTTTTGATCTTCTACACTACGGACACATCAATCTACTCCGTCGGGCAAAACAATATGGCGACTATCTTGTAGTAGCTTTATCAACCGATGAATTCAATTGGAATCAAAAACAAAAGAAGTGTTACTTCGACTTTGAAAAGAGAAAACAATTGCTAGAAGCCATTCGTTATGTAGACTTAGTAATCCCTGAAAATGGTTGGGAACAAAAGGTTTCTGACATTATAGAGTACCATATCGACACCTTTGTCATGGGAGATGATTGGGCTGGTAAATTTGACTTTATTGAAGAAAAAACCGATGCTACAGTGATCTATTTACCACGGACACCTGAAATCTCAACTTCACAAATTAAGCAGGACCTTGAGAAATTCAATAAATAGTTAATGTGTCTATTTATTTTAAGCATACTGAATAAAACTAATATTTAAAATAATATGACAAAAGTGTTGATGACTTATTCATTTTATATTAGAATAATCTAAGTCGGAAGTTGCATGAGGCCAATTTGTTAGATGTTGGTCTTTTTTCATCTTAAATTGTCAAATTAAGTGCAACACAGTTTTATAAAAGATTTCATAAGGTGTTTTCCAATTCAAACATTTTTTGGGACGTGTATTTAATTTCGCTGCCCAACCTTGTATCTCTTCATCAGTTGCATCTGTCAAATCAACACCTTTCGGTGAGTACTCTCTAAGGAGTCCATTTGTATTCTCATTAGATCCTCTTTGCCAAGGGGCATGAGGATCTGGAAAATAAATTTGCGTATTATTTAATTCCTCAGTCAATCGGACGTGTTGACTGAATTCTTTACCACGGTCAGGTGTAATGGTTTTACAAAAATTAGAATCAATACCTTGTAGTAATTTAATCATTTGGTCAACTACCGGCTTAGAAGCTTTCTTCTCAGATTTACCGATTAGTAATAACCTAGATTTTCTATCAACTAGCGTTACTAAGCACGCTTTACCAGTTTGACCTGCAACTGTATCTGCTTCCCAATGACCAATCTCAGTTCGTTCATTAACGCTATCTGGTCGTTCA
>NZ_ATXL01000004.1 GCF_000421665.1 Bavariicoccus seileri WCC 4188 | reverse complement strand
TTCGTAAATAAGTCATCCTCTCTCGAAAATTTAAGTGCGTATTTTCGGATAGACTTCCTTATTTCTCAAAGCTGACCACTCCATGAACAACCTCTATTTCTGCAACCATTCTATTATTTCATGGAAGCGTTCTACGCGCAGGTTTGGTAAGCCGTTTCGCGATAGTCCGTGACTCGATTGTGGAAAGGTAATCAATTCTGTTTCAACATTATGTCTTTTTAATGAGGTAAAGAATTGTTCTCCTTGTTCTATAGGGCAACGGTAGTCGTTTAAGCTATGCATGACTAATGTTGGTGTCTTAATGTTTGCTACGTATTTGATAGGCGACATCCGATAGAGTTCTTCATAATCCTCTAAGTCATGTTGTAGTTGGTATTCAACAAAGAAGGAACCAACGTCACTGGTACCATAAAAGCTGATCCAATTAGAGATACTACGTTGGGTAATTGCACGTTTGAATCGATTTGTATGACCAACAATCCAGTTAGTCATAAAGCCGCCATAGCTTCCTCCCATCACATGTAGCTCATTCTGATTAATTTCAGGATGCTTCTCAAGGACTGCATCAACACCTAGCATCAAGTCTTCGTAATCTTTATGACCGTAATCGCCAAGAATTGCCTTTACAAACTCTTGACCGTAACTATTACCACCTCGTGGATTTAAAAGTATGACACCATACCCTTTTTGGGCTAGCGATTGCATTTCATGGAAGTAACTTTCCCCATAATTAACTTGTGGTCCACCATGGATATATAAGATGGCGGGGTGTTTTGTCTGCTTGTCATCACTCTCATCACTCTCATTAGTCTCTTCAGTAGTAGATAAGGTAACTGGTGGGAGGTACCATCCTTCTATAGACCAGTCATCAGCACCTGAGTAATGGAAATGTTCTGAATGGCTCAATAATTGATGTTCTAACACTGTTTCATTAGGATCAAATACTGTTACTAAACGAGTTGGATCGCCACGGTAGTGTTTTAATTGAGATGGCGTCGTTTGGTTCGAATAGGTGTAATCAATTTGAAGTGTCTTATTAGCACTGTGAATTTTATGAGTCTTATCAGTTTTATCAGCAGTATCAGCAGTATCTGTAGTATCAGAATTACCATCGACTAGTTGAGCTGAAAAGCCAGTGATATGTCCATGATCATTGATAACCATCTCATTTTTGCCTTCTAAGTTCCCCAGGTACAGGTTAACTAACCCAGTTTCACTCGTAGTATAAATAAAGTGACTGTCATCGATAAAGGTAACGACTTTACCATCAGTTTGTTGCTGAAAATCAGTTGCCACAGTATCAACGACTTCTTTATCAGAATCCGTGAGTGGTGTTAATTCTTTTGTCTCTAGGTGATAGCGGTATATCCGATTTAGAGAAACAAATTGGTACTTGAAATCATTTCCGACTAACAGGATATCATCCTCACTGTCATTGATATCGCCAAAAGCAAAACTTCCTTTAGGGAGACTAGTAGTCAAGCTAGTTTTCTTTTTATCCTTTGTATTGTAGTAGTAAACTGTATTTCCAAAAGACGTTTCATCATCCGGATCTAGGTCATCGCCAAGCAAAAAGAAGCTTTCGTCATGAGAAGCATAATCGAGTGAAAATGACGATTCTTGAGAGTAAAGCGTTTCTATTTGAAGGTGATTGTCTCTATCGGACTGAAATACCAATTGTGTTTCAGTTGGTAAGGTGATTTTTTTGATAAAGTAATCATGTTCTTGTGGTAATACCCCAACACCATCAATCTTATAAAGTAGTTTTTGATAGCGATTTAAGTGTGGAAAATCTGCAGAAGTTGTGGGGGGCTCTTTTTTTTGAGTCATTTTTATGGTCAGAACTATCGTTTGAGCTAGTAGCACTAGTAACTTTTTTAGTGATTGTTGAGGTGCTAGAGCACTCTTTTGACTGTCCATCGTTTCTTTTACTGGAACAAGTGATGTAAAAGCTGTTGCTATCGCTACCCCAAAGAAAACTTGAAACGCCTTCGTCTAATGCTGTGATGATTTGGTTGTGTCCACCGTTCAAGCTGATAACTGCCAATTGAGCCTGTCCATTTTTACTGGCTGTTGTCAGGTAGGCTAATTTTCTTTTATTAGGACTTAATTGAATAGCCGTATTCAGTTTCTCAGCTGCACTCAGTGGGGTGATCTCTTGGGTGAGCTTGTTGATGGCAATAACTTGACTGTCATAACTATTGTTCTCTTTATTAGGTCTTGATGCCACCACGATTGTTTTTGCCCCAATTGTTATAGGCTGGCTCAGAGAAGTCAATTTATATAGTGTTTGGTAGTCATAGGGTTCTACCGTCTGTTTAGCTACTGTATTTTTGGTTACCATATTGTTTCCTCCTAAAGGCTTATAATAGTATTATTGTAACGCAATCCCGTTGATTTATTTAGCAATAGATGCTAGTGACATGTAAAATGAGATCATGATGACGATTAGTAATAATCAAAAGCGAGTAAGGATGAGTATCTAGTAACAAGAAGTCAAAATAATTGACCTTTACTGACTAAATGGTATAATAGCGTTGTAGAGCGATTTAGCTCGATGCTTTTTGGCTAATAAGTGCGTTTGATCATGATATTACACCTTAACCAAAAGCAAAAAATCTTTAAAAATTTGAAGAAAATTATTTAATGTGTCTAAAAATATCATAAAACATAGACATTAAAGGAGTGACCATTAGTGAATATCGAAAAAATGACAACGACCTTGCAACAAGCTTTGGGAGATGCTCAACAGATTGCCGTTACAAGGCATCATCAATCCATCGCTATTCCACATTTGTGGAAGATATTTTTGCAACCTGATCATTTTGCGCATCATATCTATCAGAAAGCAACGGATGATATCTCGGGCTTAACGAGTGTTGTCGACCAGTTACTTGATGAGATATCGGTAGTGGAAGGAACAAGTGTTCAATATGGACAATCGATGGACCAAGGTCTGTATCAATTGTTTAATGATGCTGAGCAAATCAGAATTCAGTTTGAGGATGAGTATATTGCAACAGAGACTGTGCTTCTTGCACTATATAAGCAAAAGAATCATCCTATTATCAAATGGTTAACCCAACATGGGGTAACTGAAAAGGTATTAAAGAAAATTATCGAAGAAGTAAGAGGGGGTGAACGCGTCATGTCACAAAATCAAGAAGAACAATATGAAGCGTTATCCAAATATGCCATCAATTTAAATGAGCAAGTTAAAACAGGAAAACAAGATCCAGTTATTGGTCGTGATGATGAAATCCGTGATGTTATCCGTATTTTATCTCGTAAAACTAAAAACAATCCGGTTTTGATTGGGGAACCAGGTGTTGGTAAGACCGCCATTGTAGAAGGTCTCGCACAACGTATCGTTCGTCGAGATGTACCTGAAAACCTAAAAGGAAAGCAAGTATTTTCACTAGATATGGGGTCATTGATTGCTGGAGCCAAGTATCGTGGGGAATTTGAAGAAAGACTCAAAGGCGTCTTGAAAGAAGTCAAAAAGAGCGAAGGTAACATTCTTCTCTTTATCGATGAAATCCACACAATCGTTGGTGCTGGTAAGACAGAAGGTTCGATGGATGCCGGTAACATTCTAAAACCAATGTTGGCCCGTGGTGAATTGCACTGTATAGGTGCTACAACGCTTGATGAATACCGCGAATACATGGAAAAAGATAAAGCGTTAGAACGTCGTTTCCAAAAAGTGCTCGTCAAAGAACCAACTGTAGAGGATACTATCAGTATTCTGAGAGGGTTGAAAGAACGTTTTGAAATCCACCACAGTGTGAATATTCAAGATAATGCGTTGGTGGCTGCAGCAGTATTGAGCGACCGGTATATTACAGATCGTTTCTTGCCAGATAAGGCTATTGATTTGATCGATGAGGCCTGTGCAACTATTCGGGTTGAAATGAATTCTATGCCAACAGAATTGGATCAAGTGACCCGTCGTTTAATGCAGTTAGAGATTGAAGAAGCAGCTCTTAAAAAAGAAGAGGACGAAGGCTCCAAGAAACGTCTTGTTGCATTACAAGAAGAGCTTGCTGATTTAAGAGAAGAAGCTAATAAGCTTAAAATGCAATGGGAAAGTGAAAAAGAAGAAGTTGAAAGTATTCGCTCAAAACGTGAAGAACTCGATAAATCAAGACATGCTTTGGAGGATGCTGAAAGCAATTATGACCTTGAAAAGGCAGCAGAATTGCGTCACGGCACGATTCCACGTTTGGAAAGAGAATTAAAACACTTGTCTGATGAAATGACCGCCCACCATTCCAATGCGGAGAGGTTGGTCGAAGAGTCAGTTACAGATGACGAGATTGCCCGTGTTGTAGGACGTTTGACCGGTATACCAGTAACACGTTTGCTTGAAGGAGAACGTGCTAAGTTACTCCATTTGGCTGCTGATCTCCATCATCGTGTGATTGGACAAAACGAAGCAGTTGAAAAGGTTAGTGATGCTGTATTAAGGTCGAGAGCAGGACTTCAAGATCCTAATCGTCCTATTGGATCATTTCTATTCCTAGGACCAACTGGTGTTGGTAAAACAGAATTAGCAAAGGCCTTAGCTGAAAATCTATTTGATGATGAAAGCCACATGGTTCGTATCGATATGAGTGAATATATGGAAAAATTCTCAGTGTCACGGTTAGTGGGATCACCTCCTGGATATGTTGGTTACGAAGAAGGTGGCCAATTGACTGAGGCTGTTCGTCGTAACCCTTATACGATCGTTTTATTAGATGAAATCGAAAAGGCTCATCCAGATGTTTTCAATATTTTATTACAAGTATTAGATGATGGTCGTTTAACTGATTCCAAAGGTCGAGTAGTTGACTTTAAGAATACCGTCTTGATCATGACTAGTAATTTAGGGTCTCAACTATTACTAGAAGGGCAAGACAAGGACGGTCACATAACTGATAAAGCAAGAAACGAAGTTAGTCAATTATTGAAGCAAACGTTTAAACCTGAATTTTTGAACCGTATCGATGATACAATATTCTTCTCACCACTTACTAAAGAAGATATTCGTGGCATTGTTGCTAAGATGACGAGTCAACTGGCACAACGCTTGGAAAATCAAGACATTGTATTGAAGTTCTCTGATGAGTTGTATGATTGGGTAGCAGAGAATGCATTTGACCCTGTCTATGGGGCACGTCCAATTTCTCGGTATATTACACGTGAGATTGAAACACCGCTTGCAAAAGCAATCATCAAAGGGGATGTTATACCGACAGAAACAGTCTTAGCGACTGTGAAAGATGGTCATGTCGCTTTTGAGACGACTGAGCAACATACAACAAATATATGATAAAATCTTTTTAAGAAGTCCGAAGTCATTCGGGCTTCTTTTTTGTGCAGAAAAACAAGTGTCTGAACAGTTATAAAGACAAAATTCCCACAATAATGTGAAATAATAATCAATATAAAGAACGTGTGTTTGTGAAAATAATGTAATGGCTAACATTACTGATAATATGCATTAATTGTTAGTGTGAAGATGAAACTATATCACATGCTATGAAAAGGAATAACTTATTTTTACGGAATAATAGTGAAAAAAATACTTTACAAACCCTTGATAATCCTATATAGTGAAATTATTAACAAAGAAGGTTTTTTACTTTATCAGGGGGGATAAATATGGTAAAAGAAACAAGTAAAGCGTCTGTTGCTACTGCCACAAAAAAAGAATCAAAAAAGACAGTTGAGGTTAAAAAGGATTCAATTGATGATGTGTCACCAATGATTAATAAATTGGTCGAAAGAGGATTAGTTGCCCTCGATCAAATGATGTCACTTGATCAAAAAGATGTTGACTATATTGTAGGTAAAGCGTCTGTTGCGGCATTAGATCAACATGGTGTTTTGGCACAACATGCGGTTAAGGAAACTGGTAGAGGAGTCTTTGAAGATAAAGCTACCAAGAATCTATTCGCTTGTGAGCATGTGGTCAATAACATGCGTCATACTAAAACAGTGGGAATTATAGAAGATAACGATGTTGAAGGATTGACTTTGATTGCTGAACCAGTCGGCGTTATTTGTGGGATTACCCCAACAACTAATCCAACGTCAACCGCTATTTTTAAATCGTTGATTTCATTGAAGACTAGAAATCCAATCATTTTTGCTTTCCACCCAGCAGCTCAAGAGTCATCAGCACATGCCGCACGAATCGTCAGAGATGCTGCAGTTGCCGCTGGTGCTCCAGAAAACTGTATTCAATGGATCGATAAACCAAGTATTGCTGCTACTAATGCATTGATGAACCATCCTGGGATTGCGACTATTCTAGCAACTGGTGGGAATGCGATGGTTCGCGCCGCCTACTCTTGTGGCAAACCGGCACTTGGTGTTGGAGCTGGGAATGTGCCTGCTTACATCGAAAAAACAGCAGATATCAAGCAAGCAGCACACGACATTATCATGAGTAAATCATTTGATAATGGGATGGTCTGTGCTTCCGAACAAGCGATTATAGTGGATAGTGATATATATGATGATGTCGTTACTGAACTCAAATCATACCACGCTTACTTTGTAACTGAAGAAGAAAAGAAAAAACTTGAAAAATTCTGCTTTGGAGTGGAAGGTTACACTGATACTGTTGATGATGCCAAACTAAACCCGACTATTGTGGGTAAGGATGCAAGTTGGATTGCGGAACAAGCTGGGTTTACAGTGCCAAAGGAAACGAATATTTTAATTGCAAGTTGCTCGGAAGTTGGTCCAAAAGAACCATTGACGCGCGAAAAGTTATCGCCAGTTCTTGCTATTCTTAAATCAGATGGTCAAGAAGACGGTATCAAATTAGCAAGTCAAATGGTAGAGTTTAATGGCCTTGGACACTCGGCAGCCATCCATACGAAAGATGAAGCATTGGTTAAACGATTTGGTGATACAGTGAAAGCCATCCGAATTATTTGGAATTCACCCTCAACATTCGGTGGTATTGGTGATGTTTACAATGCCTTTTTACCATCGTTGACTCTAGGCTGTGGCTCATATGGGCATAATTCTGTCGGAGATAATGTGAGCGCTGTGAATCTCTTAAATATCAAAAAGGTAGGACGGAGACGTAATAATATGCAATGGTTCAAAGTACCATCAAAGATTTATTTTGAACGTGATAGCATCCAGTATTTAAAAACAATGAAAGGCCTCAAAAGGGTTATGATCGTCACCGATGAGGCAATGGTCAATCTAGGATTCTTTGAACGAATCGTTTCTCAACTGGATCAACGTGAAGAAGGCGTAACTTATCAGACTTTCACAGATGTTGAACCTGATCCAGACATCTCAACTGTAAGACGTGGAGCGGAAATGATGAAGTCGTTTAAACCAGATACAATCATCGCACTAGGTGGCGGTTCCGTTATGGATGCAGCAAAATTGATGTGGTTGTTCTATGAGCAACCAGAAGTTGATTTTAGAGATTTAGTCCAAAAGTTCATGGATATTCGTAAGAGAGCTTTCCGATTCCCAGAATTAGGGAAGAAGGCGAAGTATGTTGGAATTCCAACAACCTCTGGTACTGGATCTGAAGTCACACCATTCGCGGTCATCTCGGATAAAAAGAATAACCGTAAATATCCGCTTGCGGATTACTCATTGACACCAACCATTGCGATCGTAGATCCTGCTCTGGTTATGACAGTTCCAAAGGTTGTTACAGCAGATACAGGGATGGATGTTCTTACGCATGCAGTTGAGGCTTATACATCAACGCTTGCCAATGATTATACGGATGGATTAGCATTACAAGCAATTAAATTGGTGTTTGAGAATCTAGAAAAATCAACTAACGATCCTGATTTTGAATCGAGAGAGAAAATGCATAATGCATCTACGATGGCCGGGATGGCTTTTGCCAATGCATTCTTAGGTATGTCACATTCAATGGCACATAAGGTTGGTGGTTTCTTCCACACTGTTCATGGTAGAACCAACGCGATTCTCTTGCCATATGTTATTCGCTACAATGGCACAAAACCAAGTAAGACGAGCACATGGCCAAAATATAACTATTACAAAGCTGATGTGAAATTCCAAGAAATCGCCAGAATGTTGGGATTAAAAGCAGATACGCCTGAAGAAGCAGTTAAATCTTTTGCACAAGCAGTTTATGATCTAGGTGTTAAAGTTGGCATAGAAATGAATATTGCAGCTCAAGGTGTTGATCAAAAAGATTGGGAAAATGCGATAGAAGAAATTGCCTATCTGGCTTATGAAGATCAATGTTCACCAGCTAATCCTCGGTTACCACTTGTAAAGGATATGAAAGCTATTCTATCAGATGCTTACTACGGCTACAATGAAAAGCGTGAAAGCGTTGAAACGCAACAAAAAGTAACGGTTAAAAACTAACTATCACTTAAATACTAATTGTAATTAGACCAAACCTTAGTCTCTTTCCCCGGACTAAAGTTTGGTTGTTTTTTTAAGTTTTTCAAGTCTTTCTTTTGTTCGGTTGATCCTATTTGTTATAATTGGTAAAAGGGATTACTGATTTGTTATAATTGGTAAAAGGGATTACTGATAGCTTCTAGGTAATTACTTAAAACAAGCTTGTTTGAAGCTAGAAACAGGCTAGATAATGGTAGAAGTGCAGATAAATAGAAGGATAAAAGTACTGAAGGAAAGGAAGTGATAAAAGTGGGCTATTTGCTAATGCTAATAGGATGCAGTGGCTTAGTCGTACAATTTTTCTTCAATAAAAAATTAGTGGCTATTCTTTTGATGGCAATAGGATTTGGATCCTACATCACGATTTACAGCCATGAGACCAATGTGACAATTGGCATTTTGTTGCTGATTTTAGCTGCTGTATTGGTCGTTATTGAATTGATCGTTCCCGATTTTGGCTTGATTGGTATTACGGGTGGTTTGAGCTTGGTTGCAGCATTTTTATTTGGCCAACAAGATTTGGTACCACCTTTAATTCATTTTATTGTGGCAGTGATCGTTTCTGTTGCTATTGGTTTTTGGCTGATAAAAAATGGACATCCATTACAACTAAGTCATCATTTCGTCTTGGACACGGCTTTAGATAAGTCACGAGGGTTCCAAAGTATCAAAAGTATTGATAATGTTATTGGACTTACCGGTGTGACAAAAACGATTTTGAGGCCTACGGGAAAAGTTTATTTTGAAGCGCTGAACCAAACAATCGATTGTTTGAGTGATGGACCAGTTATAAAAGCAGGCGTTCCAGTCGTTGTTTCCCGTATTTCCAGTGGAACTATTATCGTTACAGTTTTAGAGGAGGAGTAGTGAATGAATACAGATAACGCACCCTTTAATATTATTGCGCTAGGATTACTTGTCGTCATTATTGCAGTTATTTTGATTATATTCTTTCGTTTTGTACCCATAGGACTTTGGATTACGGCACATTTTTCTGGTGTAAAAGTTCCTGTGACCACTTTGGTTGGTATGCGATTGAGGCGTGTTGCACCTCAAAAGATTATTCAACCACTGATCAAGGCTACGAAAGCTGGCCTTGTGTTAGATATCAATGAATTAGAAGCCCATTTTTTGGCCGGTGGGGATGTCAATATGGTGATTGATGCCTTGATAGCGGCACAAAGGGCTAATATCGATCTAGAGTTTGAACAGGCTGCTGCCATCGATTTAGCGGGGCGGAATGTGTTTGAAGCTGTTCAGGTCAGTGTTAATCCAAAAGTTATCCAAACGCCACTGATTTCTGGTGTGGCTATGGATGGTATCGAAGTACAGGCTAAAGCAAAAGTGACAGTGAGAGCCAACATTGAACGTTTAGTTGGTGGTGCTGGTGAAGAAACAATCATTGCTCGGGTTGGTGAAGGTATCGTTACGACGGTTGGGTCTGCTCAAAAACATAAGAGTGTCTTAGAAAATCCAGATTCTATTTCTCAAACGATCCTTAATAAAGGTTTAGACTCTGGGACTGCTTTTGAGATTCTATCGATCGATATAGCGGATGTTGATATTGGTCGTAATATAGGTGCTAAATTACAAGCCGATCAAGCAGAAGCCGACACAAAAATTGCGCAAGCAAAAGCAGAAGAACGGCGTAGTCTGGCCGTTGCTCAGGAACAAGAAATGATCGCAGAAGTTCAACGGATGAGAGCGAAAGTTGTTGAGGCAGAATCTCAAGTCCCATTAGCAATCGCTGAAGCGCTAAAATCAGGAAATTTAGGGGCGTTGGATTACTACAAACTAGAAAATCTTGAATCAGACACCAAAATGAGAAATTCTATTTCCGGGGAAGATTTGAAGGAAAGTGATCGCTAATGGGAACCCTTATTTCCATTGTGTTATATGTATTGATTGGGGCCGTAGTCATCAAAAATTCAATAGCTAAGTCCAGAGATAGACATCATTCGCTGTTTGATAATGAGCAATCAGATAAAAACGGATCCTTAAAGGTCACTTCTTTGGCCAATGAGAAAGAAGAGGAACCTAAGTTTGCAACTAGTCGTGTTGAACAAAAGCGGAATAGGCAAAAAAAGATGGTTAAACCGTCACAAAACAAGACTAAGCACCGCACTGATCACCATAAGGTAGAAGCGAAAAGTCGATTATTTGCTGAACCAAATGGGGTTGAAACAAAGGGGATCCCGAACAGTAAGAAAGAAATCATAAAGGATGTCAACGCTATTCTTGCTTCTTTTCGCCAATTCGACTGGGATAACATTAAACTTTCGGTCATTGAAAAGGAACAAATTAGAGCAATTGATCACTCATTGAAGGAAGAAACAGTCGATTATCGTGCTTTAAAATCTCAAGTTGATCGATTAGCTCATAAAATGAGAACGGATCACCCAGAGGTGACGACCGCCTTAACAGAAACTACTCAAACAAGTGGAATTAAAGCATCTCGTTACCCAAAGCGAGCTGCTTCGGTTACCAAGCATGTCACTAAAGAAAAAAGGCTAGCGCTAACCGGGATGAAGCGAGCAGTCATTCTAGGAGAAATCATAGACAAACCTGTTAGCCTAAGGTAATATAGAGTGTGAGTAAAACTGTTGGAGATTACCTCCAACAGTTTTTTTAGGGAAAGGAACGATCAATCGAATGTCTAATAAACCGATTAGCTATACTTTGACAAAAACAGACAAGCAAACTGGGGCACGTTTAGGTGAATTGCACACGCCTCATGGTACTTTTCAAACACCAATGTTTATGCCTGTGGGGACACAAGCCACGGTTAAGGCTGTTTCACCAGAAGAATTAAAACAAATGGGAGCAGGAGTGATTTTAAGCAATACCTACCACTTATGGTTAAGACCTGGTCCTGATATTGTTGCCGAGGCGGGCGGTTTGCATCGCTTTATGAATTGGGATCAAGGTATCTTGACTGATTCAGGTGGCTATCAAGTTTTTTCTTTAAGTGACAATCGTCATATTGTAGAAGAAGGAGTCCATTTTAGGAACCATCTCAATGGCTCAAAAATGTTTTTGTCTCCTGAAAAGGCAATAGAAATTCAAACAAAACTTGGCGCAGACATAATTATGAGTCTTGATGAATGCCCACCATTTGATGAAACTCACGACTATATGGCAAAGTCAATTGCACGAACCACTCGCTGGGCTGAAAGAGGGTTGATTGCTCATGGGGACAATCCTAAACAAGGCTTATTTGGAATCCTACAAGGTGGTGGCTATAAAGACCTTCGCATACAGCATGCACATGACATGCTATCTTTGGATTTTTCAGGTTATTCAATTGGAGGCTTATCGGTTGGAGAGCCTAAAGAAAAAATGTATGAGGTTCTCAACTACTTGACACCTCTCATGCCATCACATAAACCTAGGTATCTTATGGGAGTGGGGTCTCCAGATGCCTTGATTGAAGGCGTCATCAATGGTATCGATATGTTTGACTGTGTTCTGCCAACAAGAATAGCCAGAAATGGGACTTGTATGACATCTTCAGGAAGACTAGTGGTTAAAAATGCTAAATATGAACGTGATTTTGCCCCAATTGATGCTGAGTGCGATTGTTATACATGTAAAAACTATAGTAGAGCTTATGTTAGACATTTGTTTAAGGCAGATGAAACATTTGGACTCCGTCTTACAACCATCCATAATTTGCACTTTTTATTGCATTTGATGGAACAAATCAGGGAAGCAATTAAAAATGATTGCCTCTTAGATTTCAAAGAAGAATTTTACGAGAAATATGGCTTAAATGCCGAAAATGCCAAGAATTTTTAACTGATTCAAGTCAAGATTTATGGTACACTTATAGAGCATGGCATGCTGTAATTATAAGACATTTATCCACTCATGGTAATCTAGATATTCTTTTTTTTGTATAGATATTTCATTGGGATATTTCAGTTGGATATCTTAGTAACGTCTCGGTTACATCGCAACAAGTTATTGATAAGAAAGCGATAAGAGAACAACGGGAGCTACACCATGTATTGTTAATGACAGCTATGCTAGTAACAAAAACGGTGAGGAGATTAGACTTATGGATAGTAATATTTTAATAACGGTTTTAATGTATGGTGGGATCTTTTTTGTCTTTTATTGGTTTGTGATTCGCAAACAAAAGAAAAAAGCCACTGAAGCTAGAGATATGTTGTCAAGTATGGGTGTTGGCGACAAAGTGATGACAATTGGTGGCTTACACGGAGTGATCGATGAAGTCAATGAGAAAACCGTCGTGTTAGATTGTGAAGGAATTTTTCTGACGTTTGAAAGAAATGCCATCCGTCAAATTATTGAAAAAGCTTCTCTAACACCAACTGAAGATGATAATAATGAAACTAATACATTGACCGAAGATGACGTCGAAGCAGATGTCGAAGAGGTCGTTGAACCGGTTGAAGAATCGGGAGATGAATCAGCCTTACAGGATGATTCCCATGAAAGAGACTGATAATGTAACACCTGAACAATTAAGTCACTTGTATCCAGAACTTAAAAACTGGGCAATCACTAAAGCAAGTCAATTTAATCATGACGGTTATAGTTCGGTATCAGCAGACTTGATCTTACAATATCTGAGCTTTTGTTGGCGCAGGCAGATGCCTATCGGTTATTTAGAACGCGCAGTATTCGTGAATAATATCAAAGAAACAGATTTATTTGATTTTGTGGCATTGAATTACCAAGTGTTCAACGTACCAGATCTTGGGGATCAAGATTTTAAAGAATTATTGTAACAATATTTAGTTCTTTTCTAGCTAAAATCTAACTACTATCGGAGTGATACTTAAAAGTCGGAACATTTTCCGGCTTTTTTGTTATAACAAAAGGGGGGAATGGAATTGTATCGCTATGGTATTATGCGTTTTGATGATCCTTATAATGATACTACGCGAAAAATCGTTCATATTGACATGGATGCTTTTTTTGCATCTATAGAAGTCCGAGATGATCCATCACTAAAGCATAAGCCTGTTATAATTTCCAAGCACCCTAAGGATACGAATGGTAAGGGTATTGTAGCTACCTGTAATTACGTTGCTAGACAATATGGTATTCATTCAGCTATGAGTTCAAAAGAAGCATATGAACGGTGTCCAAAGGCAGTCTTTGTTCCAGGACGAATGTCTTATTATAGAGCAGTTAGTCAAGAGGTCAGGGAGCATTTTAAAGCAGTTACCGATTTAGTCGAAGCTGTTTCGGTCGATGAAGCTTATCTTGATGTCACAGAGAATAAAATAACGGAAAAAAGTGCTATAAAGGTAGCGCGGATTGTCCAGCAAAATATTTGGAATGATCTAAAACTAACGTGTTCTGCAGGAGTCTCTTATAACAAATTTATCGCCAAGTTAAGTAGTGACTATAAAAAGCCTGCAGGCCTAACGGTGGTAACACCAGAGAATGCCCATCGATTTTTAATGGCGTTACCTATAGAAAAATACCATGGGGTAGGAGCAAAATCTGCTGAGAAGTTTAAGGCTATGAATGTTTTTACAGGGGAGGATCTTTATAATCTTTCATTTGAAACACTGGTTGATGTATTTGGAAAACAGGGGAGTTCACTTTATTTCAAAGTTAGAGGTATAGATAATAGACCTGTAACTCCTATTAGGGAGAGAAAATCTATTGGAAAAGAACGAACTTATGGGGCTCTTTTATACGATATCAACTCTTGCTATCAAGAAATCAACCAGATGGTTCAGCAAATAGCAGAGGAATTAAAGAGTAGACATACCTTTCCAAAAGTATTAACTTTAAAAATTAGGTATAAAGATTTCACCACTAAAACATTTAGAATGAGCCTTATAGCGGGCAGTAAAACGGCAACAGAGCTCTATATGGTAGCTAAACAATTGTTGGATGATTACTGTGATACGACTATGGGAGTGCGATTATTAGGTGTTAGTGTGTCGATGACACGAACACTTCCTAAAAGATCTGAGCCATTGCTGTGATTTAATGTCTAAGAGATTGGAGATTGAAACGATGGATTTCATTGCTATTGTAACAGATATTCATTAGAATAATAGTACAGTTCAATGTAAAACTTGAAGGAGTTAAAAAGATGTCAAAACACCAACAATTATTAGACTATATTGCTTCACTTCCGGTGGGAGAAAAAATATCTGTTCGATCTGTAGCACGTCAAATGAATATGAGTGATGGCACAGCATATCGTGCTATCAAACAAGCTGAAGAGGATGGCTTAGTATCGACAATTGAACGTGTTGGCACGATTAGGATTGAAAAAAAGGCTAATGAACGTTTTGAGCATTTGACTTTTCGGGAAATCGCAAACATTATTGATGGCGATATTCTGGGAGGCGGAGCAGGAGTTGACCAATCCCTAGGCAGATTTATTATCGGTGCGATGACTATCAGTGCGATGATACGGTATTTTTCTAAAGATGCTATCTTAATCATTGGGAATCGGAAAGAGGCTCAGCTTGAGGCATTAAAACATGATGTAGCTGTTTTGGTGACTGGTGGGTTTGGGGTAGATCAAGATTTGATTGATTTAGCGAATGAGAAGAAACTTCCTGTCATTAGTACGACTTATGATACCTTTACGGTTGCTTCAATTCTAAATAAAGCAATGACCAATCAATTGATCAAAAAGAAAGTGATGAAAGTATCAGACATCTTTATTCCAATCGAACACACAGCTTATTTAAATGATACTGGTACCGTCAATGATTATCAGGCATTAAGTAGGGCAACGGGTCATTCACGTTTTCCAGTTATTCACCATGATGGTCGATTGATTGGGGTTATTACAGCAAAGGATACCGTCAATAAACCAGATAAAATGTTACTTGAACGTTTAGTGACTAAAAATGCCTCATACACTGGTTTGAATAGTTCTGTTGCAAGTGTGGCGCATACTATGATTTGGAATAGCCTAGAATTAGTTCCGGTTGTCACAGATGATTTGAGACTCTTGGGGATACTTACACGAGAAGATGTCATGAAGGCTATGCAACTGGCACAGCGACAACCTCAAACAGTTGATACGATTGAAGACCAAGTAGCAGAGTTTTTGTCGACAGAGACAACAGATAATAATGACATAAAGTTTATTTATCAAGTAAATCCTCAAATGACAAATAAAATGGGAACGATTTCTTTTGGAGTTCTCTGTGAAGTGGTATCACTTGCAGTTAGAGAATATGTGCATCAGGTTCATAGTGCGGATATCGTGATCGATGATCTTCATTTGCATTATTTCAAGATGGTTCAGATTGATTCAGAGGTAAAGATCACGATGACTGAGCTGAATGAATCACGCAAATCTTTAAAGATAGATGCGGTGGCGACAGTAGGGAACGTCATCTATGCGAAGTCATATGTTAGTTGCCAATTGATTGCTAGATAGACAGAATGGAGAAAGAAATGACTAAAGATCTATTTGAAGACATTATCAAAAAAATTGAATCATATGATGTTATTATTATTCATCGACATGTTAGGCCAGACCCAGATGCTATTGGCTCGCAAGGTGGTTTGGCAGAGATGATTCGATGTGGTTTTCCGCAAAAAACGGTGTATACGGTAGGAGAAGTCCCTGACAGTCTGTCCTTTTTAGGTGTTCGTAAGGATGAAATAACACGTGCTCACTTTCAACAAGCTCTCGTGATTGTTTTAGATACTGCAAATCAACCCCGTATAGATGATCAACGGTATAGCTTGGCGGAAAGCATTATAAAAATAGATCATCACCCCGATAATGATCAATATGGCGATATTTCATGGGTAGAAGATACAGCGAGTAGTACCAGTGAAATGATAGTGTCATTGAGTGAAGCAAGCAATGGTAAGTTACCGTTGAATGAAAAATCCGCCAGTCTGCTATATAGTGGAATTGTTGGAGATACGGGACGTTTCTTATATGATGCCACTAAGGAATGTACATTTCTTGCTGCAGCTAAGTTAGTTGCAACAGGTGCTAATATTGCCAAAATTGGGAGAGAGCTTGATCAAATTCCACTGAACGTCAGCCGTTTAATGGGATGGGCTTACGAACATTTAGACATTACTCCAGAAGGGTTAGGGACTATAACGTTAACTGATTCTATATTTAGACGGTTTAAAGTCAGTGAAGATGAGACGAGTCAAGTAGTGCCAATGATAGGTAGAATCGACTCTATACGCGTCTGGGTTGTTTTTGTTGATCAACGTGATGGAACTTACCGTTGCCGTATCCGTTCTAAAGGAGTAGTCATCAATAAAATTGCAGAAAAGTATAATGGAGGAGGACACCTATTAGCTAGCGGTGCTAAGGTGGATACGAGTGAGGAAAGAAAAGGACTCGTAACTGATTTATTAGAGTTGCTGAAACAGCATCCTGATAGAGGTTAGAACAATCTTTTTCACTTGTATTTTCTGTTAAAGTGTAAAAAACATTTTTTAACATATGTCAATATATGTCATAGGTCATATAAAAGAGAAAAAATCGATTGGATCAGCGACCCAATCGATTTTTTCTCTTTTTATCTTGATAATACCTTTTATCAGTTAAGTTAGTCATAAGTTAGTCACAGTTATACCAATGGCGACCATCGTTTGTGAGTAAGGCATCACTTTCTGTTGGACCAAAAGTGCCTGGTAAATACTCAGATGGGGTAGAACTATCTTTTTCCCAAGCAGACTGTATAGCATCTACAAAACGCCAAGTAGCTTCTAAATCTGGCATCGTTGTAAAATTGACATCATTGTTATTCAAGCACTCTTCTATTAAACGTTCATATGCTTCAGGTGTGTAGTCCTTTAGCTTGTAAGCCTCTGTGGTTAATGGGATTGATGTGAAAGTTGGCTTTTCCTGACTGATGTTGTCTTTCATATTGAAGTTTAATGTTAAGGCTTCACTTGGATCAACTTCGATCAAAAGGTAATTTGGTTGAGCGTCATCAAATAACTGATGTGAGGGTGTCGATTTGAATTGGATATAGATAGTCGAATTCTTACAGTGCATTTTTTTACCAGTTCGAAGATAAAATGGCACATTAGCCCATCTATGTGAGTTCAAAAACGTTTTGATGGCAATAAATGTTTCTGTTGTTGACGCTGGGTCGACTTGATCTTCTGAACGATAGCCTGAATATTGACCTGTGACGACTTGGGTCTCAACTTCTTGTTTAGTCAACGGTTTTAACCCGTCGAAAGCAGCTTGTTTTGATGCTTTGATCTCCGCCATGGAATAGTCTTTTGGAATGTCCATAGAAACGATAGCTAACAGCTGTAATAAGTGATTTTGGACCATATCTCTTAAAGCACCACTTTGGTCATAATAACCACCACGCGTTCCAATGCCGACGCTTTCAGATAGGGTAATTTGAATGTGATCAATGAAATCACTATTCCAAACGCTCTCTAGCAGTGGATTGGCTAGGCGAATAGGTAGCAAATCTTGAACCATAGCTTTACCTAAGTAATGGTCGATGCGAAAAATCTCTTTCTCATCAAAATAAGTTGTCAATGTCTCAGATAATTCTTTGGCGGAAAGGAGATCTTTCCCAAACGGCTTTTCAATAATCACTCTTGTGTATCCAGAAACGTCTTTAAAGTGATGTTCAACGAGTTGACGAGCTATTTCGCTAAACCAGCTTGGAGACATTGCTAAGTAAAATAAACGATTGCCTGAGATGTTATATTTTTGATCAAGTTCATCTGTCAGACGATGTAACACATGATAATGAGAACTGTCAGTGACGTCATGTGAAAGGTAATAAAAATGACTTGCAAACTCCTTTTTTAGTCGATCATCTTCACTTAAGGAATCAATTGATTCGCATACGACTTCTCTAATTTTTTCATCGTTCCATGGCCTTCTGGCGGTACCAATAACTGCGAAATGGTCCTGTAAGTTGTGACGTTTGTATAATTTGAATAAAGCGGGAAATAGTTTTCTGTCAGCTAAATCCCCTGTTGCTCCAAATAAAGTAATAAGTACCTTTTGTTCAGTTGTAGCCACGTCAAAACGCTCCTTTGATCACATTTGATTTTCCATATAAGTTTAGCTTAAAATATGTCTACTGTCTATTATGGAAATTGTTGCCTCTTCTTTTTAGTATACTATTTGGAGTACAATAAGCGAAGAATGAGGAGAATTATTAAAGTCTTTTTTGGTGTAGTAATTATAGATTGCACCTTCTTAAAAAGTATCATACACTTAAGAGAAGAAGGGAACGGGATCATGCTGAATCTAATTAAAGTCCTATTATTTGAACCTCAAAAATTAAATATAACGTTGCGGATGAAGGAACCAACTTACCGCAAAATATTTTTTTTGTTAGCTTTTATTTCGATGTTACCACTAGTCTTTGATGGTTGGTTGTTATTAAAACAATTTGGAACAGACCTTAGACAACTAGAAACGGCAGTTCCAGCTTTTGAATTGAACGATGATTCAGAACTTACCTTATTAGATGGGGAAAAACCTTTTGTATTTTACTCTGACACTTTTGTTCTGACGGTAACGGACCAGAGTAAACCACCAGTGACGAATTCTTCTTCTGGGCTATTAACAGTAAATATGACAAGACATCATATGCAAATAGCCGGGATGGATACAACCATGTTACTAGATTATCAAGAGATCAGTCCACTGAATACGGAAGTATTACAGCAATTTATAAAAACAACGGTTCAATTACGGTATGTTTATTTCTTCTTCTATATGGCGATACTGTATCTCTTTTGTTGTTTGATGATGCTTGTTATACAATGGTTCTATCGTATTTTGGTGATGATTGTAGCTACCTCAATGGGGATTATGATAGCTCCAAATGCGTTTAGAAGGTTAACTAGTGTGTTAAGCATCATGCCAGTGTGCGTCATGGCCATTTTAGAAAGCACCCATTTTTCGACATCTTCTAGTGTTTTTATAGGAGCTGCTTTGATACTGTATTTAACTTATAGAACATTTAAGATCACCAAAAGAAATGTATCTTAAAGTTTACAATAGAGTTTATCATAGCTTGTATCTCGGCTAGTACTCTAGCGTATATTCTTGTGCTTTAGCTAATTTTATAGTAGCTACCATTACTTATACTATTATCTTGGCTATAAGTTATAGTTACTGTTTGAAAAGATTTTGGTGAATGAAGAGGGCGTATGTAACCAACTAATATGTCACGACTAATATGTCACCACTAAAATAGTACAAATATATAAATATGGGGCTACGACAATCCAGTATGTCGTAGCCCTTCAATATGTTCCTACCTTTTAAAAATAATGATAAACGTGATGACTCAGTGGTTAATTAGTTATTTAGAAGGTCTATTTTGGCGTTTCTCTTTTTTGATTTGTTCCTTGATTTTACGTTTATAGCCAGGTTTTATAGTTTTCTTTTTCTTTTTGATAAACCCTCGAGTTTGTGTACCGATTTCATCAGTAGTAGCTCTTTTTCGTCGCTCTCTTTTATGCCGTGTATCAACCGATACTAGTTGACCATTCCTTAAAGTGACTTCCTCAAAACTAATTCCTCTTTTTTCAAGAGCTGAAATAGCGGGTTCAAGGTCAGGATGGTAAAAAGTTATGGCTGTGCCTTCGACGCCCTGTCTTCCAGTTCTACCGACCCGGTGGATGAAAAACTCTAATTCTCTAGGAACATCTAAATTGATAACCTCAGAAACTCCTGGGATATCAATACCACGAGCCGCGAGATCTGTGGCGACGACGTATTGAAATTCTAATTGTTTAACGCGATTCATAGTTCTACGTCGTTCTCTTGCGGGAATATCGCCATGAATCTTGGCAACGGTAAGACCTCTCTCCGTTAGGGCCTTATGCACATCATCGACACGTTGCTTGGTGTTTGCAAATATCAAGACTAGGTATGGATTACCTAGTGTCAAGAGATCATACAAGAGTGCTGTCTCGTTTTGAGATCGTATATTGATTAAGTAATTAGTCACTGTATCTGAAATTAGATTCTCTGTATTGACTTTTATGATATCAGGGTGTGCCATATATCTATTTAGAAATACCATCAGCTGTTGAGGTAAAGTTGCACTGAACGCGTACATTTTCAGATCTGTTGAAAGCCGCGTAGCAATATCGTCCACCAATTTTAAAAAGCCCATGTCGAGTGTCATATCAGCTTCGTCTACCACAAAATACGAAACAGATTGAGTGAGTAAAGCGTTCTCCTTCATCAAGTCATATATTCGACCAGGTGTTCCAATGACTAGGTGAGGCTGCGTCTTCATCAGGTGGTTAATCTGTTTAGCCTTATCAGTCCCACCAATGGCTAGGGTTGCTTTGATATCAGGTAGGTATTTCAATAAATCTTTCGCCATAGCAAAAAGTTGTGTTGCCAATTCACGGCTTGGGGATGTGATTATGACCTGAGTAACTGGTTCACTAGCATTGATGTGATTGATCAAAGGAATCAAAAAACTATGACTTTTTCCAGTTCCCGTTTTTGATTGACCAATAACACTTTCGTTGTTATGTATTTTGGGAATAACCATTTCTTGTATTGGAGTCATTTCATAGAAATCAAGATCACTGATTGCATGTTGTAACTCTGGTAATAAGTTTAATGCTTTAAAATTCATCATATCGTTCCTTTCAGTATATCTCTCAGTATAGCATAGAAAAGGTGACTGTATTGTAACTTTATTTTGTAGTGTTAGTTCATAGTATTATTGCTATCTGAAGTTAACATCTGGAGAAAAATAGCTAGAGAAAATAGCTAGAGAAAATAGCTGAAGTTATTTCTAAAATAATCAGTAAGCAGATATCTGGAGTGAGTGAGATTTAATTTTTCGATAAAGAAAAAACTTCTTATCACATCCAATAGTATTTTTTGGTATACTGTATACTACGAGGAAACAGAAGATAAAAGAGGTAGAGTATTTCCATTATGAATCCAAAAGATAAAAAAGCGTCACATATTCCATTTAGATTGAACCTGCTCTTTGTAATCGTATTTCTGTCGTTTTCGATCTTAATCATTCGTCTGAGTTACTTGCAGATCGTCAAAGGCTCCGAATTCGATGCTCTAGTAAAGAGAACAGAAACTACCACAACATCTTTATCCGTTCCAAGAGGATTGATATATGATAGTTTGGGAAATGTCTTGGTTGGAAACCAAGCCAAAAAATCAATCACTTATACTAGGTTAACTGACCAATCACCATCAGAGATGATTGATATAGCGACACAACTAAGCAAGTTTGTAACAATTGATACCGACAATGTCACAGAAAGGGATCGCAAAGATTTCTGGGCTGCTTCAAATCCCAATGAATTAGCTAAGAGGACACCAAAAAGTGCAAAGTCATTAACAGGTGGAGATTTGTATGAAAAGCAGTTAGAAACGATTAAGGAAGAAGATATCGGTTATGGCGGGACCAATCTTATTGCTGTGGCTATCTTTAAAAAAATGAATCAGGCATCTGCCCTTGCCACTGTAACTATCAAAAATGATGGTGTAACTGAGGAAGAAGTCGCGGTCGTTAATGAGCATTTAGCGCAGATGAGTGGTATCTCAGTCGCAACAGATTGGGATCGCGAATATCCTCAAGATGATTTACTGCGTAGTATTTTTGGGAATGTTACGAATGAGCAAACTGGTCTCCCAGAAGATCGTGTGAAAGAATTATTGAGTAAAGGTTATTCCTTAAACGACCGGATCGGAAGTAGTTATCTCGAGAAACAATATGAGGATGTTTTAGCTGGAACGAAACGGCAAGTTAAAAGCACGACAAATACGGCAAATGAAGTAGTGACAACTGAGGAAGTTTATGAAGGTAAGAAAGGCGACAACTTGTTGTTAACCATCAATTCCGATTTTCAACGACAAGTTGAGCAAATAGCTACAAATGCTTTGAAAGAATTAAAAAGTCCGTTTGCCGATAGAGTCTATATAACAGCTATGAATCCTAAAAATGGTGATGTCTATGCCATGGTCGGTAAGAAAAAAGGTTTTGAGGATGGTAGGTTAACAAATGAAATCACTGATGATGCTTTAGGGACTGCTAATACCAGTTATGGAATGGGTTCTGCTATCAAGGCAGCGACTGTGTTAGCGGGATATATGGACAATGTGATTACTCTAGATGATAACACGATGGTTGATGAGCCTCTCCAATTTCAAGGGTCACAACCAAAGAGCTCTATATTTAACCGTAACGGATCAATCGAACTAAACGACTTAACTGCCCTGGAAAGATCTTCAAATGTTTATATGATGAAACTAGCCATGAGAATGGGCGGGCAAAACACCTATAAAAAAGGTGGAACCTTGAATATAGATCCAGTTGTGTTTGATAAATTGAGAGGGTATTACGCTCAGTTTGGTTTGGGAGTCAGAACTGGTATAGATCTTCCTAATGAATCTGTTGGTTACCAAGGACAATCGCGGGAAACATTCTATGCTTTGGACTTTGCTTATGGACAATATGATCTCTATACTCCGTTGCAAATCACCCAATACATGGCAACAATCGCCAATGACGGGGTTCGTGTCTCACCACGTTTAGTGAAAGCTATTCGAGGAACTAGCGAGGACGGCGGTTTAGGTGGCATTCAAACAGCTATCCAACCAAATGTGATGAATCACATCGGAGCTACACAAGATCAGATTGAACGGGTCCAAGCAGGACTACATCTCGTGACCCACGGGAGTCAAGGGACTGCTAGAGGCGATTTTAGTAATTTTAATCATGATGTTGCGGGTAAGACAGGTACTGCAGAAGCATTCTATGATGGCCCATTAGAAGAACATAAAGGCGATTCTGTAATCAACTCAACATTTGTAGGATATGCCCCATATGATGATCCAGAATTTGTGATTTCAGTAGTAATTCCTTATCAAAGCGAAGACACAAGTATCGAAACATTGGCACAGTCGGTTGCTTATGAAGTGTTTGATTTGTATTATAATAAGGATTGGACCGAAAAGACGGACAACAGTGAGACGGATACAAATACAAATGAGTAACACCAATAGACGTGAACAGTCAATGGACATTTATCACTAGATTATAAGTGATAGAAATGAATAGAAGTGACTAATAAAGAAAAGAGGAGGTCGTGATAACAGAATCACGACCTCCTCTTTTGTATGGTTAGAAATGCTACATTATAAATGACATAATTAGATAAATGACATAATTAGATAAATGACATAAACCAGATAAATGACATAAACTAGGACTGTTATTTCCTCAATTTTTTCGATACAAAATTTGCTTTGTAATCTTAGATAGAGTTTCCCTTGTATGAAGAGCATCGTTTGGTAAATGGGAGATTTGCTTTAAGGCTATCTCAGTATAAGAACTTGCCATCTGTTGTGCCTTTTTAACACCACCAAGTTGATGAACAAGACCTAACAGTTCTTGAGCTTCTATATCAGTCAATTTATCTTTTTGGTGTAATAACGCTAAAAGCCGCTCATCGCCACTTTCCATAGCATATATTAAAGGAAGGGAGTAGATTCCTTGTTTCACATCAGCTAGAACTGGTTTTCCAATAGTTGAACTAGTTTGTGTATAATCTAAAATATCATCCACCATTTGAAAAGCAATACCGATATTCTTCCCAATGTCACGGGATTTTTCAGCAAAACGGAGACTTGTACCGCTTTCATAGGAGCCGATGAAACAGCTAAGTGAAAAGAGTTCAGCTGTTTTGCCCGTAATGGTAGCAAGGTAATCGTTGATTGTAATATCTAGATTATAGTGCTCTTTCATTTGATTAAGCTCACCCAAAAGAATTTTTTCCATGCTAATCGAGTTTAACTGCAAACTCTTCATAGAACTAGCATATTTAGACATTAGTTTAAAACAGACCACGAAAAGATAATCGCCAGCATAAACCGCAGTGACATTATCAAATTGTTCACTAATTGTTGGTTTCTTTCGCCTAGTACTTGCTTGATCAACTATATCGTCATGAATGAGAGTAGCAGTATGGAGCATTTCGATAGCAGCAGCTATCGATATTGCCTTTTTGCGATCATTATCATGACCATAGCGAGACAATAACAATTGATAAGCAGGACGTAATAATTTGCCTCCAGCACCAATCAAGTCTAACAAAACTGGTTGAACGGGATTATCTTGTAAGTTTATCGAGTCTTTCATGAGTTGATGGACTTGGATCAACTCTGGAGCTAAATCTTTATAGTCGCGCCACATTGGATGTAAGTCCATATTTTTCTCCTTTAATAAATAATAATCAATTATTTCTTAGAAATTTTGCTGAAGCGGCGTGTTGCTGTTCTACTGTGTAAGCTTCCCTAAATTCTTTTAAGGTTGAGACCCGTTGTAATAAAAAGTTTGCAGCAATGCCAATAGCAATACCGGATAAGATGCCAATTAGAGATAACATTGGTAAATAGAGCATGACGGTCCATGTTTTTGCAATCACAGCTGCTGTTAATAATTGGCCAACATTATGGAAGAAACCACCTGCTGCACTGATACCAATAATACTCACACGCTTTGGCCCTAAGCTCTTCACCAGGAGCATGGCAAAATAGCTAAGCATAGCACCACTCATACTATAAAGGAATGTTGATAATGTTCCCCCTAAGAGTGTCGTCAGAATCAAACGTAACCATACTAAAAAGAAGCTTTGCTTTTTAGGCATTGTGAAAATAGCTATCATCGTGATTAAATTGGCAAGTCCTAATTTTGCGCCTGGAGCGACAGCAAATGGAAAGGGAATCATATTTTCAAACAGACCAATCACGACACCTTGTGCAACTAATAATGAAATAAAAATGAGTTTTCTATTACGGTTCATTAGTGAAACGATCAAGAAAATGATCGTTCGTTTCACTCCTATCTATTAACAACTGAGTTAATGATTGCTCTAATCGTGCAACACTAAACGTGTTCATTTTATGTAAGACTTTATTGGTTAATAATAGCACGAATAGGAGGATAGTACATCAAAAATAGGGTAGTTTGGTAGTTTTGATGATCCTTGTTGTACCCTAAAAGTGTTTGTAGGATTAAACAATAATCGCAAAACTAGAACCACCCTATGTCTTTTGGTAGAAGATTATGACCTAGAATCATTTGTTTGATTGAACTTTTGATTGAACAGTTGTTAGTTTCTTTTACTAAAAATGATCAGGTAGTTATCATGTAGATTATCTTACTCGCCGTATCGCGATTTAGGAACTCCATACCACCATTTTCCAAGTGTTTGTTGTATCCAAGGTATTACCCATTTATCTAAACCGAATGCTCGTCCAGATCCATTCATCAGAGCAAATGCCACAAAGATAAACCATATATTAACCCAATAGAACATACCAGATAAGCAGAATGTGATGACTAGTACGATTGTTACGGCACTTGACAACCATGTGAACAAGCCGACGATTAAGCATGCTGCTAATGCAAGTTCAAAGAAGACCATGAATTTTTGGAAAAAGAGAGCAACTTCCATATTTGGCATGAAGACTTGCATGAGGCTATTGAACCAATCCGGCGCTGAATCGAGTACCGGCATAGGCTCCTCACCATAGGCATAGCTTAAACCAAAGACAGTTTTAACTGCTTCTGCTCCAGCATCTGCAGCCCCACTTGCGGCACTCGTAGCATCAGATGCCCCACTTGCTGCATCTGCCGCTGCTTGATAGTCCCATGTCCAAGGAAAGACGCTATCACCTACGAACCATGAGCCTTCTTTAAACCACGTATCTGGGCTTAACCATTTACCTTCACCAACTATTTTTTTGAATGCTTCAATAAACCAAACCAAGCCATAGAATACTCGTAGTGGGACACTCCATAAAACATTACCATTTCTGGAACTGTGACCCCGAAGCACATTACGATCATCTTTGACACGGAAAAATTCATGCAGGGCGTATTGGCACATATAGTAGCCGGAACGGATATCAAAGAAGTATTTCAAATTAACAATATGCTTCATAATGATAGCGAAGAATCCACTGAGATGAATTTTATCAAAAAGATTTGCGACACCCCATTTTGACCCAACTGATACCATAAAACCTTGATAATTACCTTTATAGGCTTCTGCCTCTCCGCCAGTAATCGAAGCGATTATATGATGTGCCGCTGTATGTGCGGTTTGTTCGGCAGCTTGAACAATTTGCGGGGTAGGAGTGTTAGGAAATTCTTCGTAGTAAGCTAAGTCTCCTACAATGTAGATGTTTTTATCTTCATATCCTACCGCTTGCATATATTTATTAGCTACTAAACGGTTACCTCTGGCGGGTTCTAATCCAAAATCGGCAGCATCAGCAGTCCCTTTGACACCAGCAGTCCATATTAAGGTATGAGTAGGGATGGTAGACCCATTCTTTAAAATAATATGGTCTTTTTCAACCGCTGTAATAGGTGAATTAAGAACTAACTCAACGTTTTTCTTCTTTAAATGGCGTTCTGCCTTGCCAGCATCTTTGCGATCCAACATATTTAGAATTGTCGGGAGAGCTTCAACAACTTTTAGAGAAATTTCGTTTGGATCGATTTTATAAGTTTTTGCTAGCTTATCTTTCCAGTCGACTAATTCACCAACCATTTCGATACCAGTAAAGCCAGATCCACAGACCACAAATGTCAAAAGTGCCTTGCGCTTTTCAGGGTCGGTTTCTCTCGAAGCTAGGTAAACAGTGTCTTCGATATGGTGTCGGATACGAATAGCATCTTCGATTGACCAAAGTGTAAAGCCGTTTTCCTTAACCCCTGGCGTATTGAAATCGTTGGGTTCCCCTCCAAGACCAATCATTAAGTAATCAAAAGGGTAGGACCCTAATTTTGTCGTAATGATTTTATTCTCTTTGTCTATACCCGTAACAGTATCAGTGACTAACTTGACATTTTTTTTACGACAAAATAAACGCTGCAGGTCATACTGAACAGCGTCAGGTTCGACACGTCCACCTGCCACTTCATGTAGCTCGGTCATCATTGTATGATAGGAATGCCGATCAATCAGAGTGATCGTTGCATCCTTCTTTCCCTTTAGTTTTCTCGCCATCAGTTTGGTGGCCGCTATACCTGCATAGCCTGCACCAATCACGACAATATTCTGATTAGTCATCTGAATCTCTCCTTACAGTAATAAATGCATTAAAATATAATTTCACAATCATCCTTATTATAATGGTAACAGAAACGTTTGTCTAAGCCTTTTTGGAATTATTATAATTTAGTGAAAAATTATTGGAATCGATCACAAATATTGATAAAACGTTAATGCAGGCAAAAATACTGTTGACATGTTTTTATATTGCTTTAAAATGTTAGTTGAATCACAAACTATTTCTTTCTTACAATAGTTTGAATAATATAAAAAGGTGGAAGTAAAATGAAAATGGGAAAACTTTTTAAAGCCCTGACAATACTTCTTTTCACAGGTATTGTGTTGGCTGGTTGTTCATCGAATGACAACTCAGATGATAAGGAGAAAGAGTCAGAAACAAGTCAAGATAATGGTTCAGAAGAATCATCTGATGTAGTTTCTGCAGCATCATTACAAGATGGTGATTACTCCTTAAAAGAATTAAACGACAAAAACGGTTACCATGTTGAATTCTCAATTAAGGTAGCTGATGGGAAAATTACTGAATCAAATTATGACTATGTGAATTCTAATGGCGATTCTAAAAAAGATGATGAAGAATATAATACAGCTATGAAAGATAAATCTGGAGTAGACGCTTCTGAATATATTCCTAAATTGAACGAAGAATTGTTAAAAGCCCAAAATCCTCAAAATGTTGAAGTCGTATCAGGTGCCACACACAGTTCTCACGCATTCCAAAACTATGCACAACAGTTGATTCAAGCTGCACAAGCTGGAAACAAGGAAACAATTGAAATCGATAATGGTGCTGAATTGAAAGATGGCACATATACTTTAGAAGAAAAGAATTATTCTAATGGTTACCGTACTGTCTTCTCTATTGTTGTGAAAGATGGAAAAATCACTGAATCTAATTTTGATAACGTCAATGAAGATGGCAAAACAAAGAAAGAAGATTCTGAGTACAATACAGCAATGAAGGAGAAATCGGGGATCAGTGCCGACGAGTACATCACTAAATTCAATGAAGAACTAGTGAAAACAATGTCCGAAGATGGTGCTACTCCAGGAGATGTAGAAGTTGTTTCAGGTGCAACACATAGTTACCATACATTTGTTTTATACGCTGAGCAATTAGTGAATGCTGCTGAAAAAGGTGACACTGAAACAATTACAGTCGATAATTACGTTGATGCAAAATAATGATCAATGAGCATGCTAATAAGGCCTGTCTTATTGAACACATCTAGCTATGAAAGTTATAATAGAGAGTTGCTTTCATTACTACACGATAGGGTCTATTAGTAGGCAGAGTAATTTAAATCGAAAGAGTCTAACACTAATCGAAGCTAAGCGACGTTCGCTTTAGCTTCTTTTATTGTCTTAATGAGAATCCTTTTTCTCAATAAGACAATAATCTGTTAATATGAGTTAGTAACATGAAGTGGCTATAGAGTTGAATTACTAGCATGTAATAGTCTATAGCTATAAGGATCCATTTATGAGTGTAGTGAAGCATTTATATTAAGCGGAAATATAGTAGGAGCTTTAATTAAATTTGGAGAAACAATTCAGAAGATGCGAGGAATGTTTAATGAGATATAAGCTAAAAACGTTACTATTTATAGTGATTACGATCGTTGCAATGACTGGCTGTGATGCTAAGACAAACGACACCAACTCAGATAGTCAGACAGAGCCTGCTGAAGGACTTTTAAAAGAGCCTTATTCTGATGAACAGTATTTACTGGGAACTTATGTCAGAATACGTGTATATGATGAAAACAAGGAAGACGCTTTAGAACCTGCGTTTGAACGTATTAGTGATTTGGGTGATAGGATCACAATCAATCAAAAGGGTTCTGAAATAGACGAAATCAATGCAAATGCCGGTGAGAAGCCTGTAAAAGTATCGGATGATATTTACCATTTGTTAAAAGTTGCTTATGATTACAGCGTTGAGTCAAATGGTGGGTTTAATATGGCTATTGGAGCAATCACCCAACTATGGCGAATTGGTTTTGATGATGCTCGGAAACCAGAACAAGCTGAGATAGATGAAGCACTTAAACATGTTGATTATCGGAAAGTACAGTTTGACGATCAAAATCAAACTGTTTATTTAGAAGATAAGGGTATGATTATTGATCTTGGGGCTATTGCCAAGGGTTATATAGCAGATGTGGCAGTCAAAGTCCTGAAAGACCAAGGAGTGACATCTGCTATCGTTGATCTTGGTGGCAATATTTTTGTTGTAGGCCATAGTTGGCGCGGTAAAAATGAAGATTGGAATGTTGGTATCCAAGATCCCAATAGTGAAAGAGGAGCCATCTTAGGATCAATCAAAGAAGCGGATAAAACAGTCGTAACATCAGGGATTTATGAGAGATATCTTAATGTAGATGGTCATAAATACCACCATATTTTCGATTCAAAAACAGGTTATCCTTATGAAAATGATCTGGCCAGTGTAACGGTGATTACGGCAAAATCGATAGATGGAGATGGACTGACAACAGTTGCATTTGATAAAGGGGTCAAAGAAGGGCTAGAGTTTATCGAGAATGAAACAGACCCAGAAACTCAAGCAATATTTGTGACTAAAGAGGGCGTCGTCTATGTTACAGATGGAATCACGGACACTTTTAAGTTAGATGAGAGTTCTGATTATAAGATGGGAGACAGAAATGATTTGCAGTGAGGCTATTAGTTTGAATCGGAGTGTGAACTTGCAGTGAAACGTTTAAAAGTTTTTTTGGAAGTTGTTGAGATAAAAACTAAAGTTGCCAGTTTATTTCCTTTTTTAATTGGATTACTGTTTTCAGTTAGCTATTTTAAGAGTGTTAATTGGAGAAATTCTGTACTCTTTTTTACAGGAATGATCATCTTTGATATGGCAACAACAGCCATCAACAATACGATGGATTATAAAAAAGCTAAATCTGATCTTTATCGTCAGACGCAAAATGTCATTGGCAGAGAAAACGTCTCAGAGAGTGCTGTTACTAATATGATTTTTGCCATGCTAGGAATCACTCTACTGATTGGTCTATTATTAAGTTGGCTAACCGGATGGCTCATGCTGATTATGGGGGCAATTGTTTGTTTTATTGGTATTTTCTACACATTTGGGCCAGTACCATTATCAAGAATGCCTTTGGGGGAGATATTTAGTGGTTTTACGATGGGACTTGGTATTTTTGCAATTACTGTTTACATTAATACTGTTAATAATCCCGTCTTTTATCTTGATATCGACTTTGTCAGAGGAATCTTTTATTTGAGTGGAAAACTGTATGGTATACTTGCGATTTTGATAGCTGCGATGCCATTGGTTCTGACGATTAGCAATATCATGTTAGCTAATAACCTGAGAGATCTTGAAATGGACATTAAAAATCATCGGTATACACTCGTTTACTTTATTGGAAGAGAACATGGTATTTTACTGTTTCAATCTTTGATGTATGCAGCCTATGTCTTTATTTTAGTAGGACTATTACTAGGGATTTTTCAGTGGCCAATTCTATGGATATTTGTAAGCTTTCCGAAAGTAAGAAAGAATACTACTGAATTTACAAAGAAAGTGCCACTGCCTTCTAGTTTTGGCTATGCAATCAAAAATATGGCATGTTTTAATTTGAATTATGCAATCGCTCTAGTGTTGTCCATTTTGTGGCAAATGGTGTAACGGGACAATTTTGGGAAGGCAAAAAATGTAGAGAGTATGTAGAGAGTATAAAGATAGAACACAAAAAAGTGAAACTTAAAAAGATAGAAAGTAAAAAAGCTACGGCAAAACTGATATGCTCCCCCTATATAGGACACTGAAATATAAAAGTCCTGTATAGGGGGTATTTTGTATGTCAAATAGAAAGATGAAACTCACTCCGAAAAAACGAGTAGAACTAGTAGAGAGCTATTTGAATGGTGAAGACAATATGAGCAACCTAGCTCGCTCTGCTGGCATTAGTTGGTCTACTTTAAAGAACTGGCTTTTGCTTTATGAGAATGGGGGGCCTACAGCCTTATTAGAAAGTCGTACGAATACACACTATACGATTGAAACAAAAATTCAGGCTGTAACTGATTACCTAAATGGTTTAGGGGGTCTGTTGGAAATTACTAAAAAATACGGATTAAGACAGTCTACCCAACTACGAGATTGGATAAAGATATATAATACTCATGGAAACTTCAAAACAGGAAGCGGTGGAAGTCAAATGAGTCAATCAAGAAAAACAAGTTTCAAAGAACGGGTGGAAATTGTTCACTATTGTATTCTGCATAATCATAACTATGGCAAAACGGCTATCAAGTATCAGGTATCGTACCAACAGGTACGTCATTGGGTCCTAAAATATGAGAAAATGGGCGAATCCGGCTTAAAAGATCGCCGAGGACGTCGAGTTGGAACAGAACCCAGTCGGACACCTGAAGAAGAAATGCGTGATCGACTGGCTGAACAAGAACGCAAAATCAAACGGTTAGAAATGGAAAATGACCTCTTAAAAAAAGTCAGGGAATTAGAAAGGAAGTGGGACTAGACCTCATTCGTCATATCTTTGAATACCAAGCAATTAAGGAACTCCATGATCTCAAAAAATATTCGATAAAACTAATGTGTGATTTTTTACATGTCTCTAGATCAGCCTATTACCGCTGGTTAAAGCAACCAAAATCAGCTCAAACTATCTTTAACGAGCACTTGGCAGACCTCGTAAGATACATCTATGAAGCAGATAACGACAAGGGGTATCGGAGGATCCGCGACGATTTGGTTCAAGACTTTGGGTTGCACGTCAATGACAAAAGAGTATTGCGGATTTGTCGTAGTCTTCAAATTAAATCTACAGTCAAACATCGTCCAAAAGGAATTACTAAAGCTTCCAATAATCCTTATCATATTGCCAAAAACTATCTAAATAGAAATTTCCATGCAGATAAACCAAATGAAAAATGGTTAACTGATGTCAGTGAATTCAAGTACACTCTAGGAAACCAAGTAAAGAAAATTTACCTTAGTGCCATTCTAGACTTAGCAGATCGGCGTATTGTCTCTTTCATCATTAGCGATAGAAACGATAATAAGTTGGTTTTTGATACCTTTGACGAAGCCATTCGACTTGAGCCTGAGGCTCATCCGCTATTCCATAGCGATCGAGGGTTTCAGTACACCAGTAAAACCATGAGTTCTAAAATCAAAAATCAAGGGATGAAACAAAGCATGTCTCGTGTTGCACATTGTATTGATAATGGGCCAATGGAGGGGTTCTGGGGACTATTGAAACGCGAAAAATACTATCGTCGTAAATTTATAAGACGCGAAAATCTCGTATCGATGATTGAAGATTACATTAGCTACTATAATAATGGCCGTTATCAACGATGCTTGAAATCTAAAACTCCATTACAAGTTCACCAACAACTTCTAATGGCAGCGTAATAATCGTATCTCTTAGAAGTGTGAAACGCCCTTTGTTTCGCACATCTAAGGGATACGCCAACCGAGCGCAGCGAGGTTTAAACAATAAAACAAAAGAACTGTTTGCCACAAAAATAGCAAACAGCTCTCTAAAAAAATTATTATATTTCCGTGTCCACTTGACGGGGAGCCCATCATAACTGCCGTAGCTTCCTCATTCGCATCAAGAGTTTTATCTTGAGTTATGAAATGTTTCAATGACAATGATCAACTCATTTAGAAAAGCATCAATTTGTGATTGCTTGTGCGATTTGTTCGTTTGTCATGTCACTATTCAATTCGAATGTTCCTGGACGAACAAGCACATCATAACCATTTTCTGTTAAGAAGTTTGAAAAGGCTGTTGCATCACTAATAACACCCTGAGAAGCTAAGTCACTTGCCACTTGAGAAGCAGAAGCGCCTTCTGGAATGACGAAGTTAACAGTTGTTGGGGTGTTTTGATCATCATTTGATTGATCATCATTAGCTTGATCATCGTTATCAGATTGGTTATTATCTTGATCAGCATCATCATTATTTGAATCAGACTCTTTAGCAGCAACTTGCTCTTCTAGATCTTTGATCTTAGTTTGAGCATCGTCATATTGTTTTTGTAGTGCTTCATAATCATCATCGGTATGTGTTTGCGTTGCCGCGTCACTTTGCATAAAGCGTTGTATATTTTCTGGTAAATATGGTTTGGCAAATATTAGTCCCGCCACTACTAATGCAGCAAGAAGGAAACCAATGCCAATAGATCTGGTCGCTGTTTTCATGAGTGTTTCCCTCCTAGGATAGCGAACGTTCTTCTAAGTAATTATCTACTACTAACTGAACAGTTGTAACAGGTACATTCAATTGCTCAGCAATGTCGTCTAAAGTTTCGCCTTGATTATAAAGCGTTACTATATGTTGCTTAGTCAAACCATGCATTGGGCTTGAAGCAGGTCTTTCATTATATGAATAGTCATATTGATGATCATCATCGTCATAATCATCATAACGGTCATAATCTTCGGTTGAAGGGTTAGAGTGTTCTACAGAATTAGATTCTACTGGTATATCAACTTTTTCCTTTGTCAGTTCACGCTTTTCATCTTCAAGCTCTTGTATATGACGTTTCAATTGATAGATTTCGCGATTTTGGTCCAAAATTTGTTGGTCCAACGCCTCTGTTTCAGCATCATTAGTCCTATTTTTCAAGAATAATGAGATTAGCAGAAAGAGAATAGCGAAAACTAAAAGAACAATAATAATTGTCCATTCCATTATATTTACACCTCTTTCAAATAGTTGATGTCTTAATGATAATCTAGTGATAGTGGTAATTCAATCTTTTTAAATGATTTTATGTCTATCATTAGAAATAGGATCAGAGATAGAGGTCGAAAGATAAGAAAAATAGTTGGATATAATAGCTAAATCATGGTATAATTATACGAGTTAAGGGCTATGCCCTGTTATAGTAATGAGCTGGGGGGGTTAGCAGATGCGCGTCAATATCAATTTAGAGTGTACAGAATGTGGTGAAAGAAACTATTTGACTAACAAAAATAAACGGAACAATCCTGATCGTTTAGAAGTTAAAAAATTCTGTCCTAGAGATCGTCGTGTAACTTTACATCGCGAAGTCAAAAAATAAAGTTTTGAAAAAGTTGGACATTTGGTCCAACTTTTTTATTAATATAAAGTTTTGAGTTGCTAGTGGTTGTTTCGTCTTGTTATTTTGGTATTGTCAGCCTGTAATTGTTAGCCTGTTAGTATAAGTCAAGTCATTAAAAAAGACATAGTTGAAGACATAAATGAAGCTATGAATGACGTCATCAGGGCTTTAAAATTTGAGATATTACAGTAATGATAGAATTGTAGTTAGATAAATGATAGTTAGTTAGATGAATAGTTAACTAGATTAATAGTTGCCTAATTATAAATTAATAGTGAGATAGAATGGTGGTTAGAGATAGATATCAGAGAGGGAGGAATTTGGTGCAAGGGCGATCTTTTTTAAAATGGGATAGGGATCTAGTAACTAAGTGTTTATTAGTGATTCAGGTTGTTTATTTTCTATGGTTAGAGCTACAGGGTGGATCAACTAATACGTTCGTCCTAGCAACATATGGAGCTAAGGTCAATGTCTTAATAGCTAATGGTGAGTGGTGGCGTTTGATTACTCCTATTTTTATCCATATTGGATGGACACATTTACTTTTAAATAGTTTAACGCTGTATTACGTGGGAATTTTGGTAGAACCACTAATTGGTTCAGCAAAATTTGCTATAATATACTTGCTGACTGGTGTGTTTGGTAACGTAGCTAGCTTTGCTTTCAATAACTCAATCTCAGCTGGTGCAAGTACTTCATTATTCGGCCTTTTTGGTTTATTGGTGGCATTTGGCCGTATTTTTCCGGAGCAGCATATAGTTAGAAGTTTAAGCCAGCAGTTTAAATTACTAGTGTTAGTCAACGTTTTCTTTGGCTTTTTAAATCAAGGAGTCGATAACTTTGGGCATTTAGGTGGTTTGATTTCCGGCTTAATGTTGGCTTGGTTAATTGTTCCTTTAAAGAGCAATCGAGTGAGTCCGCTATTGAGAGTAGGTCTTACAATCGGGTTAATAGGCTTATTTATTCTGTTATACTGGCTTGGCTTAGTACGGGTTGCTTCTCAAAACTAAGATAATGAACTGATAACTGATTTAGATTAGCCACTGGCTGCGGAGCGCATGCGTCAAGAAAAAGAAGGATATAGTCTATAAATCTATCTTTAAGCTTAATGCTTTAGGTTTAATGCTTTAAGTTTAATGCTTTAACTTTAATGCTTTAAGTTTTTAAGTATTAGTTTTATGGACTTCAGATTTTATTATTGGAAAAGAGGAAAATGATAATTATGGCTAAAAAGATATTGGCAATTGATTTAGGCGGTACCTCTGTCAAGATTGCTATTGTGACTCCTGAAGGTGAAATACAGGATAAATGGACAATCAAAACAAATGTTTTAGATGATGGCATCCATATAGTTCCGGAGATTATTGAATCTATAAAGGAAAGAATCGCCCAATTGGAATTACCGTCTGATGAGTTGTTAGGGATAGGTATGGGATCTCCTGGTCAAGTGGATGACAAAGAAAAGACAGTGATAGGTGCTTATAATATTGATTGGGTTGAAAAGCAATATGTTGGTGAACAACTAACAAACGCTTTAAATCTTCCAGTCTTTCTTGACAATGATGCTAATGTTGCCGCACTAGGTGAACGGTGGATGGGCGCTGGTTCACTAGCTGATGATGTTGTTTTTGTGACACTTGGAACAGGTGTTGGTGGCGGTATTATTGCTAATGGGGAATTACTGCATGGTGCCAAAAATGTAGCAGGTGAGATTGGGCATATCACAGTAGAATTAGATCATCCCTTTGATTGCACTTGTGGCAAAAAAGGATGTTTAGAGACAGTAGCGAGTGCGACTGGTATCGTGAACCTTGCACGTTATCATGCACAACTTTTTGCTGGTGAATCAGATTTGAAAAAAGCTGTTGATGATGGTGAGGAAGTAACCGCAAAAGACGTGTTTGATTTAGCAAAAATTGAAGATAAGTTGGCCGTTATTGTTGCCAAAAACGTTGGACAATATCTAGGGTTAGCAGCCAGCCATCTTGCAAACATATTAAATCCTAGTTTTATTGTTATAGGCGGTGGCGTATCTGCAGCAGGAGTTTTTTTGCTAGATATCACTAATCAAACATTTAAAGATAATTGTTTTAAACAAGTGAGAGATTCAACAGAATTAAGACTAGCTCAACTAGGTAATGATGCTGGGATACTGGGAGCCGCTTATTTAGTAAAGGTAGGAGTTGAAAACAATGCCTAAATTAAGTCCATTAACTATCATCAATATAATTTTGTTAACGGTTGTTATCATTTTTGGAATCTATTATTTAGTCCAACTTTACTTTAGAAAAAAGTCAGCCAAATTGGTCTCAAGTGAAGTATTTGGTGATGATATTAGGAAAACACAAGTAGTCGATGTGCGTGAAACCACTGAATTTCACAAGGGACATATTTTGGGTGCACGAAACATTCCTTATACACAGTTTAAACAACGTTATCATGAGTTGCGTAAGGATCAAAAAATTCGATTGTATGATGATGGCGTTTTTCTTGCTGGAAAAGCAGCTAGGATTTTAAAGAAAAACGGTTATTCCGACATTGAAATCTTAAAATCAGGTTTTGCTGCTTGGGACGGTAAAGTAAAAGGAGAAAAGCCAGAATAGCCTAAAAGCTAACTGCCAAGCACTTTTTTATATAAAAAAAGTTGAGAATCGCATCTCAACTTCAGTATCGAATCATTTAATTTGTTAATTGAAAATAAATAGCACCAACAGCAGATAAAACCAATGTACCTATTGTGGCAATTAGCATTAGCCAAACGACCACACGAGTGATCTTTTCTGCTTTGGTTAAATTTCTTTTTTCTTTATTGTGTGACATAACTTCCTCCTTTTTGCTATTCGTTACATATTTTACTGTAAATCGTAAAAATAGCAACACTTAAAGTGATCATGGTGTTTTTATAGAAAAGCGAATAGGAATAAGGGTACTATTTAGTAGAGTCCAAAAGGATTGAACATAGAAAATGTACAACTCTTTTGGAACAGTTTTATTGATGATTATAAAACAGAGATGAAAAGGGGCCAAATAGAATGAGTAAACAACAAATAGGCGTTGTCGGAATGGCAGTAATGGGTCGCAATCTTGCGTTGAACATTGAACGGAATGGTTATTCTGTTTCTATCTTCAATCGTACGACCTCGAAAACAGATGATGTTGTAGCTGAAAATCCAGGAAAAAAACTAGTTCCAACCCATTCGGTGGAGGAATTTGTTGATTCTTTGGAAACACCACGACGAATCTTACTGATGGTCAAAGCTGGAAAACCAACTGATTTGACCATTCAATCTCTTTTACCCCATTTGGACAAGGGAGATATTTTAATTGATGGTGGAAATACCTTCTTTAAAGATACTATTCGTAGAAGTAATGAACTTGCTAACTCGGGGATTAATTTTATTGGAATGGGTGTTTCTGGCGGTGAAGAAGGCGCCTTGAAAGGACCAGCAATTATGCCGGGCGGGCAAAAGCATGCTTATGATCTTGTCGAACCTATTTTAAAGAAAATCGCTGCTAAAGCCACTGATGGGGAACCTTGTGTAACTTATATCGGTGAAAACGGCGCTGGACACTATGTGAAAATGGTCCATAATGGCATAGAATATGGCGATATGCAATTGATAGCTGAATCGTTTGATCTGCTTCATAGAGCATTAGACTTCACTATTGACGAGATTGGTGATATCTTTGGCGAATGGCGAGCTGGAGAGCTTAATAGTTATTTGATTGATATAACAGCGGATATCTTGACCCGAAAAGATCCTGATACTCATGATCATCTCGTCAACGTCATTTTAGACAAGGCAGGCAATAAAGGAACTGGAAAATGGACATCTCAAAGCTCGCTTGATCTCGGTGTTCCACTAACATTGATTACTGAGTCTGTATTTTCTCGTTATTTATCTGCACAAAAAGATGAGAGAGTTGCAGCAAGCGTCAATGCTCCTAAGTTGGCTAAAATTAAATTGTCTGACGATGAGAAAAAAGAGTGGGTCGAAAAAATCCGCCAAGCATTGTATTTCAGTAAAATTATGAGTTATGCCCAAGGATTTGCACAAATGAAACAAGCTAGTGACCATTTTGACTGGTCATTAAATTATGGTGCAATTGCTAAAATATTCCGTGCTGGTTGTATTATTCGGGCACAATTCTTGCAACACATTACTGATGCTTACGAAGAACAACCTAATCTTAACAATCTCTTACTTGATGATTACTTCAAAAAAATAACAGAAAAGTACCACGAATCAGTTCGTGAGGTCGTTAGTTTAGCAGTAAGGACGGGAATTCCTGCACCTACCTTGAGTTCTGCAATTTCATATTTCGATGGCTATCACACAGCTGTTCTGCCAGCTAATTTGATCCAAGCGCAACGGGATTATTTCGGAGCACACACTTATGAACGAATTGATAAACCAGGCACATTTCACTTTGACTGGCAAAATGATCAAGAAATCACTTTATAGTATCTATTTCTTCTGATTGATTTCAGATGATTATGCTGAAACGTTTGCTAGTAACTGTTATTAATGAGGTTACTACTAAACAGTAGTGAGCAACTCTAAGCACTATTGAGACTGATAAGAGTCTCCGTAGTGTTTTTTTGCTGAAAATTACTCATAAGGCTTTAGATGAGTACGTTCAAAATCCATTAGAAAAATGAAGATAACATTAAAAAATGTTGTGATTTATTTTGAGGATATGCTATAATTTATGTGGATGTATTCGGTTTTAATTGATTTGTTAGGAGTTGACTAGATGTCAGAACATAAACACAAAATATTAATCATTGAAGACGAAAAAAATTTAGCACGATTTGTCGAATTGGAACTTCAACATGAAGGATATGAGACAGCAATCTGCTATAATGGTCGTTCTGGTTTGGAACGCGCTCTAGACGAAGATTGGGATGTTATTTTACTTGATTTGATGCTACCTGAGCTGAATGGGTTAGAAGTTTGTCGTCGTATTAGGCCTGTGAAAGATACGCCTATTATAATAATGACTGCTAGAGATTCAGTGATTGATCGCGTTTCGGGGCTTGATCAAGGAGCGGATGATTATATTGTTAAACCATTTGCTATTGAAGAATTATTAGCACGTTTGCGTTCTTTATTACGGCGAATCGAAATCGAAGAAGATTTACGTCAAAACAAACAAACGTTAGTTACCTTTAAAGATTTGACGATTGAGAAAGAGAATCGGACGGTCAGAAGAGGGGATCAAGTCATTGACTTGACGAAACGAGAATATGAATTATTACTGATTTTGATGGAACACATTAATGTAGTGTTGTCTCGTGAAGTTCTACTTAACAAGGTTTGGAGTTATAAAAACGAAGTTGAAACAAATGTTGTTGATGTCTACATTAGATATTTAAGAAATAAAATCGATGTTCCCGGGAAACCAAGTTATATTCAAACAGTTAGAGGAACTGGCTACGTGATGAGGGATGACCAATGAGTGAAACTCGCTGGTATCAATATAAACCCCAAAAGTCGAAGAGATTACAGAAACAATGGTGGCTGTTATTAACAGTCGCTTTTTTTCTTATCTATCTAGTCATTAGTGCGATGGCAATCAATTTTCAAGTAACGAGTAAAAGACAATTAGAGATGGATCGAACCAAGCAAGTTGCGAATTTAAACGATTTGATGCTTAATCAATTAAACGAGATCACAGCACAAAATATACCGGACGATTTTAAACTAATCAATGAAAATTCATATTCTGGTACAATTTATCCTAGTATCTCCTATCAAGATATTGAAACACAGGTATTTGATCGGTCAAAACAAGTGGTGTTTGAAACATTGACTAAACCAGTAGAAATGAATTTTTCAGGGGTAGCAGAGGCTGTCGATACAGAATTTGGTAATCGACAAATTTATGTGATACGTGGTCCAATATTCCAGAAAGATTCTAACCAGTTATTAGGCTACTACCAAGTGGTCAATTTTATGAGTGGCTTTTTAAAATGGCAACGAAAAGCATTGCTGACATACTTCTTGACGATGCCGTTTGTATTGCTATTTTTTATCATGCTAGGTTATGGTTTAAGCAAATTACTATTTGAACCTGTTGAAAGAATCAGTAAGGTCATCACAGCTGTGGATGAAGAAAATGTCCAAAATACTTTGATTAAAGAACCGGATAAAGAGAATGAGTTTTCAGATATCATCTACCATTTGAATCATTTACTACAACGCATCGCTTTTTATATCGATCAGCAAAAACACTTTGTAGAAGATGTTTCTCATGAACTTAGGACTCCGGTGGCTATTGTCGAAGGGCATCTGAAATTACTGAATCGTTGGGGAAAGGACGAACCCGAAGTTTTAGATGAATCTCTCAAACTATCCCTTGCTGAAATTCAACGGATGAAATCATTGATTCAAGAGATGCTTGATTTGCAACGTGCCGATATGGCAGTTGATCAGTATCGTGATAAAACAACATTGGTATACGAGAAAACTAAAAGAATTTACGAAAACTTCAAAATGCTTTATCCAGATTTCGATATTTTCTTGGATAGTGATTTAGTCTCAGAGATTGAGGCCAAAATTTACGAAAATCATTACGAACAGATTCTAATTATTTTTCTGGATAATGCCGTAAAGTACTCAAGAGATCGAAAAGAAATTCAAGTGTCTTTGGCTTCAGATAATGGATCTGTCAATATTGCAATCCAAGATTTTGGAGAGGGTATGTCTGAGGAAGACCGGGTTAAAGTTTTTTCTCGCTTTTATCGCGTTGATAAAGCTAGGGCTAGAGATAAGGGCGGCAACGGACTTGGACTGTCGATTGCAAAGCAACTCGTTGAAAGTTATGGTGGAACTATCTCAGTTGAAAGCGTACTAGATCACGGTTCTATTTTTAGAGTGTCGCTACCTATTATGAAAAAGATCCCTTTTGAGAGCAGAGTTTGATCAGTTGCTATGTAGTGAATCTCCTAAATTGCTTTCTGTGGAGAAGAATTATTGCGATTAAATCTCGGCGTTGTAAATGTAAGTGTTGTAAGGTTGTAAATGTAAGTGTAGTAAGTCGGAAAATAGGGAATATGAGTTTTAAAAATGATCTAAAAAAGGACTTGGCTGTGATTGCCAAGTCCTTTTTGAATCAGTCTAAATAGTGCTCATAGTGTTGATCAAGGGTTTATCAAATCATTCAATCATCCTGATATTTTTCAGAAAAGACAACTGTTAATGATTACCTGTGTTTCTTGTGGTTTTGTCTTCCTTGATTGCGGTTTCTTCCAGTATCCTTTTTCTTTGTTTGCTTTTTTGAGGATTGAACGACCGGCTTAGCTTCTTTAATATCTGAGACAACCGGACGTGGTTTGTTTTTGAATTCTTCATCAAGTTGAGCTTTAATCTTTGGTTTGATGAATTTGTTTTGTAAGAATGTTTGCAGTGTAACCAACACTCCACCAATCAACCAATAGAGTTGTAGTCCAGCAGGTGAAGAGAAGGATAGGAAGATCATTATAGCTGGGTTTATATAGGTCATGGTTTTCATTTGAGCCCTTTGGCTTTCAGGAATTCCTTGCATCATCAGGTAACTTTGTCCCAAGTATACGATACCAACGAGAATCGTTAGAATTAATGTTGGCTCTCCTAAACTAATGCCTAAGAATGTACTTTGTGAGATACTTTCAGAAAGTACGATAGCGTTGTACAAACCGATAAAGATTGGCATTTGAAGTAAAAGTGGTAAACATCCCAAACCACCAGTCATGCTAATGCCATTATTCTTATAAACTTGTTGCATTTTCAGAGATGCTGCATTTTTTTCTTCCATCGTCTTAGCAGCTTTAACTTCTGCTTGAACTTTGTCAAGTTCTGGTTTTACTAAAGCCATTTTTTCTTGTTGGATCATTTGTTTTTTCATTTGGCTAAAGTTCAAGGGCATCAATACTAAACGGACAACAACCGTTATAACGATAATAGCGATACCATAGCTACCAAATAAAGACGCTAGTTGATCAAGAATATAGCCAGATGGGATGACAAAATACTGATACACAAACCCAGTAGGATTTCCATCTGCATCTCTGCGCATACAACCCGCCAAAAAAAGCGCAAGGATCAAGAATGGCGAAATCCTTACGATCGTTCCATTCAGGAACTTTTTAATTTTTTTCATAGTTCACTCTCCATTAATTAAGATAACACTCCCATATTAAAGGAAAGTAGGTCCTATTTCAATAAATGACTTGAAAGCTTTGCTGATTTTTAACCTCTGAAGGATCCAATTCGTCAATGATTACTTCATCAACGGTTGCAGCAGGTGAGGGCGATGATTTGATGACGTCAATGTAGCGGTCGATATCTTCTTTTTTCCCGTAGGCAAAAATTTGCACAGACCCATCAGCTAAGTTTTTTACGGTTCCACTAATATGCAAAGCGTCCGCACGATACTTTGCCATATATCTGAATCCAACACCTTGTACCAATCCGTGAACAGTCATTTTTACGTACCGCATGATATCCCTCCTTGGAATGGAAAAATACTGTTAGTCTTTAATTCATCATAGCACAAAGCGCAGATTGTTGTCGTGATCAAGGGTGTTTAGATTACCAAGGTGTCATGAGATTTTGAATATACGATAACCAATTAATCTGTTATACTTGTGCTAATAGAAGAGAGGAATAGAAAGAATGGCGAAAAGAAAACCGAAAACGAAGACAAAGGCTTCTACTACCAAGAGGAGTGCTGTCAAACACCGCAAGTTGTCCCCAGAATTTTTAGGACTAGTTCTAGCAATTATTAGCATTATAGGCTTGTTGCGCTTAGGTGTTGTAGGTCGGATCATTCAATTTTCGATTGCGACTGTCGTTGGCCAATTGTACTGGGTAGCATTGCTTGCATTAACTGGCTATTCTTTGGTTAAGATTGTTAAAGGAAATAAACTAAAACTAAATGCGCGTTATAGCTATGCCGCACTATGTTTTTTTATTGCTTCAATCATTATATTGCAATATACGGTCAATCGACAATTCCAAGTTAATTGGGATAACAGCTTTTCTAGTACTTGGTCTGCCGTAAGGAATATGTGGGCAGCCCGTACTGTACTGCCAAGTGTAGGGACTGGAGTGTTAGGGGCTTTACTTTTTCAAGGAATGTCTTGGTTAATTGCACCATTAGGATCACTGATGATGGCAACCGTGATAGGTCTAGTTGGGGTTTTGCTCACTGTAGGAATATCTTGGCAAGAATTGATCGCGGCAGTTAAAAAAATGTTTAGCTCTAGTCAATCAAATGATTCTGATCATGGCCGCTCAAAAAATAAAGCACAAGCTGAAAATGGTGTTTTAACGAAACTGAATCGTTCGCTCAAAAGTTTGTTATCTAGTAGTGATGATGTGGAACCAATTACTCCAGATAAATCAGAAAAGGATAGTGCAATCGATGAAGATGAGGCTAATCTAGGAAACTATGGTCAACCTCTGGATAATCCCCAGCACTCAAAAGCACAGGTTTCCGGTTTCCCGTTAGGGACAACTGTCGACAATAACGGTGAAGTGATTAGTCCCACAGCTTTGAATGCTATTGAAAAATTAAAGCAAGACCGAGAGGCATATCAAAAAGCGTTGTCTCAGAAAAATGAAAATGGCTCGGGAAATGATCACCCTTTAAGTAAGGGTACTATAGATGATGTGTTTAATTTGGGCAGCCCATCTGGTGAAACCAACGAAACTAATGAAGCAGATGATGATGACGGTAAAGAAGTCAATATTACATTATCGACACAACTGAAAAATATTAACTATAAATTACCAGGTCTTGATTTACTGAATCCTCCTGTCGTTAGTGACCAGACAGGAGAGTACGATATTATTGAACATAATATTCTTAAATTAGAAGAGACATTCAAAAGTTTTGGGGTCGATGCAACTGTTGTTAATGCTAATTTGGGACCTGCTGTCACAAAATTTGAAATTAAGCCCGCTGTTGGTGTCAAAGTCAATAAGATCGTTCATCTATCTGATGATATTGCTTTGGCTTTAGCGGCAAAGGACATTCGTATAGAGGCGCCTATACCTGGAAAACCATACGTTGGGATTGAAGTACCAAATCAATCAATCAATATGGTTAGTTTCAGGGAAGTCGTTGAGACAGCTCTAAAGTCTCTTGAACCATTGGATATACCATTAGGGCGCGATGTTTCTGGGAATACGATTTTGGCTGATTTAAGTAAAATGCCACACTTATTGATTGCGGGTGCTACTGGGAGTGGTAAGTCAGTCTGTATTAACGGTATAATCACAAGCATTCTTATGAAGGCTAAACCTAACGAAGTTAAATTGATGATGATTGACCCCAAAAAAGTTGAATTGAATGTATACAATGATATTCCACATCTATTGACGCCGGTTGTAACTAATCCCAGAAAAGCTGCTCAAGCTCTCAATAAGGTAGTTGAAGAAATGGAAAGACGCTATGAATTGTTTGCTGCCTCAGGCGCCAGAAACATGAAAAGTTATAACGAGGAAGCTAAGGCCTATGAAGCTGAGAGCGGTGAAGAACAAGAATTTCTACCTTATATCGTCGTGATTGTTGATGAGTTAGCAGATTTAATGATGGTGGCCAGTAATGAGGTTGAAGCCGCTATTATTCGCTTGGCACAAATGGCTAGAGCTGCAGGGATTCATATGGTATTGGCAACACAAAGACCTTCTGTAGATGTTATCACAGGAATCATAAAGGCCAATGTTCCAAGTAGAATTGCTTTTTCTGTGTCTAGTGGTACCGATTCGAGGACTATTATAGATAGTAATGGTGCAGAGAAATTGTTAGGAAGAGGAGATATGCTCTACCTTCCAATGGGGGAAAGTAAACCTATTAGAGTTCAGGGCGCCTTTTTATCAGATCAAGAAGTTGAGCGAATAGTTGATTTCGTTAAAAAACAAGAAGAAGTGTCTTATGTAGAAGAAATGAATCCGAATCAGCCAACGGAGACAACTACTAGTGAACCAGAAGACGAACTTTATCCAGAAGTTTTGGAAATGGTATCTGGTCAAGAAACGGCAAGCATCTCCATGATTCAAAGAAAGTTCCGCATTGGTTATAACAGAGCGGCAAGATTGATTGATTCTTTAGAAGCACATGGAGTAGTTGGTCCTCAAGATGGGAGTAAGCCACGAAAAGTGTTGATAAGATCTGATGAGATTAGTGACTAGTGGGACAAAGGTAGGAAAACCATAATTGTAGATATGACTGTCGTATTCACAAACGTTTTTCAAAATAGTGTAAAAAATATTTGTTTATCATGAAGAATATGCTAAACTATTAGAGGAAATAAAATAAAATTATGGAGGGCTTTATCCATGGCGTTTTGGAAAAAGATTGGCAAAATTTCGGTTGGGGTTTCAGCGGCATTGTTGTTAGCAGCGTGCGGAAATGGTGGAAATGATTCTGATGACAACTCTGATGGTGGGGAATCTGATGGAGACAATTTTTCGGCAGTTATTGTAACTGATGTCGGTGGTGTAGATGATAAATCCTTCAACCAAGGTGCTTGGGAAGGCCTTACAGAGTGGGGTAAAGAAAACGGCAAAGAACAAGGCAACTCTGGCTATGCCTACATTCAATCTGACTCTGAATCAGATTATATTACCAATTTGAACTCTGCAGTTAGTAATGGCTTCAACCTGATATTTGGTGTTGGGTACAAATTAGTCGACGCTATTAAGGAAACAGCAAGTAATAATCCTGATACACATTTTGCAATCATCGATGAAGTTATCGATGCCGATAACGTTGCTTCTGTGACATTTAAAGATAATGAAGCAGCTTTTCTAGCTGGAGTAGCTGCTGCAAATGAAACAAAAGTTGATAAAGTAGGATTTATCGGTGGCGCTAAATCACCTGTTATCGATCGTTTCGAAGCCGGCTTCGTCGCTGGTGTTAAAGCAGTTAATCCGGATATCGATATCGTTGTTGAATATGTGAATGACTTTGGGGACGCAGCCAAAGGGAAACAATTAGCAGCAGCAATGTATGCTGATGGAGCAGATATTATTTATCAAGCTGCTGGTGGTTCGGGTAACGGAGTCTTCTCAGAAGCTAAAGATATCGTAAAAGCAGATCCATCTCGTGAAATTTGGGTTATCGGTGTTGACCGTGACCAAACTGATGAAGGTGTTATTGGAGACCGTAACGTTACACTGACATCAACGACTAAGGGTGTTGGTGTTGCTGTTAAAAACTTGACGGAAGAATCTGCTAAAGGAAACTTTCCTGGTGGAGAACACCAAGAATTAGGTTTGGCTGATGACGGTGTTGGTTTGACAGATGGGCAATTGTCAGATGACACCAAAACACAAATTGAAGATTTCAAAAAACAAATCATTGATGGTAGTTTAGAAGTTCCAGAAAAACCATAAAGATAAATCAATAGTGAAATTGAGTAAAAGCGTCATCTTTGGGGTGACGCTTTTGCTATACTCTAAAATAGCAAAGATAGCAATTCGTAAAATTTACAATTGAAAATGGTATAGTAGCTATTGTTTGGCTGAACTTTTAAAAAACATAGAAGCGTCTTGTCATTTTTTGGTATACTTAGTCTAATAAATTGAAAAGGAGCGACCTTTTTTGACACATCATGAGAACGTGATTGAAATGATTGACATTACTAAAGAATTTGGTAATTTTAAGGCGAATGACGGTATCAATTTATCAATCAGAAAAGGTGAGGTGCACGCCTTATTAGGTGAAAATGGTGCGGGTAAATCAACCTTGATGAATATATTGTCTGGATTATTAGAGCCAACGAGTGGTGAAATCAAGATCAATGGTGAAACTGTAAAAATCACTTCACCAAATGTTGCTAACCAACTTGGAATCGGCATGGTTCATCAACATTTCATGCTAGTTGGCAAGTTTACTGTTACTGAGAATATAATGCTTGGAAAAGAAATTAGTCATTCTGGTTATATCAATATCAAAAAGGCTCAGAAAAAAGTACAAGAATTATCTGATCATTATAAACTTTCTGTGAATCCAAATGCCTTGGTAAGAGACATCTCAGTAGGGATGGAACAAAGGGTTGAAATCTTGAAAACCTTGTATCGTGGTGCAGATATTTTGATTTTTGATGAGCCAACTGCAGTGTTGACGCCTCAAGAGATTGATGAATTGATTCAAATCATGAGGCAATTGACTTTAGAAGGCAAATCAATCATCTTGATTACCCATAAGCTGGATGAAATTAAGCAAGTTGCTGACAGATGTACCGTTATTAGACGCGGTAAATCTATCGACACAGTAGATGTGGATAAGGTATCTACTCAAAATCTTGCTGATATGATGGTAGGACGACAAGTTCAATTTAAGACAGTTAAAGAACCTAGTAACCCTAAGGAAGTTGTTTTAGATATTGAACACTTAACGGTGAAAGATAGCCGTAATGTGACTGTGGTTGATGATTTGGATCTTTCTATTAGAGGTGGAGAGATTATCGGATTAGCTGGCATAGACGGTAATGGACAATCTGAATTGATCCAAGCTATTACAGGGTTAAGAAGTGTGACGACCGGATCGATTAAAATTAAGGATATAGATATTACAAACCAATCCCCACGTTTTATTACAGAGTCAGGTGTTGGACATATTCCAGAGGATAGACAGAAATATGGTCTGATTTTACAGTTGCCGTTAGATAAAAATATGGTGCTTGAAAGTTACTATAAAGCACCGTTTTCTAAACATGGTATCTTGAATGATCAAGCCATTACAGAATATGCCAAACGCCTGATCGATGAGTTCGATGTTCGTACCACATCTGAGAAGTCGATTGCTGGTTCACTATCTGGTGGTAATCAACAAAAAGCAATCATTGCTCGTGAGGTGGATAAGAACCCCGACCTTTTGATTGCTGCTCAACCTACTAGAGGGTTGGATGTTGGTGCAATCGAGTATATCCACAAACGGTTGATCGAGCAAAGAGATCAAGGTAAAGCAGTTCTATTGATGAGCTTTGAACTGGATGAGATTTTCAACCTATCAGATAAGATTGCTGTTATGTATGATGGCAAAATCGTCAAGGTTCTTAATGCATCTGAAACAGATGAAAGTGAGATCGGATTACTGATGGTAGGATCTTCAAAAGAGGATAAAGAGACAGCGACAGAAGAGGAGGCAGTCTAAAGTGAATCAATTAAAACGAATTATGGTACCTCTTCTATCGGTTTTATTAGGACTCTTATTAGGAGCCATTATTATGTACTCCTTTGGGTTCGATGCCTTAAATGGATATATGGTTATGTTAAAAGGCGCTTTTGGCACACCGTTCTTTATCGGTGAAAGTTTACGGAACGCGGCCCCTCTGATAGTCATTGCGTTAGGATTTTCTGTTGCTAATACGGCAGGATTTTTCAATATAGGGCTATCAGGTCAGGCTGTTTGTGGCTGGCTAGCTAGTGTTTGGGTGGGCCTTTTGTTTCCTGATCTACCTAAGTTCATACTGCTACCGCTAGCCATTATGGCTGGTATGATTGCGGGCGCTATATGGGCCGGGATTGCTGGTGTGTTGAAAGCTTATTTCAATACCTCAGAGGTTATCGTTACAATCATGCTTAACCATACCGCTTTTTTTGTTAGCAACTATATTGTTAGGAATGTAATGACTGAACAAGCTGATTCTACAGCTCATGTGGGAGAAAATGCCTCAATGAGATTACAGTGGTTGACTCAAATGACTCAAAATTCAACCTTGCACATGGGAATTTTTATCAGTTTAGTGATGGTATTGATCATGTACTGGCTGATGCAAAAAACCAACCTTGGCTTTGAAATAAAAGCAGTTGGATTGAATAAGCACGCTTCAGACTATGCCGGTATCAGCACGAAGCAGGTTATTATTACATCCATGCTTATCAGTGGTGCTTTAGCTGGTCTTGGTGGTTCTATGGAAGGATTGGGAAATTTCCGCAATATCTTTATATTCGGATCGTTACCAAGTATTGGATTTGATGGATTAGCTGTCTCACTATTAGGTGCTGGAAATCCAATCGGAATTTTGTTTTCTGGTTTGTTGTTTGGTGTATTGCGAGTTGGCGGAAATAGTATGCCGTTAAGTGCTCAAATCCCATCAGAAGTTGTCGGAATTGTCAGTGCATCAATTATCTTCTTTGTTGGTAGTAGCTACGTGATACGATTTGCTATCGATAAGTTTAATGCAAAAAATGTAAAAGCAAAGGTGGGAGATTAATATGGATATCATAACGTTATTATCAATCGTTGTGTCTTCAGCACTTGTTTACTCTGCTCCACTTGTTTTTACAGCGCTAGGTGGCACATTTTCAGAACGATCTGGAATCGTTAATGTTGGTTTAGAAGGTATCATGGTGATGGGTGCTTTTTCATCAGTCGTTTTCAATCTAACATTTGGCGAGAGCATAGGCGGAAGTACTCCGTGGCTCGGATTATTAGTTGGTGGCCTAACGGGAGTCATATTTTCGTTGATTCATGCACTCGCCACTGTCAATTTCAGAGCTGATCATATTATTTCTGGTACTGTGATCAATATGCTAGCCCCATCTTTAGCTATATTTTTGACAAGAGTTTTATATGAAAACCATGGACAAACAGCTATGATCCAATATGGGTTTGGTAAAACGACTATTCCTGTTCTATCCAAAATTCCATTTATCGGACCTATCTTTTTTACTGGAACGTCTTTACCGGCTTATTTATCAATTGTAGTTGCCGTAATTGCTTATATCGTATTATTTAAAACTACTTTTGGCTTACGACTAAGATCTGTTGGGGAGCATCCTCAAGCAGCGGATACGTTGGGTATAAATGTCTATGGTATGCGCTATGCGGGTGTCTTGATTTCTGGATTATTAGGAGGTATCGGTGGTGCGATAGTTGCTCAGTCTATTTCGCTTAATTTCTCGATTACAACGATTGCGGGGCAAGGATTTATAGCAATGGCAGCAATGATTTTTGGTAAATGGAATCCGATTGGAGCCATGGGAGCGGCCCTATTCTTTGGACTAGCACAAAGTTTGAGCGTTATCGGTAGTTATATTCCGATTATTCAAGATATACCTAGCGTTTGGTTAGAAATAGCACCATATCTTTTAACTATTATCGTGTTGGTTCTGTTTATCGGAAACTCAGAAGGTCCTGCTGCAAATGGCACGACTTATGTCAAATCGAAGTAAAGGATATTAATTTCAAATGGAAAAACATGCACTGATTATTGGAGCGAGTGGGGTTATTGGTGGAGCAATCGCAAAAGATCTAGCACAGGTGGGCTGGTCGCTCACTTTACATGCTAATGACAATATAAAGCAGGTAACTAGTTTGAGACAAAGCCTTCAAGAAAAATTTCCTAATCAGTTTTTTTCAATTATCCAATTTGATCTTTCTAATATAGATAAAAGTATTCTTTCAAATATATTACCTATTAGTGGTTTAGTTTTTGCTTCGGGAGGTACGGTCTACGATTTTTTGAGAAATCAGACAACAACTGATATTAATCATTTGTTCAAAGTCCATGTATTTGGTCCAATTGAAGTTATTCAATTTTTTGAGGCCCAACTTCTAAAAGCAAAACATGCTAGGATTGTATTTATTACTTCAGTATATGCTAGTCATGGCAGTGCCCTTGAAACGACTTATTCAGCGGTAAAAGGAGCTCAGGAATCATTTATAAAAAGTTACGCGATGGAGGTAGCTGCAAATGATTTAACTGTGAACGGTGTAGCTCCCGGTGCAGTCAAGACGCCGACAAACTATTTCCTGGATCAATCTGCCTGGCAACAACTTATAGAAGAGATACCACTGCAACGATTAGCTGATCCAGAGGATATTTCGTATTGGGTCAGTGCAATTTTTGATAAAAGGTCCGATTACTTAACTGGGCAAGTGATAAAAGTCACTGGTGGTTGGGGTGATTAACTCACCTTTTTACCAGCTATTTCTCCGTCAAATATGATACAATGAAATCGATTAGGTGGGTGATAATGTGACTAAAATTGGCAGTATATTAGCAGAAGCACGTGTAGAGAAAGGGTATACTTACGCGGACTTGGAACAAGTGACTAAAATCCAATCGCGCTATTTACGGGCAATCGACCAAAATAATTTTCAGGAATTACCAGGTCAATTTTATATCCGAGCGTTTGTACGCCAATATGCGGAAGCTGTCGATATTGATCCAGAATGGTTGTTAGCAAAATATCCATTGGACGATACCTTTGCAAATGAAACTGATATAGAGGGTGTCATACCGACTTATGAATCAAGATCAACTAAACATCGCCAGCAGAGTAGATTTGATTATGTGATTCAAACGAGTAAAAACATCTTTCCATTATTTCTCTTGTTGTTGTTTATGATCCTTTTGATAGTCTTGATGGTTATGGCTTATTTAAAATCTCAAAGTAATGAGGATTTGATTACGCAAGATCCTGCCCAAACTGAGACACAAAACAATGGTGAGACTGATAATAACAATAATGAGAATGACTCTGCTGATTCTGAGAACCCATCCGACAGTGATTCAGATTCGAATCAAGATGACACAGAAGAGGCTACTGACTCAGAAGACTCAGATACAGAAAATAGTGATGGGCCAATCAGTTTGACAACCGTTAGTATCGATGGGACACGCGGGTCTTTTAAAACGTCAGATATCAAGTTACCGACCAAAGTCGACTTAAAAGCGGTTGAGGGAGGCAGATCTTGGATCAGTGTTAGCATCGATGGTGCAGTAGCCTATGAAGGAACATTAGAAAGTGGACAGTCTCAATCAGTAGATTTGCCTTCAGGAGCTAAGAACATTAGCTTTAGTATAGGGTTTACACCTAGTGCGGAAATTGCGATCGATGGTAAACCATTAGAACTTCCAGAAGATTATAAAACGATCAACACCCAATATTTTGATATTGAGATCGATTGATCAGTCTAAATGATAGGGGATAAAAGAGTGAATTTACCGAATAAATTAACCGTCATTCGCATGTTGTTGATACCAGTCTTTATTTTAGTGATGGCTATCAATGCTCAAAATAGTAATGAGGGTTTGAATGCTTTACAAATTATTGCCACTATTATTTTTGTGGGGGCAAGTTTTACGGATTGGCTTGATGGCTATATCGCTCGTAAAGATGATTTAGTCACAAATTTTGGCAAGTTTGCTGATCCTATGGCTGACAAAATGCTTGTGATGTCTGCTTTTATTATGCTAGTTGGTGTGGATCAAGCTCCTGCTTGGGTCGTAACTATTATTGTGTGTCGTGAAATAGCCATCACAGGCTTACGAACAATTTTAGTTGAACAAGGCGAGGTAATGGCTGCTGCAAAAGCAGGGAAACTAAAAACAGTCACCCAAATGATTTCAATCATTTTATTATTGCTTCATGACTGGCCATTTCAATTTCTACCGTTCTCGTTGGGAGAAGTGTTCTTATACTTGGCATTGATTGCTACAGTTTATTCTGGTTATGAATACTTCAAGCACAGTTGGTCAGTATTCAGTCGATCGATGTAGCACGTATTTGAAAATTTGGTTATTTGAGAGATAGATCTTTTGAAGATTATCATTATTTTCAAAGTTGCATAGAAAGATAAATAGTTTATAGAATGGCAAAAAATATAGAAGTAAAACGAAATAAATAGGTAGTTTAACGGATTAAGTGTTGTGGTGGTCGATCGATGTCGGCCACTTTTTTAATTGTTTTTGCGTGACTATTAATCGACTGCATTATAACTGTATTATATAGGAGTGTTGAGTTTATGAGTCTGATAACTAATGCGTATTATCAAATGTCAATGATGGACAGATGAAGTCAATCAATTACCTGTATTTTAGTATAAAGGTGATTTAAAATGATAGTAAAATATTTATAAAAGTTGTATTTTTCCAGAATGACGTCTATAAAATTGGAGGCAGAAATGGTACAAGCAGAATTGATTGCAGTGGGGACAGAGTTATTGATGGGTCAAGTCGTCAATACTAATACCAGTTATTTGGCCCGAAAGTGTCAAGAAAATAATATAAATGTATATTATCATCATATTGTTGGGGATAATCCTGAGCGGTTAGCTGCTACGTTCAAACAAGCTTTGAAACGGAGCGATTTAGTCATACTAACAGGGGGACTCGGGCCAACTGAGGATGATCTCACTAAGCAAGTAGTGGCAAAATGCTTAGGAAGAGAACTTCGAGTTGACAAAGAAGCATCGGAAAATATTAGAAGATTTCATCAGAAGCTTAATAGAGAAATAACGCAAAACAATTGGCGTCAAGCTGAATATATTGATGGCAGTCGCATTCTAAAGAACCATAACGGGTTAGCAGTTGGTGATTATTTTGTAGATAATGGGAGCTCCGTTATTTTATTACCTGGACCTCCAAGTGAGATGAAGATGATGTTTGAAAGGGAGGTTCTGCCAATTTGGCAGGATACATTCAAGAGTAATGGTGTGATGCGTAATAAGATTTTACGTTTTTATGGTATTGGGGAATCAAAACTGACTACCGAAATCCAGGACATAATTGAATCACAGGTGAACCCTACTGTTGCTTCCTATGTCAATGATTATGAGGTTAGCTTACGTCTCACAGCAAATGCATCAGATGATACTAGTGCGGCAGTATTATTACGTGACACCGGCAAAAAAATAAAGGAAAGAGTTGGAGAGTACTGTTTTAGCGATGATCAATTCGAATCATTAGAATATGCAGTAGTCTACTATTTGACCGAAAAAGGATTAACTATCTCAGCAGCAGAGAGTCTCACAGCAGGTTTGTTTCAAGCTATGGTCGCAGATGCTCCCGGGGCTAGTAAAGTCCTAACAGGTGGTATGGTGACGTATCAGACTATTGAAAAAGAAAGACTACTTGGGATTCCTGAAGAAATAGTTGATACATTCGGAGTCGTCAGTTCAGAATGTGCTGCCGAAATGGCGAAACGTGTGAAGGAAAAAACGGGTAGTGATATTGGAGTTGGATTGACGGGAGTAGCGGGACCTGAAACGCAAGAGGGTAAAGAAGTTGGGACTGTATTTATTGGATTAGCTTATGACGATTCAGTCAGAGTGAAAGAATTACATTTATCTGGAGTTCGAGTAGCGGTAAGAAAGAAAGCAGTAAAAGAGGCATTGAATTTGGTGATTAAAAACATTATCGCATAAGCGAATATATGTTCGCTTTTTACTGCGATTTCTGTTACTATACTTATGTACTGTAATAGTTTAAGATGAACACAAAATTAAGTGACTATATGTATATTTATAGGTAAGTATATTTATACATGGGTATGTGTATAACAGCATATATTTATAAAAACTTATATTTATAAGTAACTATATGTATAAGCACGAATACTTAAAAATGAGTATATGTAAAAAGGGTATATTTCTAAATGAGTGACTCTGATAATTACATATTCAAAACTGATGAGGTATACTCAAAACTCAATAATAGATTTGTGTTGTGTTTGACTGTATCTTGACTGTATTAAATGTAGAAAAGAGGATATTATGGCAGCAGCTGATAATCGTGAAAAAGCTTTAAATGACGCATTAAAAAGAATCGAAAGAAACTTTGGTAAAGGCGCAGTAATGAAACTCGGAGAGAAAGCTGATACTAAAGTATCAACTATTTCAAGTGGATCTTTGCAAGTTGACGTAGCTCTTGGTGTTGGTGGATATCCACGTGGTAGGATCATAGAAGTTTATGGACCTGAATCATCTGGTAAGACAACTGTAGCTCTACATGCTGTAGCAGAAGTTCAAAAACAAGGTGGGGTGGCAGCTTTTATTGATGCCGAACACGCTTTAGATCCAGACTATGCTCAGCATCTAGGTGTTGATATAGATGAATTGCTATTATCACAACCTGATACTGGGGAGCAAGGTTTGGAAATTGCAGATGCACTCGTTTCTTCAGGCGCCGTTGACATCGTTGTTATAGATTCAGTAGCGGCATTGGTACCACGAGCAGAAATTGATGGCGAGATGGGGGATGCCCATGTTGGTTTGCAAGCTCGTTTGATGTCTCAAGCCCTTCGGAAACTTTCGGGTTCTATCAGTAAAACGAAGACGATTTGTTTGTTTATCAACCAAATAAGAGAAAAAGTTGGTATTATGTTTGGAAATCCCGAAACTACACCTGGTGGACGCGCCTTAAAATTCTATGCCACTGTTCGACTAGAAGTTCGTCGAGCTGAGCAAATCAAAGATGGTACGGATATTATAGGAAGTAAAGCTAAAATCAAAGTTGTAAAGAATAAAGTTGCTCCACCGTTCAAAACGGTAGTTGTAGATATCATGTATGGTAAAGGTATCTCTCAAACGGGAGAATTAGTGGATATGGCAAGTGATCTCGATATCATTAAAAAGAGTGGTGCTTGGTATAGCTATGGTAGTGATCGTATTGGTCAAGGGCGTGAAAATGCAAAAGCATATTTAGTTGACCATCCTGATGTCTTTAATGAAATCGACGGATTAGTAAGAGAACACTATGGCATTCCAAAAGTTGAGAGAAAAGAAGCAGTGACGGCTAAGGCTAAAGGCGATAATAAAGAGCAAGGGGATTTACTCGACGAAAGTGATGAGTAAGATCTTTGATAAAGGGGCTACAATCTATAAGGATTGTGGCTCTTTTTTTGTTGAAGGGTTCACTTTAGAACACTCATGTTATAATTCATGTTTTTTTATAGCGTTTGCATGGCTACTTAAAATGCTATAAACATTGTTTTAATAGCTTTTAGCAAACAACTGTGTCACTTCTATTAAATACACTTGATTGACAGTTCATAGCTAAAAAGATAGAATGTAGAGTGTGCATATCATTAAATAATATGACATTTAATAAAACAACTAAAATCATATAAACGGAGGTGACTTCATGGATATCAACCCAGTGTCAGTTTCCTTCGCGATCATAATTTTGGTTTTAGGATGTCTCCTAGGATATTGGTTACGCAAATCGCAACATGAAAAAGAAATAATGGGTGCTAAGAGTTCAGCAGCCACTATTTTGAACGACGCAACTCGAGATGCAAAGCGCTTAAAGAAGGATGCATTGATAGAAGCTCGAGAACAAAATCATAAGTATCGGGACAAGATCGAATCAGAACTAAAAGATCGTCGTACAGACATTACCTTACAGGAAAAACGGTTGATACAGCGTGAGAGTAAACTTGATCGTAAAGATTCTAATTTAGAAAAACGCGAGCAGTTACTGGAAACGAAAGAGACCGATTTGATGAAAAGGATCGACATAGTCAATGAAAAAGAAAGCAGTGTCGATAAAATTGTCGCAAAGCAATCTGATGAACTAGAACGAATATCTATGCTTTCTCGAGATGAAGCTCGTGACATCATTATGTCAACGCTTGATCAAGAATTGCAACGTGAAAAAGCAATTAAAATCAAAGAAACAGAAGAAATTACGAAAGAAGAAGCAAACGAACGTGCTACAAAGATCGTTTTGGAGGCTATTCAACGGTCTGCAGCAGACATAGTTGCAGAGAAAACGGTTTCTGTTATTTCATTGCCTAATGATGACATGAAAGGCAGAATTATCGGTAAAGAAGGACGTAATATCAGAACTCTTGAATCATTAACGGGGATCGATGTGATCATCGATGAGACCCCTGAAGCTGTTGTTTTGAGTGGCTTTGATCCAATTAGACGTGAAATCGCTCGGATGGCTTTGGAAAAATTGATTTCTGATGGCCGCATTCATCCAGCACGTATAGAAGAAATGGTTGAAAAATCTCGTAAAGAGATGGATAACCGTATACGTGAGGTCGGTGAACAAGCAGTATTTGAAGTTGGCATTCAAGCTTTGCACCCTGATATCATCAAACTATTAGGGCGTCTATATTTCAGAACAAGCTATGGTCAAAATGTATTGAATCATAGTATTGAAGTAGCTAAATTAGCTGGCGTCATGGCAAGTGAGTTTGGCGAAGATCCGCAACTGGCTAAGAGAGCAGGTCTATTACATGATATTGGTAAAGCAATTGATCGTGACGTAGAAGGTTCTCATGTTGAGATAGGTGTTGAGTTGATGCAAAAGTATCATGAATCAGATGTTGTTATTAATGCTGTCGCATCTCATCATGGTGATGTTGAACCGACTTCCATCATATCTGTACTCGTTGCTGCTGCTGATGCATTATCTGCTGCGAGACCTGGTGCACGAAGTGAATCGCTTGAAAACTATATCCATCGTCTAGAGAAATTAGAGCAATTAGCTAATGAAGAGGATGGCGTGAAGAAAAGCTTTGCTATCCAAGCCGGACGTGAGATACGTGTGATGGTCAAACCTGAAAAGATCAATGATTCAAAAGCTATTATCTTAGCTCGTGATATCAAAAATAAAATTGAAGAAGAACTCCAATACCCAGGACATATTAAAATCACAGTGATTCGCGAAACTAGAGCTGTAGAATACGCGAAATAAACTTAAGAAGGAGGGAGTGGCATTTGTCACTTCTTCCTTCTTTTTGATAGAATAGATGTAATTGAAAAATGTGTTCAGAGGAGTAAAAAGGACATGAGCAATGAGACACCAATGATGATTCAGTACCATAAAATCAAAGACCAGTATCCAGATGCCTTTTTGTTCTATCGTCTTGGAGATTTTTATGAATTATTTGAAGATGATGCGTTAAAGGCAAGTCGATTATTAGAAATAACCTTGACCACTCGTAATAAAAAATCTAAGAACCCGATTCCTATGTGCGGTGTTCCGCATCATGCAGCACAGGATTATATTAAAACATTGATTAAAATGGGTTATAAAGTGGCCATTTGTGAGCAAATGGAAGACCCAAAATTAGCAAAGGGAATGGTCAAAAGAGAAGTTATCCAACTCTTGACTCCGGGGACATATATCGATGAATCTGCTAATCAACAGTTGACGAACCACTATTTAGTATCACTAACTACTAACAGAAAACCGAGTTATTTAAGTGATCCGAAAATTGATGTAATGACAAAAGAAGTAACGCTATTTGGAATTAGTGCAGTTGATGTTAGCACAGGAGAATGGTCTGCTACGGTTGTTGATCGAGATCAATTAGCTATTGAGATTGCTAGTCTTCACCCGCAAGAAATCGTTTGTGAACCAGAATTTGAAGAGTCCTTTCAAAAGATTTTTCCTGATTTATTTTTTAGTACTATTGTGCCCAAAAAAAGTGAGCTATTGCCTCCAATAGAGTCAAATGAGTTACCCGTTTTGGAAGAAAATTCGAAGATTCTATTAGATAAAGCAAATAGGCTAATAATGAGTTACTTAATTGAAACACAAAAAAAACAGCTTAGTCATCTTCAAGCAATCACTTATTATGAACCAACTTCCTATTTACAAATGAGCCAAGAAACCAAAAGTCATCTAGAACTTATTACATCAGTTCGCCACAAAAAAGAAGGTGCATTAATAGCTATTCTAGATGAAACACAAACCGCTATGGGATCAAGATTATTGAAACAATGGCTAGAAAAACCATTGCTCAAGCAAGCAACAATTGAAAGTAGGCAGGAGAGGGTTTCGCTATTACTCAACAACTTTCTTGAAAGAACAGCTTTATCTGAATATCTTCATCAAGTCTATGATCTTGAACGCTTAGTAACGAAATTAGCAATGGGGACTATCAGACCAAGAGACTATCAACAGTTGTCAAAATCCCTCAGTATAGTGCCATTAATCACAGAAACACTGAATGCGATAGATAAAGACCAAATTTTTGCGGAAGAAAATGTCAGCACTAATGTTAGTATTCAGGTGCAACAACTGATCGATGCGGCGATCGATGACGATCCACCAATCACTTTTAAGAATGGCGGTGTGATTCGTGATGGTTACAATGAGCAATTGGACCACTATAGGGACGTTTTGAAAAATGGACAACAATGGATTGCGGATCTTCAACAAAAAGAACGTGAATTGACTCAAGCAAAGAGTCTTAAGGTAGGGTATAATAAAGTATTTGGCTATTATATTGAGATTTCAAAAGCTCAAGCACAACAAGTTGATACGAGTCGCTTTGATCGGAAACAAACATTGGCAAATGCAGAGCGCTATATTACACCTGAGCTAAAAGAAATCGAACAGGAAATACTAGAAGCCCAAGAGAATGCATTAGTACTAGAGCATGAACTATACGAACAGTTGAGGCAAGACATTATGCCTTTCCGTGAAAAACTTCAACAAACTGCAAAATCCATTGCGACAATTGATGTGATTCAATCTTTAGCCAAAGTTGCTGAGGACAATGACTATTGTAAACCTAGCTTATCACTTCATGACCGAACGCTAGAGCTATCCCATTCGAGACATCCGGTAGTAGAAAAAGTACTTGGTCCGGGTGAATTTGTGAGTAATGATGTGTCTTTAGGTGGTGATCATCGGGTAGAAATTATCACAGGACCTAATATGGCTGGTAAATCGACATATATGCGTCAAGTTGCCTTAATCACGATCATGGCTCAAATAGGGTCTTATGTACCAGCTAAAGTAGCCAAATTACCAATCGTTACTAAGTTATTTACGCGTATTGGAGCGGCGGATGATCTTTATAGTGGGAAGAGCACATTTATGGTTGAAATGATGGAAACGCAATATGCTCTTAAACACGCTGATCAGTATAGTTTAATTCTGTTTGATGAAATCGGAAGAGGTACTGCTACTTACGATGGTATGGCTCTAGCACAAGCTATTATCGAGTTTATAGTAGAACAGATTCCAGCTCATGTCCTATTCTCGACCCATTACCATGAGTTAACTGATTTAGATCAACAATTTGAGGCAATTAAAAATGTTCATATTGAAGCAATTGAATCCGGTAATGATATTGTTTTTTCTCACTTGATCAAGCCGGGAGCTGCTGATAAAAGTTATGGTGTCCATGTTGCGCGTTTAGCTGAGATGGATGAACGAGTGATTCTGCGGGCGGAGGTAATCCTAAAAGAACTCGAAACTAATGCACAAAAGTTAAAAGAAACAATGGATGACGATCACAGTGATTTAGCAGGAAATAAGGAGTCTATGCTAAGAAATTCTACTAAAAACAATAATGAAGAATATAGTAGTGAGATAGCAGTAGATTATCAAAAGCTAAAGGCTAGAGTTGAAGCAATCGATGTTTTGAATTATTCCCCTTTGGAGGTTGTTACGCTATTAGCAGATTTACAGAATGAGGTGAAGAATGATGGCGAAAATCAAAGAACTTAGTGTTGCACTGACCAACCAAATTGCCGCGGGTGAAGTTATCGAACGGCCTGCTTCAGTTGTAAAGGAATTAGTGGAAAATGCTATAGACGCTAATAGTACAGAGATTGTAGTTACCCTAAAGGAAAGTGGGTTAACCAGTATTTCTGTTGCTGATAACGGCAACGGCATGGATTCTGAAGACGCTCTTAACTGTTTCAAACGATATGCAACGAGTAAGTTGAGCCAGCAACAAGAACTTTTCCGAATTCGTACATTAGGCTTCAGGGGTGAAGCTATCCCGAGTATTGCTGCTGTAAGTCAAGTGTTGCTTACTACTAGTAATGGGAGTGAGGCAACAGAAGTTCATTATCATTATGGCAATCTAGAAAGTTCTAAGCCAACTTCTCGTGCCAAAGGAACGACAATTACAGTCACAAATTTGTTCTCCAACACGCCGGCACGCTTAAGATTTATGAAATCACTACCTACGGAGCTAAGTCATATCACTGATTATCTCAATCGTCTTGCGATGAGCTATCCCGCTGTCCGATTTGAAGTATGGCATGATGGAAATCAGATGCTCAAAACGGTCGGTAATGGTGACCAACAGCAAGCAATAGCTGGAATATATTCACCATCAATTGCAAGGCAAATGATCCCACTAAATTTTGAAACTGCAGATTTTTCAGTCAAAGGGTTCATTTCACCGCCACTACTTTCGAGAGCCAATCGGCATTATATGTCTATTTTTATCAATAATAGGTATATTAAAAACATTGCTATTCAACAGGCTGTTCTGGCTGGCTATAAGAGTACCTTAATGATTAAACGCTTTCCAATAGTGGCCTTGAATATTGAAGCAGATCCTTTATTGGTAGATGTTAATGTCCATCCCAATAAGCTTGATGTTCGCCTCAGTAAGACGGAACAATTACAAGAAGCCTTGAAAACTGAAATTTTTAAGGCTGTTCAAAAAAGAGATAGAATTCCAGATAGTCAAAGTGTTGTTGATAAACAACTTAAAAAGAGACATCCAATTGAGTTACCATTAAAGCCAAAAGAACAGGATGTAGATTCTTTTGATACAATCAGTAAACCAACTCATAAGAATTGGTTCGGTCGATCTTATCTAAGAAATGATGATAAAATAACGGATCACAAAGGTTATGAAAGGGATAAAATAGCCAATGAGCCATCATCTGCTGATGATCGTGGAACTGATTTATCTGCTCATGACATTAGTAAGAAACAAAATAACGATTTGCTACAATCCGTCGCAGAGGATCATGGTCAAAAAGCTACGGAGCAGATCTTTAAAAATAGGAACCAAACAACACGTCAAGATTACGAGCTGGCTGAATACTTAGACAGACCTGAAAATGATAGTGAAGCTGTAGCCGAAAAGTTAAACGACTATAATCCAATACACGATTCATCTTTTCCTGAATTAGAATATTTCGGTCAATTACACGGGACTTACCTCTTCGCGCAAGGAAATGACGGATTTTATATTATTGATCAACATGCAGCGCAAGAACGGATTCGTTACGAATATTTACTAAAAAAAATGTCTGTAGTTAAGGCATCGCAGCAAGAATTATTACTCCCATTAACCATCACCCTTAGTGCCGATCAAATGGAAAATATAACAGCATTTGCATCTGTATTTCAAAAAATTGGCTTGCAATTTGAACCATTTGGTCCACGATCAATCATTTTTCATTCTTATCCAGCGTGGATGACAGGCAGGGAGGTTCAATCTGATATCGAACAAGTTGTCGATTTGATTCTGTCAAAAGAGGTTGAAAATGTGATTGATCTTCGTTACAAAACGGCAGTCATGATGAGTTGTAAGGAATCAATCAAAGCAAATCATTATATTACTCCAGACGAAGCACGTAAATTGTTAGAGGATTTGTCTAGAACTCAAAATCCGTACAATTGTCCACATGGTAGGCCGACCATTGTTCATTTTTCAACGTATGATATGGAAAGATTATTTAAACGAATACAGGATCATTGATTTTGTTACAGTTGAACACGATGACTATGAACGTGTGTTCGTGTTATAATGTGATTTGTAATGACCATCTCACTTTTTCACCTTGTTCCAAATGCTAGTTGAAGACGTTGGATTAGTCATTTAGGGGAAAGAGGGAAAATCATGCAGTATCCTGAATTTAACGAATAAAATAAAGTAAAAGAAGGGTGACCTCAATGAGCAATGAAAATGAGATTGAAAAAAATAAAAGCAAACTGTCTAAAGTAGCTTACGACGTGACACAGAATAACGGGACTGAAAGACCCTTTTCGGGAGAGTATGATGACTTTTATGATAAAGGAATCTATGTTGATATACTAAGTGGCGAGCCATTGTTTAGTTCAACAGATAAATATGATGCTGGTTGTGGGTGGCCGTCGTTCTCAAAAACAATCGATAAAAAAGCTGTAGCGGAAAAGCGTGACCAATCTCATGGGATGGAGAGAATCGAAGTGCGAAGTCAAAAAGCGGACTCTCATTTAGGTCATGTTTTTAATGATGGTCCAGTGGAACAAGGCGGATTAAGGTATTGCATCAACTCTGCTGCATTACGATTTATTCCCTACGATCAACTGGATGCTGAGGGATTAGGGGACTACAAAGTTCTTTTTAACGAAAAGGATAACTGATATGTTGTATGATTACATTAAAGGCGAGTTAACTACTATAACACCAAAGTCTGTCACGATTGAATCTTATGGCATTGGGTATTTAATTTTAATGGCCAATCCCTTCGAACTACAATCATCACTACATCAAACAGTCAAATTATTTGTTCATCATCATGTAAGAGAAGATGATGAATTATTGTTTGGTTTTCTAGATCAACCAACTAGGACTTTGTTTGAACAATTAATTAGTGTATCCGGTATCGGTCCTAAAAGTGCTTTATCAATTTTAGCTAGTGAGCATCAAAAGGGCTTCATAAAGGCAGTAGAAACTGCTGATCAGACATTCTTGACACGATTTCCTGGAGTAGGAAAGAAAACGGCTGCTCAAATCATTTTGGATCTAAAAGGAAAGCTTGGGTCTTATGATAGTGAAGAAAAGACAACTAAGAAGCAGTCTGCAGAAGATGAACATGTTACTGATGTTGCACTGGCTTTGTCTGGTTTAGGATACTCACAAAGAGAAATCGACAAAATTAAGAAAAATTTGATACCTGAGAGTAACGAAAGTACTGAACAGCTTTTAAAGAGAGCGTTCAAACTCTTGTTAGATAAATAATGCTATTTGTTAGAAGAAAAACGATAGTTTGGCAATGTATCTAGCATCTTGGAAGGCCTACTAGATACATGTCAAAATAGCGAAAGGGATTTTACAATGACTGAAAGAATTGTTTCAGCTGAAGATGTGTTTGATGATGGAGATAATGAGCTTTCCTTACGTCCGCAGTGGCTTAGAGAGTATATCGGACAAGAAAAGCTAAAACGCCAACTAGACATCTATATCAAGGCTACAAAGCAACGAGAGGAATCTTTGGACCATATTTTGATTTATGGCCCCCCAGGACTAGGAAAAACGACCTTAGCTCATATCATAGCTCATGAACTTGATGTAAACATCACGACGACTAGTGGACCCGCTATTGAAAGAAGCGGAGATCTAGTTGCAATATTGAGTGATTTGAATGCTGGAGATGTTCTTTTTATTGATGAAATCCATCGCTTACCAAAGCCTGTAGAAGAAATTCTATATTCAGCCATGGAAGACTTCTTTATCGATATCGTGACTGGCATCGGGGCTACGGCACAACATATCCATTTTCCGTTACCACCGTTTACTTTGATAGGTGCGACCACTCGTGCTGGAGCGTTATCTGCACCTCTTAGAGACCGCTTTGGGATTATCGATCATATCGATTACTATACAGTTGATGATTTAGAATTGATTATCAACCGAACTGCTAGAGTGCTCGAATGCGACATTGATCAAAAAGCTTCACTTGAAATCGCACTTAGATCTAGGGGAACACCAAGAATAGCTAACCGATTATTACGACGCGTTCGCGATTTTTCACAAGTTGAGACAGAGGAGATTATTAGTGAATCTGTCACGAAAAAAACACTTAAGATTCTCGGAGTAGATCGAGTGGGATTAGATGAGATAGATCGTCGCTTGTTACTAACGATGATTAAGTTTTATCAAGGAGGTCCAGTAGGTGTGGCTGCATTGGCAGCAAACGTTTCAGAAGAAAGAGAAACGATTGAAGATATGTATGAACCCTACCTACTTCAAAATGGTTTTATCCAAAGAACTCCTAGAGGAAGAGTTGCGACGCCAAAAGCCTATGATCATCTTGGTATTCCATTACCAAAATAAGCGGGAAGATGACGATTCGAGAAAATAGTACTAGTGTCTAGTATAAAAAAGTATAAGTCTAGTATAAAAAACATAAAAAGGATCATACCAATAGAGTTGATTTGATGAGAAAGAAGAGAATAAATTGCCATTAACCGTAAATGATTTTGATTTTAATTTGCCAGAGAATTTGATCGCGCAAGTCCCTTTGAAAGACCGTTCTGCTTCTCGGCTGTTACATTTGAACGTGACAGATCACACGATGACAGATGAGTCGTTTAAGGATATCGTATCAATTTTAAAAAGTGGCGATGTCTTAGTGATGAATAATACCAAAGTGTTGCCAGCAAGGTTGTTTGGCACAAAAGAAGATACTGGTGGGCACTTAGAAGTTCTGCTCCTTCACCAAGAAAACGATGATGTATGGGAAACATTAGTTAAACCTGCAAAAAGAGCAAAGGTTGGAACAGTGATTTCTTTTGGAGATGGACAATTGACTGGGGAGGTCATTGAAGTTCTTGAACATGGTGGAAGACGCGTTAAATTCTCCTATCAAGGTGTTTTCCTCGAGATTCTGGATCAACTCGGTGAGATGCCTTTGCCACCTTATATTAAAGAAAAATTAAGAGATAAAAATCGTTATCAAACAGTGTATGCTAAAGAGGAAGGTTCTGCTGCGGCACCTACAGCTGGCCTACATTTTACTACTGAGATTTTAGAGGCCTTGAAAGCTAAAGGTGTTAAATTGTGCTATGTCACACTTCATGTTGGTTTAGGAACATTCAGGCCCGTGTCAGCAGTCAATATTTCTGATCACCACATGCATTCTGAGTATTATCATATTGACCAACAAACCTGTGATGTAATCAACAGCGCCAGAAGCGAAAATAGAAGAATTGTAGCTGTTGGGACCACCTCTATTCGCACATTAGAATCAGTCACAAAGGATAGAACGACACCTCTTGAGCCAATGAGTGGATGGACTTCAATCTTCATCTCTCCCGGATTTCAGTTTAAAGCTGTTGATGCTTTCATTACAAATTTTCATCTTCCAAAATCTACATTAGTCATGTTAGTGGCTGCCTATGCCGGAAGATCCTTTATTCTAGAGGCCTATGATCATGCTATCAAAGAAAAGTATCGCTTTTTTAGTTTTGGCGACGCAATGTTTTTAGAAAAGTAACCATAAAAAGAGGATGAGGCTGTTGCCTCATCCTCTAACTGTATTTAATTCTTATTCTAACTGTATTTAATTCTTAAAAACTACTACAGAAGTAGCAAAATTAGTTTAGTTCTAATGAAGGTCATTTAGCTTATTAATAGGTCATTTTTCAGGCCACTCTTGAGATTATTCTGAAAATAGGTCACACAATTTTCGGGACTTACTATTTTTCTCTTATTTATCTATTCAAAAAGTCATTCAATAATCCATTCATTCATTCAGTTGTACTATTTGAATCTGAAACTTCTGGAGTATCTTCAGAAATTTTTAGGTGATTTGAGAATTTTAACATATCACTAATCAAAACGACCAAAACAAGCTCGATTACAGCTGTTAAGCATGCGGATAAGAAACTATATTTAGAATTCATCAATGCCGAACCCAAGAAAAAAGTCATTTGTGTTAAAATAAAAGCCCAAATGCCAGTTATAATGTATTTCATTCTAGAACCTCTTTTCTGTTATTCTGCAGATTATTATAACGCAAACTATATGATAAAGGAAGTGTTTCCGTGGGACAACCATTCAATGTTTTTTCTGACTATTCGTTTTTGCGTAGTGCCTTAACGATTGATCGCTATGCCGAGCTGGGAAGTCAGCTTGGTTACACTTCATTGGTATTAGCCGATCTTGACAGTACCATGGGTCTAGTTGAATTTTATCAAAAATGTTTAGCAAAACAAATCAAACCTATTATGGGCGTGTCACACTATCTGAATTTAGCCCATATTAATGTGAAAGCTCCGTATGATATCCTTTTGTCTGCTATCGCATTAGACAACACTGGCTACCAAAAGATGCTATCACTTGCAACTTATTCGACAGATAAAGAATGGGGACTTATTCTTCAAGAAAGTCGAAAGCTTACTGATCATTTAGCCTTTATTCTACATTTGGATGATGATTTTACTATTGAGGTTTTGTCGACACTTAAGCAGATTGTTAGTGACTTTTCTTGGGAAATTTATATTGCGATTGATCCAAGAGAATTTTCGGAAGAAAAGTTGAACATTATCACTGATTGGCTCAGTCACAATCCCGACATTATGGCAATTGCAAGCGAAAAGGTCCGCTATCCTAGCGCTCATTATCAAAAGGGCTATCGTGTCTTAAGAGCAATTGATAGGGAAGATGGTCTGTCTCAAAGTGATCTATCTACGGGAAGCTATTATCTACCCTCTCAAAAAGAGTTTAATCAATTTTTTCCTACTACTAATCCAATACTAAACGATAGTTTAAACGAAAATGAAAGTTTAGCTCGAAAAGTAGAAGTTTCGCTTCTGTTTAAAACACTTCATCTCCCAAAATTTAAAACGCCGGATAATGAAGATAGTAGCCAATATTTAAAGAAATTATGTTATGAGGGACTAGAGAAGAAAGCATTAACGGAAGACGAAGCCTATAGAGATAGACTAGACCACGAATTGACAGTGATCGATCGGATGGGCTTTTCGGATTACTTTTTGATTGTAGCTGATGTCATCGATTATGCTAAAAGCATGAAAATCGTTACAAGCCCAGGTAGAGGGTCTGCAGCTGGGTCACTGACGTCATATTTATTAGGAATTACAGAATTAGATCCAATCAAAGAAAATTTATTATTTGAACGCTTTTTAAATGAAGAACGTTTTAATATGCCTGATATCGATCTTGATTTACCTGATAATAAACGAGATGAGGTATTACAATACGTTGCCAAAAAATATGGTGAGAATCATGTTGCTCAAATTGCAACGGTAGGGACTTTTGCCGCTAAATCTGCTATTAGAGATGTTGGTAGGGTCCTAAAATCTTCAGCATCAGTCGTTGATCGATTAGCTAAATCGGTTCCTAATAAACTGAAAATAAAACTAGCAGATGCTTACCGCGAATCACGACAATTTGCACAGTTGGTTGATCAATCAGCTGAAAGTCAGAAAATTGTTGAAATAGCTCAACAAATTGAAGGCCTTAGCCGACATTTATCAACACATGCTGCAGGAGTCGTCATTTGTGACCAACCATTGACTAATTTTACAGCACTTTTTTTGAGAAACAAACAGTTACCATTGACACAATTTCAAATGGGTTCAGTTGAAGAGATTGGGTTATTGAAAATGGATTTTTTGGGCATTAGAAATTTAGCTATTGTTCAAGACGCTGTGACTTTTATTAAAGTGGATGATCCTGATTTTGATTTAACAGCTATCCCATTAAACGATAAAAGCGTTTATCAGTTGTTTTCTCAAGGCGATACGGATGGCATATTCCAATTCGAATCAGCAGGTATCAGACAAGTTCTCAAACGTCTAATGCCACAAAGTTTAGAGGATCTTACAGCGGTCAATGCCCTTTATCGTCCGGGACCGATGGAACAGATTGACCATTTTATTAAACGAAAGCATCATGAGGAACCCATTCATTTTCCACACGACACATTAAAAAAAATACTTGCTAATACATATGGCATCATGGTCTACCAAGAACAAGTCATGCAAGTAGCAGTTACCATGGCGGGATTTACGTTAGGACAAGCAGATATACTGAGAAGAGCGATGAGTAAAAAGAAAAAAGATATCATTGAGGAAGAAAAAAAGCGCTTTGTATCTGGTGCACAAAAACTTGGTTATGACGCTAAAGAAGCCACAACTGTTTATGCCTATATCGAAAAATTTGCTGATTATGGATTTAATCGTTCACATGCAATGGCCTATTCATTACTAGCTTATCGTATGGCCTATTTGAAAGTTCATTATCCAGCAGCTTTTTTTGCAAGCTTAATCAATAGTCTTTCTCTTAATTCGACTAAAGGACAGCAATACTTAAATGATATGCGTTTTAAAAGAATTAACTTATTCGGGCCAGATATTAACAATAGTACGCATTTAATAGCCGTCTACAAAAAAGGATTGCTTTTAGGATTTGATCAAATCAAAGGGATATCAACCCTTTTTTCAGAACGAATTTTATCAAAAAGAAAGAACGAAAAGTTTCATTCCTTCATTGACTTCTATCAACGAGTTGGGCAAAAACAATCAGACAGTATGATTGAAAAATTGATTCGTGTAGGAGCATTTGATTCATTTGGCGTCAATCGAGCAAGCTTGTTGAAAACAATTCCTGTTCTTAAAGAGCAAGATTCTTTATTTGGAGACCTAATCAATCATTTAAATCAGGATTTAGGGGTTAGCTATCAGCATACAGAAGAAATGCCACTAGACCAACGCTTAAACGATGAGATTGCGTTATTAGGAACTATTGTTTCTTTCCACCCATTAGCTAATGATCGTCGTTTAATTCATGTGATGGGCTATAGGTCTCTTCTGTCCTTAAAAGATAAAGATCGGTCTTTCGAAGGATTGGTCTACATCCAGTCAGTAGAAAAAATTAAAACAAAAAAGGGAGAATCGATGGCTTTCTTGACAGTTAGTGATGAAACAAAGCAACTGACCGTTGTCGTTTTTTCAAAGGTTTACTATCAACATATCAGTCTTTTGAAGCCAAACAAAAAAATTGTTTTAAAAGGTAAGCCTAGCTTTTCCAAAGATATGGCATTACAGGTGATTGCCTCCAACTTTATAAGCTATGATGAAGCCAAGAAGATAGCAATCGAGCGGGAGAGAAAATTGGTCATAAACTTAGATAATGTTGAAAAGATTACTTATGAAAAGTTGATAGCAATATTTAAGAAACATAGTGGCGAAAGTCCGCTGATATTTGTTAGACAGCCGGATCGCAGAAAGTTTTATGATCGTCGAATACGAAAAGTGACTATTTCTAGTGTCTTATTGAGTGAAATATCGGCAATAATTGGCGAAAAAAACCTTTATGTAGCTAGCTCTCCACTTGAATCAAGTGAAAAAATTATAAAAAATTAAGAATTTCATTAGGAAAACGCTTTTAGAATTGAGTAATAACAGACACGGTGAGCTATTTTTGGTATCATTATTGTAAGTTCATTATCAAGGTGAGGAGAGGTAAACATGAAAAAAATTGCAGTCTTGACAAGCGGTGGGGATGCTCCAGGCATGAACGCTGCTGTCCGGGCAATAGTTCGGAAAGGGATTTATGAAGGATTTGAGGTTTACGGCATCAACTATGGTTTTGCCGGTTTAGTTTCCGGTGATATCAGAAAGCTAGGCATTCACGATGTGAGTGATATTGTTGGACGTGGTGGGACGTTCTTGTACTCTGCACGTTACCCTGAATTTGCAAAAGAAGAAGGGCAACTCAAAGGGATTGAGCAATTAAAGAAATATGGTATTGACAGTTTAGTGGTTATTGGTGGAGATGGGAGTTACAAGGGTGCTGTTGCGCTTGCCAAACATGGTTTCCCAACTGTTGGGATCCCAGGAACCATCGATAATGATATAGCTGGAACTGACTTTACGATTGGATTTGATACAGCAATCAATACTGTCTTAGAAGCACTTGACCGTATTAGAGATACTGCAACGAGTCATGTTAGAACGTTTATTGTTGAAGTAATGGGACGAAATGCTGGAGACATCGCTCTTTGGGCAGGTGTTGGATCTGGTGCTGAACAAATCATTATTCCTGAACACCGCTTTGACATCGATAAGATCGTTAGTGAAATTGAGGCTGGTCGTAACCGTGGTAAAAAGCATACGATTATCGTGTTAGCTGAAGGTGTAATGAGCGGTGAAAAATTTGGTAAACTTCTACAAGAAAAGGATCCAAATTATCAGACACGTATTTCAGTTTTAGGACATATGCAACGTGGTGGAGCCCCTACGGCAAGAGATCGCGTTTTGGCAAGCCTAATGGGTGCTAAAGCAATTGATTTATTGAAAAAAGACATTGGTGGCGTCTGTGTTGGGATTCAACATGGTGAAATCACCTATGGCAACATTATAGAAACGCTTGAGAATAATAAACACACCCCTGCACTAAATCTTTATCAATTAAACAAAGAAATCTCGTATTAAATTGGGATAAGCTCATATTTTGTGAACAATTGTCTTATTTCTGAAAATAACTTATTTATTTCTGAAAATGTGGTAATGTAGTGATGGTACTTCGATAAAATTTAGAAGACTATTTGCTAAACTATTTTGATAAAATGGTATAGTGAGGCACTAAATAGTTGTTTTAAGTGGAATCGTCTATTCATAATTCTTAGGTATAGGAAAGGTGAAACAATGAAAAAAACTAAAATCGTATGTACGATAGGTCCTGCAAGTGAAAGCGTTGAAACACTAGTCGAATTGATTAAAGCTGGGATGAATGTTGCACGTTTGAATTTCTCACATGGAGACCATGACGAACATTTACAACGTATCAAGAACATTCGCGAAGCTTCTAAAATCACCGGAACGACAGTTGCGTTAATGTTAGATACTAAAGGTCCTGAAATCAGAACGAATGATATGAAAGATGGCAGTATTTTACTTGAAAAAGGAAAAAATGTTGATGTGTCAATGAAAGAAGTTTTAGGAACTAAGGATCTATTTTCAATTACCTATCCTGAATTGATCCATGATGTCAATATTGGAAGCTACATCTTATTAGATGATGGCTTAGTAGAATTACAAGTTACCGATGTTGATCTTGAAAAAGAAGTTATCCATACAAAGATTTTAAATACTGGTGTCATTAAAAATAAAAAAGGTGTCAATGTTCCTGGAGTTAAAACAAAATTACCAGGTATTACAGAAAAAGATCGTAACGATATTATCTTTGGACTAAAGAACGACATCGATTTCATTGCTGCAAGTTTTGTACGTAAAGCAGCAGATGTTTTGGAAATCAAAGAAATATTAGAAGAATATGATATGACACATGTTCAAGTCATTCCAAAAATCGAAAATCAAGAAGGAATCGATAATATCGATGATATTTTGAATGTTTCTCAAGGGTTGATGGTTGCTCGGGGAGACATGGGTGTTGAAATTCCTGCAGAGGAAGTTCCTATTGTTCAAAAAGCATTGATCAGAAAATGTAATGAATTAGCTAAACCAGTTATCACTGCTACCCAAATGCTTGATTCTATGCAACGAAATCCTCGCCCTACAAGAGCTGAAGCTGGTGACGTTGCTAATGCCATTTTTGATGGTACTGACGCAGTGATGCTTTCAGGAGAAACAGCTGCTGGGGATTATCCTATCGAAGCAGTTCGGACAATGGCGAATATTTGTGTTCGTACTGAATTTGCCTTGACTGGAGAAAATTCTTTCAGACTAAAAGCATTCTCAGATACCGATGTTGCAGAAGCAATTGGTCGTTCAGTTGGTCACACGGCTAAAAATCTTAAGATTAAGACAATCGTGGCTGCTACAGAATCTGGTCACACTGCACGGATGATTTCAAAATACCGTCCTAATGCGCATATCGTAGCGTTGACATTCAGCCAACGTCAAAAACGTGGGTTACTTCTTTCTTGGGGTGTTTATCCTCATGTCACTGAAAAGCCTGCTTCTACTGATGAAATGTTTGCACTAGGATCTACTGTAGCTACTGATGAAGGCTATGCAAAAGAAGGCGACTTGATCATTATTACTGCCGGTGTTCCAGTTGGTGAACGTGGTACAACTAATATCATGAAGGTTCAAGCCATTAATACTATCTTAACTAGAGGTAATGGTATAGGCCGTCAAAACGTTATTGCAGAAGCAGTTGTAGCTCATTCAGCTGATGAAGCTAATAAAAAAATGAAGCCAGGTAAGATTCTAGTTGTTAGAGATACAACTCCTGAATACACTGATGCTTTGAAACAAGCTGTTGCTGTTGTAACCGAAGAGGGCGGTTTAACAAGCCATGCCGCTGTAGTTGGCATTGATTTAGGTATCCCTGTGATTGTTGGAAGTACAGATGCAACCTCAGTTATTGAAGATGGCGAGATTGTTACAATTGATGCACGTCGTGGTATCGTTTATAGAGGAGCAACTAAAGCTCTTTAATACAAGTGACTACTACTCTAATAAAGTGGTAAGCATGTACAGAAAACATTTACACATAGCGTGTATAGATTATACACTGTGTAAATAACATATAAGAGTGTCAGTCAAAAATGTAGCTAATGCATTGAATGAAAAGTTGGATCACGACCCACTAAAGGGCAATGATCCAACTTTTTATATTGTAACCATTTTTTTCTTGACCGAAAAAAGTTTTGGAGAGTTCGATGATTATAAACTAGGAAACCAGATCAAATAAGGTGATTACGATATAATTGTGGTAAAATGAGTTGTGTTAAGCAATTTGAATGTTTTTTCATTTTAGTGGCTAGGATTGATCTATAAATGGATTGAAGCAAGCATTAATCTAGAATGACTATAAATAAGAAATAGCTAAAATTAATAAAATGAATGGAGGTCAAATATGCTTGGAACGGTAGAAACATGTTTTGTGACCGATCAAAATGACACTAGTTACTTTGTACAATATAAAGGTCGAACATTCGATTTTCCCAAACAACTGACTGAGAACAGTTACCAGATAGGTGATATGGTCAAAGGATTCTTATATGAAAATATGGATCATCACTATATTTTCACCCCAATCCTTCCTGATATTTTACCAGGACAGTATGGTTGGGCAGTTGTAAAAGATGTTAGAAAAGACCTAGGTGTATTTTGTGATATCGGTCTGCCTGGTAAGGATGTTGTGGTTTCAAAGGATCTGTTATCTGAAATGACGTCTTTATGGCCTAAAAAAGGGAATAAGCTCTTAATCACCATTACGACGGATAAAGAGGAGCGAATCTGGGGCGAATTAGCGGATGAACAGTTAGTCCACCAGCTTGCAAAAAAAGCACCAGATTCTATGATTAATAAGGATATTGAAGCAACAGTTGTTCGTCTTAAAAAAGTGGGAACTTACGTTTTAACCAGTGAGTTCTATTGGGGGTTTATTCACCCATCTGAGCGCTTTAATGAGCCAACACTTGGTGAACTGATTAAAGGACGAGTTATTGCAGTCAAAGAGGATGGATCGCTGAATATATCGTTGAAGCCCAGAGCCTTTGAAGCAATTCCTGATGATGCCCAAATGATTTTGACATTACTGAATAATGTGCCAACTCATCAACTGCCTTATCACGATAAATCTGATCCAGATGATATCAAGAGCTTTTTCGGAATCTCAAAAGGACAGTTTAAAAGAGCAATCGGTCATTTACTTAAGACAGGGCAAGTGATTAAAATTCCTAATGGGATAGCATTGAAAAAATAGTAGAGGTGACAGCATGACACGTGAATCATTAACAACAGTCAAAAAAATATTGCAACAAGCAGGGTATAAGCTGACACCTCAGCGAGAATTAACTCTGATGACGTTGGTTGAACGTGCAAATGAGCACCTAAGTGCTGAAGAAATATATGTTCTTTTGAAAGGCAAAAACCCAGATATAGGGTTGGCAACTGTATATCGGACACTTGATATTTTAACGGAATTGGGTATCACTTATAGGTCTGTTTTTGATGATGGACTTGCTCGTTATGATTTGAAAATAAGTAAAAACAAACATGCTCATCGTTATTTACTATGCCTTTCATGTGGTAAGATTGAGACTATTTCTGATGATTTATTGCTGAATGTAGAGGATACAATTAAACAAAAATATCATTTTGAAGTGTTAGATCATCGGTTAACTTTTTATGGAATATGTGAGGATTGTCAAAAAAACAAGGTAAATCACTATGAGTGAATCGTCGAATCAGTTTGAAGAGGATTACCTAAGTGACTTTATACGGTATTTAAAGGTGGTTCGTGGCCTATCTGTCAATACAATCCAAAATTATGAGAGGGATATCAGAAAGTTTCAAACTTTTTTGACTGAAAACTCAAACCATAATTTGATGACTTTTGATGTGTTAGACATTAAAGCTTTTTTATCTGATCTGACACTGAAACACTTAGCACCAAACTCTCGTGCTCGAGTTATTTCAAGTTTGAGACAGCTATCGCGCTATTTTTTGAAAGAAAAAATAAGAAGTGATGATCCGTCGCGGTTGATTGAGCTTCCTAAGAAGGCACGACCATTACCAAAACAATTGACAGTAAGCGAAGTTGATGCGTTATTGAAGGCTCCTGATGTTAGTGATTTAATTGGTTTAAGAGATCGCACCATCTTTGAATTAATGTATGCAACTGGTTTGCGAGTTTCGGAATTAACTCACTTAACAGTTGGTGAGGTTCATTTAGATACTCAAATTATCAGGGTGATTGGTAAAGGGAACAAAGAACGCTTAATTCCTATTGCTAATCAGGCGATGTTTTGGCTACAACGTTATTTGGAGGATTCTAGACCAACTTTAGTGGGTCGTTCTAAAGGTGAACCATCGACTATATTTTTTTTAAATAGACGAGGCGAGGGTTTTACACGCCAAGGTATTTGGAAGAATCTAAAAAAGTATGTCGTTAAAGCAGGTATCAAAAAAGTTGTTTCACCTCATGTATTAAGACATTCTTTTGCCAGCCATTTAATTCAAAATGGTGCAGATTTGAGAATTATTCAAGAACTGCTTGGTCATAGTGATATATCAACAACAGAGATTTATACACACTTGGATCAAGTTCATTTAAGAAAAATATATAAAAACTCTCACCCAAGACAGTGAGGGCATCACCACAGGGTTAAAGACTCTTGATAGCCGAAAAGGACTGAAAATGTTACTTTTTAAACCTATCAGACACTTATGTGATGGAAATCTAGAAAGAGGTAATTGTGAATGAAGTTTAAGAGAATACATGTCGTTGTAATGGATTCAGTAGGAATAGGTGAAGCTCCCGATGCAGCAAATTTTGGAGATGTAGGCGCAGACACACTAGGACATATTACTGATTCTAGGGTTGTTGCCTTGGACAATCTTGCTGAATTAGGTTTGGGTAAAATTAGACCACTGTCACATATTGAACCAAAGAATTCGAAAAACAGTTACTATACAAAATTAGAAGAACAATCAGTTGGAAAAGATACTATGACTGGCCACTGGGAATTAATGGGACTTCAAATAAAGACACCTTTCAGAGTGTTTCCAAATGGCTTCCCAGACGAACTATTGGATAAAATCAAAGCATTTTCCAGAAGAGGTATCGTGGGAAATGAACCAGCCAGTGGCACGGCGATTATAGACGAGTTAGGGCCTCATCAACTTGAAACAGGAGATTTGATTGTTTATACCTCGGCAGATCCAGTTCTACAAATTGCAGCTCATGAAGACGTGATTCCAGTTGAGGAATTATACCGTATCTGCCAATATGTCAGAGATATAACTAAGGACGATCCTTATATGATTGGTAGAATTATTGCAAGACCATATATCGGTCAACCAGGAAACTTCACACGGACGAGCAATCGGCATGATTATGCCTTGGATCCTTTTGGCGAGACTGTATTAGATAAGCTGAAGGCCGCACACTATGACGTTATTGCAGTGGGAAAAATCAATGATATTTTTAACGGTAAAGGAATCACCGATTACGTTAGAACGAAGAGTAATATGGACGGCGTTGATCAGTTGTTGAAGAAAATGGCTGAACCGTTTACTGGACTAAGCTTTACTAATTTGGTTGATTTTGATGCTTTGTATGGACACAGAAGAGATACTGAGGGCTATGCAAAGGCTTTAGAAGATTTTGATAAACGCCTGCCTGAGATTATGGAACAAATGGCTCCAGATGATCTTTTGATTATAACGGCAGATCACGGCAATGATCCAACCTTTAAGGGAACAGATCATACAAGAGAGTATGTCCCATTGCTGGTTTATGGCAAGAGTTTGACACAAGGTACTGCATTGAGACAAGGATATTATGCAGATCTTCAAGCTACTATTGCTGATAATTTTGGAGTGCCAAAAAGTGAAAATGGAACGAGCTTTTTAGCGGATTTAAATTAAGTAGAGTTGGTTATAATATTGTAAAAAAGCTTGCTAAGGAGACAATTATGGGGATAACAGCAGAAATCAATGAAAGTGTTGATTTTATTACGTCAAAGAGTGATTTAGTACCTAAGATTGGTTTGATTTTAGGGTCTGGTTTGGGTGTCATGGGTGATGAGTTATCAGAAAAGATAGCCATTCCTTATGATGAGATTCCATATTTCAAATCATCGACAGTAAAGGGTCATAATGGTAGATTGTTGATTGGTAAACTAGAAGGCACTCCAGTGATGATCATGGATGGTCGATTTCACTATTATGAAGGTTATGATATGGCAACTGTCACATACCCAGTAAGGGTAATGGCAAAACTTGGGATTGAAAAACTAATCGTCACAAACTCAGCTGGGGGATGCAATCCGACATTTACTCCTGGGAACTTGATGCTAATCACAGATCATATTAATTTTATGGGAACAAATCCATTGATAGGACCAAATTTGGAAGATTTTGGCACACGATTTCCTGATATGAGTGAAGCTTATGATAGAGAGTTTCTAGATAAAGTTCAGACTGAGGCTAAAAAAGCTCATATTGATCTGAAACAAGGGGTGTATATGGGCTTTTCTGGGCCAACATATGAAACACCAGCTGAAGTTAGATTTGCTCAAATTGCTGGTGCGAGTGCAGTGGGGATGTCTACTGTCCCTGAAGTAATCGTTGCAAAACACTCAGGACTTAAAGTATTGGGAATTTCATGCATTACCAATCTAGCGGCTGGATTGCAGTTTAATTTGAACCATGAAGAGGTTGTTGAAACTACCGAGCGTGTGAAAGAAATCTTCAAAAAGTTGGTACGACTTTCAGTTAAAACATTAACAAAAGTAGACTAGCCAGATAACGACTATAGCTTGGCCATAATCGGAAATAGCTCATCGTATAATGGCACCATACGACATGGATAATGGAGACACGTCTTGTCAACTGATGACAGTTTTGTTAGGATAACTCCTATAGATGTTCTAGTAATGAATAGTAAGAGTAGCAATAAAGGATAGAATCAACAGTAAAAAGAGGTGTCACGTTTGCTAGCAGAATGCACTGAGAGTCATAAAAAAATAGCGATGGGATTGTTATCCTATATTCCTGATTACAAAGATATCGATCGATTGACGCAACTCTGGAATTCCTATCAAGATAAGGACAACAGAAAGCTGTTTTTATGGAAAGATGAAGAAACTGACAATTTTGTAGCTATTATCGGAGTAGAACTGACAGAATATACGCCAGTGATTCGCCAGTTAGCAGTATCACCATCTTTTCGTTCGGAAGGTATTGCTCATTTGATGCTAGACGAGATTCAAAAAAAATATCATCAAGATACTCTTTCTGCTACTCTTGAACTTAGCCAATTGCTAAGTCATTGGGAAGGGAAAGATAGTGATGACTGATGATTATTTAAATCGCAATAAAAACGGTGATCAGCTTTCAGAAGCATCTGCAGATGAATCTATAGAGCTGTCCCAACAAGAAGAGTCAACTAGCGATGTGATGAATATCAAGATCGATCAGTTTGTTGGTCCTCTTGATTTATTACTTCATTTGATTAAGACGGCCAAAATTGATATTCATACGATGAAAATGACCCCAATAGTAGCTCAGTACCTCGATTATCTCAAGGCAATGCAACTAATGGATCTAGAAGTGGCAAGTGATTATTTAGTAATGGCTGCAACGTTGCTAGAAATCAAAGCTCGGGAATTATTACCAGTCGTACAGCTGGAGGATCCAGAAAATGAAGACATTGATCCTAAGAAACAGTTGATTGATGCATTAGAACTTTACCAGAATTTCAAAGAAGTGGTTCCTAAGATGCGGGAGTACTCTGAAAAAAGAGCTCAAATTTCTGGAAGAGAGCAAGCAGACCTTTCACCGCTTCAACACGTTATTCCATTAAAACCTGGTGAATTGTCATTTACCGATCTCACAGATGCAATAGCAAAAATGGAAGAGCGATTGAAAGAGGCTCAGCCACTCAAGAGAACAATCGAAAGAGAAACAGTTTCAATAGAAGGCTGTATCAAAAAAATTGAACGAGCTATTGAAAGTAAGTATAGGCCAATCTATCTTATAGATATTATTCAGAGTTCAAGTCGAACACAGATTGTCACTTATTTCCTAGCAATGTTACAACTGGTCAAATCTGGCCAGTTATTTTTCATACAGGAGAAGCAGTTTTCGGATATTCGATTGATTAAAAATCAAAAGGCACAGGGAGAGCAACATAAATGACAATGGTAGAGGATCACCAAGAAGAAATGATCTTAAAGATTGAGGCGATTCTTTTTGTCATTGGAGAGGAAGGCTTGACCGTAGCAGAATTGTCTCAAGTATTAGAAGTCGATAATCGCCAGATTGAAACATGTTTAGTGGCATTAAAAGAGAGATACCAGTCAACACAGACAGCTCTATTTATTGATAGCTATGCAGGCCACTATCGTTTGATGACTAAACTACAATTTGTCGGTATTTTGACTAAGCTAGCTCAAGCCCCTAAAATGACAAAATTAACACAAGCAGCATTGGAAACTCTGATGATTATTGCCTATCAACAGCCTGTTACTAAAGTTGTGATTGATCAGGTCAGAGGAGTACAGTCGCAAACGATGGTACAAAAGTTAGAATTAAGAGGATTGATTGAAGAAGCCGGACGCTTAGAGCAACCGGGGAGACCAAAATTGTATCAAACAACGGATTATTTTTTGGATTACTTTGGTTTATCTTCTCTAGATGATTTACCTCGCCTATCTGTTACCCTTAAAAATGAAGAAACGACTCTACTTAATCTCGAAGAATAGGATGATGTTCAATCGTGGAAAGACTACAAAAAATAATGGCAAGAGCTGGTGTTGCCTCTCGCAGAAAATCTGAAGAAATGATCGTTGCTGGCCGAGTTACCGTTAATAATGAACTTATAACTGAATTAGGTTTTCAAGTCAAAAAGGGGGATGAGGTCAAGGTAGATGGTGTCCCTATTACCAAGGAATCTCCTGTTTATTACTTATTCTATAAACCCAAAAATGTATTATCGGCCGTGAGAGATGATCGTGACCGTCCAGTTGTGACCGATTTTTTTCAATTTGAAACCAGAAGAATCTACCCTGTAGGAAGGTTAGACTTTGATACAACAGGGGTGTTACTTTTGACCAATGATGGTGATCTTACGCAAGAATTAACACATCCTAAACACGAAATTGATAAAACTTACATTGCAACTTTAAGTGCATTACCAAGTGAAGAGGGATTAAAGCAGTTAGAGCGTGGTGTTGTAATCGATGGTAAAAAAACAAGACCCGCAACTGTAGAAGTCATTTCAATTAACAAAGTGAAACAAAAAGCAGTTGTATCTTTGACAATACATGAGGGATGGAATCATCAAGTTAAGAAAATGTTTGAGGCTATCGGTTGTCCGGTAAACGCATTAAAAAGAGAAAAATTGGCTTTTTTAACGTTAAAGGGATTAACTCATCCTGGGGATTACCGACAATTATCAGCATATGAAGTACAACAGTTAAAGCAATTATCCTCAAAAAAGTGAAAACGATTTTATTTTCAATCACTTTGTGCTATAATATGACCATAATAAAATAAATGATTCGTCTTCAGGGGCGGGGTGTGATTCCCCACCGGTGGTATAGCCCACGAACTTACGTGAGTAAGCTGAATTGGTTTGATTCCAATGCCGACAGTTAAAGTCTGGATAAAGAAGATGGGGTTTTTTGTGAACTCTATTTTTGCTTTCCTGGAAAGTGAAATGGAGTTTTTTTGTACCCATTCTGTTGAAGAATCGCAGGAGGAGAAAAATGAATAACAGTAACACGCGTAAATTAGTCGGTATGAGCATTTTGGGAGCCACAGGGTTTTTATTGATGATGATTACCTTTCCTGTCATTCCAGGATTTTCTTTTTTGAAAATTGATTTTAGTGATATTCCAATACTAGTTGGGATGTTGCTTTATGGACCATGGGTAGGTTTGGGAGCAGCGGTCATTCGTACAATTCTTCACTACATACAAACTGGTGGTGATATGGGTTACCCAATAGGGGATTTAGCCTCATTGCTGGCAACTATCTCATTTATATTTCCACTTTATTATGTTATTAAAAATAAATTGACACTTCATCGCTATATTTGGGCTAGCATCATAGCCACAACAACTTTAGTAATTGTTATGTCAGTAGCCAATTGGTTCGTTATTATGCCGCTGTATTTAAAACTATTGAACTTCGAAATGGGTCCAATCAATGAATTAGTGTTGATGGGGATAGCTCCATTCAATCTTGTTAAGGGAGTATTGGTATCAGCAGTGAGCGGAGTCGTAGTGATGCGGTTACTTCCAGTTCTACAACGGAAAAGAATTGTAAAATCTGGGAATGCGAATCCTACAAAGTAGATTCTTTTTTCTCACAATTCCGATGCCAACTGTGGCGTAATAATATAAGTAGTACAAGCAATTCAAGAGGTATAATAATCCAAAAAGAGTGAAGCAAACAGGTACCGATCCCCGAAAGTTAGAGTAATAAATCTAACTTTCGGGGGTGTTTTTATGGCTAAATATAGTGAGGAATTTAAAATAAAGCTTGTCATCGAGTATTTGCATGGGAATCTGGGATATAAATTATTGGCTAAGAAATACAATATACCCTCTCAAACACCATTACAAGACTGGGAGAGGGCTTATAAAGCACAAGGGGTGAACGGATTAAAACGAAGAAAAGTGAAGGAAGTCTATTCTGTTCAATTTAAATTAGATACGATACAATTTAAGTTAGATACGGATGCTTCTTATCAGGAAACTGCTGATCAATTTAGATTAAATAATCCTTCATTAATTCACCGTTGGATGAAAGAGTTTAATAGACAAGGAATAGAAGGCCTGAAACCAAAATCAAAGGGGCGACCTTCTATGTCTAAGAAACCCAATCAACAAACGAAAAAAGAAGATATAAAGTTAACACGTGAAGCAGAATTGGAACGTGAGAATGAACTACTGAGATTAAAAAATGCTTATCTAAAAAAGTTAAGAGCTTTTTGGGAAAATCCGAATGCCTTCCTCGAAAAGCACAAACAAAATTGGCAGTCGAACTCAAAGAAGAAGGATTCAGATTAAAGGATATTTTCTTGGTTGTGAGAATCCCTGAAGCAACTTATCACTATCATGTCAAAAACTTTGGAAAAGAGGATCCAGATACCGAATTAAAAAAACGCATTACCCACCTATTTCAGGCATTTCATGAACGTTATGGCTATAAACGGATAACCAATGAGTTAAAAAAATTAGGATATTGTATTAATCATAAAAAGGTGTATTGATTGATGCGTGAGCTAGGATTAAAGTGTGTAAAGTTCATGCGCAAATCCCGTAAATACAATTCATATAAAGGGAAGGTTGGAAAGATAGCGAAGAATCTATTAGCCCGGCGATTTAATACACCCAACCCTCTTCAAAAACTAGTAACCGACATTACCGAATTCAAATGTTTGGGTGAAGAGAAGCTGTATTTAAATCCAATTCTTGACCTTTATAACGGAGAGATTCTTGCGTTTGGAATCAAGAAATTCCCAACTTTAAATCTCGTCATGGAACCCTTAGAGGAAACAATAGAAATCATAACAAATCACGCAACCTACCGCACTGCCATCCATTCGGATCAAGGATGGCATTATCAGCACAAACGATGGGTGAAAACATTAAAGGCAAATAAAATGTTCCAAAGCATGTCACGTAAAGCAACCTGCGCAGACAATGCTTTGATGGAAAACTTCTTTGGCATTTTAAAGCAAGAAATGTATTGTGGGGAAAAACTAGTAAACTATGAAGAGTTAAAACGACGAATTGAAGAATACATCTACTGGTATAACCACGAACGATCAAAAACAAAATTGACTGGACTGAGTCCGGTCGAATACCGAACTCAATCCAGTCAATCAGCTGCATAATAAAAACTCTAACTTTTAGGGGTTGCCACCACAGCCCTTCACTCTTTTTGCGTCATTTAAACTGATAACAACGTAAAACTAGTTTCTTAAACCTAATATCTTAAACCTAGTATCTTAAACCTAATGTCTAAAACCTAGTATCTTAAACCTAATATGCTAAATCTAATAACCAAAACCCTGTAACCAAAAAACTATAGCCAAAACTGAGTAACTTAAACTCAACACTATAAAGCTAGAAATCTAAATGCTTCTATAATATTTGGTGTTGTTATTCAAATAGTTACGACACCAAATATTATAGAAGCACTATTTATGCTATACTGAAACACAACTTATAGAAGCAAAAAAGGCAATTTATCATTCACGAGTTTGGAAAAGGCGTCACCGATCGTTTGATCGCTCCGGTTGGACATTTATGATAAGCAATTTTCATTTTGATCAGTTCTTGAGGGTTTAGGGGGTGCCTACCACTATTATTATCTGGTACAAAGTAGGCAATACCTTCGTTAGTGTAATCGAACAGATTCGGTGCAGCTAGTTGACAGATACCACATGCAATACATTCAGTTTGATTGACTTTACAATACAACTCTAATCACTCCAATAAGTTCTAGATGAAGGGGAACGGGATGAATTATTCTGAATACATACTTTTGTCATTAATAGACCAAGTGACGCTAGCTGAAAGTCCACCGCTAAATTCATCGTTATTGTATCATATCGTTACGGGTAAAAACACATCATATCAATGGGTGAAGCTTGCGGAGCTTCATGTGTATAGTTTTTTTGCTGTATTCCCTAGTCTGACCCAAGATGTCTTTAATCAGCAAATTAGTCGCATGGAGAGGCAAGGATTGATTTCCTGTAACAAGCAGAATGGTCAGAAGAATAATCGTGATTTAATAGATATTACTGAAAGAGGCAAACGTTTTTTGGCTTCTTATCGTCGTCAGTGGCCAATGATTAGATGTGATGAACAAGCTCGATACTATAATCTCAAATCGATTATTATGAAGTCATTTGTACAGGTCAATCAGTACATTTCTGCTTATTCAGCGGATGTAAAAATAACGGAGCCATATATTATGGATGAAGCTTTACAAGCTTTCGTTCGCGATTTCTGGATCAAGTATCTTTCAGCTGATCGATTGCAAGAATATTTAACTTCTCTCTATCGTCAGTTGGAAGTCTTGCCACCTTTAGTAGCAGATATATTTATGGCTAGTTTAGTAGGCAGACCAGAAACATTCAATCCTACTTCAGAGCAACTGACAACTTATTTTAAAGTCTCATCCTCTTATTTAGAAGATATCTACTGGCAACTATTGGTATCATTAAAACAAGAGAATCAACTGATTAGTAACCTATTCGCTGAAGCTGTCAAAGTATTTGGAATAGTTCCAGTTACTTATCAAAAGAGCGTAGATCTTTATCAAAGGAGTTATTCGTTAGATAAAATAGCTACGCTCCGTCAATTGAAAGCTAGTACAATCGTCGAACATCTTTTCCTATATTCTTTATTGATCCCTGATTTTTCGTTTCGTAACAATCATGATCCCTTGCTTATCAAACAGACCAGACAGTATATCGAACAATGCCAAAAATCAAAGAAACGATTGCTTTTTAGTGACTTAAAAAAGAGAATTGGAAGGGATAATCTTCCATATAGTTATGTATTATTTGCTAGAATAAGTTTAACAGGTGGTGTCCCATGGCATTGATTACACTTTTAAAAGAAAAGTTTTCTTATGACGGATTTAGACCACATCAAGAAGAAATCATCAATCAATTGAAGGCAAGAATGAACGTTTTTGCAATCATGGGAACAGGTACTGGTAAGTCCCTCATCTACCAGTTGGCTGGTTATGCATTTAAAAGACCAGTAATAGTGGTTTCTCCTCTTAAGTCTTTGATATTTGATCAAGTACAGCGAATTAATCAAAGAGATATCGGAAGAGCAGTCGCTATTGTCTCAGATTTATCAGCGATTGAGAAGAAATATATCTGGAAAAATCTGAGTAATTATTCTTATATTTTTTTAACGCCTGAGCTGTTGACAAATAAACGGATCATTGACCGACTAAAAATAATTTCTAATCCTTTATTAGTTATTGACGAGGCACATTGTGTCTCTGGTTGGGGACGTGAATTTAGACCAGATTATCTGAAGTTAGGCACCTTTCGAAGAGAGCTTGGCCTGCTTCAGACCTTGGCAGTTACTGCTACTGCAACTCCATATGTCAGAGATGATGTGATTCGGCTGATTTATCAAAAGGATGAGCAAGTAGAAGTAGATGATTACTTTACGGTGCCCCAAAATATCAAACCGTACTTTTTGAAAGAACAAAATTTTCAAATGATAGGAGAACAATTAGAGGTTCTCAAAAAAGAAGAGCCATGTTTAAAAGAGCAGGAGAAAGCTGATAAATCTAATGGAATAATAGAAAATAGATTTCAAAAAAAAACTTCTTACAAAACACAGAAAATAGACTTACTCCTTGCTCTAGTCAAAATTGTTCGAAAGCCACTCATCATTTATGTGGCCTTTAGAAAGGATGCGGAGTATATAGCGACGCTCATTTCTGAAAATCATAATAGGGCACTTCCATACCATGGAGGTATGTCTGCAGAAGACCGGTATAAGACTCAGTCACAGTTTAAGAATAATCAAGTAGGGGTTATTGTAGCAACAAGTGCTTTCGGTATGGGTATAGATAAAAACGATATTCGAACCATCATTCATTATTACCCACCAACTTCCGTAGAAAGTTATCTCCAGGAGATAGGAAGGGCTGGAAGGGATGGTAAACAGGCCCAAGCATTGATTTTTACCGACAATGATTATTACAAGTGGTTAATCAGTCGATATGAACATATTGTAACGATTACATCAACTAGTCATTCTAGACTTGATCAAATTGAGGAAGTCCCAGATTTGTTAACAATCATCCAATTTTATAGGAACGAAGGTCTAGCAGATGAAGAAATAAAAAAAATCATTCAGAATCAGTATGATTATAAACTAGAGCAATTAAGACAGATGATGTCACTTTTATCTGGAGTGGCAGATCTGAATAGAACACTCGTAGACTATTTCAAAACAGGCTGTTGGCAAGTTTCTACAAACGTTAATAATACTCAAAAACTGGAAACGCTGTTGAAGGATAATAATGATCAAAAGCCATTTTTAGAAAATTATGATTGGAAAAAGAGGTTTAATTTACTATTTCAGGGCAACTAATGGTTGTCAAATTGCTCTTTTATAACAAAATAGTCATTAAAATTTGTTTAACTTTTAGGTTATCATACGTTTTGGAGACTGAATATGATAAAATGATAACGAAAATTCATGCAAGGGAGGTATACACTTGTCTCGAAATAAAAAACAAACAGAGAATCCTTGGTCCCGGACTTTTGGCGATGATGAGAACCTGAAAAACAGACAGTTTTCACGTTCAGCTAGAAATTATGAAAAAAAGGACGCAGCACCAATCACAAAAATTTTGGTGGTGTTTTTCCTACTAATCTTTATCACACCGATTGTTTATACCATGGTTATCGATCGCACTAGTGCGACAAAACCAGCATCAAATCAATCAGTGTTGATTTCTAAAGCCAATCAGTCTGAAAAAGACGAACAGAATAATGATTCTGATGCAAATGCAGACGATTCAGAGTCTGATAAAGAAGATACAACTACAGATGAGACGAAGACAGAGGATGAATCCGATAAGGCTACTGATGATTCTCAAAAAGAATCAGAAGAGACTGCCACAAATGATTCACAATCGGATCAAGGGTCGACAGATGCCGCGGATCAATCTTCTACTGACACAAATACAGAGGATCAATCTAGTAATCAACCTAATGAACAGTCTAATGACCAATCTAATCAAACTGATCAAGGAACAACCGATTCAACAGATACAGCTGGATTCGGTTCTTATACGGTCCAGGCAGGCGACAATCTTTATCGTATCGCTGTCAATCATGGCATGACATTAGACGAGCTCAAACAAGTTAACGGATTATCATCAAATGACGCGATAATTGGTATGCAACTGAAAGTTAAACAGTAGTAAAAAGAGATAAAAAATTACCTAATAGTGAATGTCGGGACTAAGCGTTCCGATATTTTTTTGGAGGAAACCATGAACATTGCAATCGATGGCCCAGCATCATCTGGGAAGAGTACAGTTGCCAAGTTATTGGCGAAAGATCTTGGAATCACTTATTTGGATACAGGAGCTATGTATCGCGCTATTACTTATTTGGCGTTAAGTAAAAAGGTTGATTTGAAGGATGAAACTAAATTACAGCAGTTGGCTAAATCAGCAGATATCAAATTTATGACTAGTGATGATGGTCAAAAGGTATTTTTAAATGGTTTGGATGTCACCCAACAAATTAGAACAGAAGTTGTTAGTCAAAATGTGTCACTAGTGAGTTCCTACAAATCTGTTCGGGAAGAGCTTGTGAGAAAACAACAAGCTTTTATTACCAAGGGGGGCATCGTAATGGATGGTCGAGATATCGGCACTGTTGTTATGCCAAATGCAGATTTAAAAATATTTATGGTCGCTAGTGTTGAAATAAGAGCAAAAAGAAGGCATTTAGAGAATTTAGAGCGCGGATTCAAGAGTGACTATGAGGCTATTAAAGAACAAATTGCTACGAGAGATGAATATGATCAGAATCGAGCAAATTCTCCTTTAACAAAAGCTGATGATGCTATTCTATTAGATTCCTCTCATATGACTGTTCCAGAGGTTGTTGCTGAGATTAAAAAGCTATTAGTAACAAAAAAGCTAGTTTAAGACGAAAATTTGTAAAAGTTAGACTATTCATTAGAATTATGTTAAACTATTTACATGTGTGGTACTATCCAAAATCATTTTGATTTCGAATAGAGTCACTCAACAAGGCAATTGCTTATTAGGAGGAATTTTTAAATGACAGACAAAGAAACAAAAGATTTAGAACAAAATACTGAAGACACTTCAAATGATGCCCAAACAATGGAAGCCGCACTTGAACAAGTCCAAGAGGTCAATACTGGCGACGTTGTAACAGGTGAAGTGCTTTCTATACAAGATGACAAACAGGTCATTGTAGGTGTTTTGGGAAGTGGTGTAGAAGGTGTCGTTCCTCGTAATGAGCTATCTGCAACTCCATTTGAACATATCACTGATATTATAAACGAAGGCGACGAGCTTGAATTAGTCGTTATCAAACCAAACAAAGATAAAGAGAACGGAAGCTTCTTATTCTCCCGTAAACGTTTGGAAGCAAAGAAAATTTGGGATAAAATCCAAGAGAAATTTGACAAAAACGAAACTGTTACTGGACCAGTAAAAGAAGTTGTTAAAGGTGGTTTGGTTGTTGATTTAGGTGTACGTGGATTCGTTCCTGCATCTATGGTAGCTAACTACTACGTTGATGACTTCTCAACTTACAAAGGTAAAGAGTTAGAGTTTCAAATTGTTGAGATCGAACCAAGTGAAAATCGCTTGATTCTATCACGCAAAGAGTTAGCTGCTAAAGAGCAAGCTAAAAAACGTGATGAATTTTTAGCATCCATTCACGAAGGAGACGTCATTGAAGGCAAAGTAGCTCGTTTAACCAATTTTGGTGCCTTTATCGACTTAGGAGATGTTGACGGCCTTGTTCATATCTCACAAATAGCACATCATCATGTTAATAGTCCAGCTGACGAACTAGAAATTGGCCAAACTGTTAAAGTAAAGGTATTGTCTGTTGATCAAGAGAAAGGTCGTGTATCACTATCTATTAAGGATACTCTTCCTGGACCTTGGGATGATATAGAAGACAAAATTCACGTTGATGACGTACTTGATGGTAAAGTCAAACGCTTGACTTCATTCGGAGCTTTCGTAGAGGTGTTACCTGGAGTTGAAGGTTTAGTTCATATTTCACAAATATCTCATGAACATATTGCTACTCCTCATGAAAAACTGTCTGAAGGCCAAGATATCAAAGTGAAAGTTCTAGATATCAACCCTGATGATCAACGCTTATCTCTAAGCATCAAAGCTTTAGAAGATAAACCAGAAGAACCGGCTGCATCGAAAGCACCAAAGGTAAAGCGTGACACTCAAAAGAAAGTTGAACAAGCTTCTGATGACGAATCTGGATTTACGTTAGGTGATTTATTAGGTAGTCAATTATCTGATTTTAAATCAGAAGATTAATCATACTGATTATTCGAAAGCTTGGGACTATAGTTCCAAGCTTTTCTCTTTAATTAGAATAGAAGTGAGGAACTTATATGTCGACACCTACAATTGCAATCGTTGGGCGACCGAATGTCGGAAAATCAACGATTTTTAATCGTTTATCTGGAGAAAGAATTGCTATTGTTGAAGATATTCCAGGTATTACGAGAGACAGAATCTATGCTGAAGGATCCTGGCTAGATAAGAAATTCAATGTAATCGATACAGGTGGAATAGAGCTTTCAGATGCCCCCTTTATGGCTCAAATTAGATTTCAAGCAGAGGTGGCTATCGAGGAAGCTAATGTCATCATCATGTTGACTGATTCTCAATCTGGTGTAACAAACGATGATCAGATGATTGCTAGTCTATTGAAGAAAACAAAGAAGCCCATTATTCTTGCAGTCAATAAAGTAGATAATCCTGAGCGACGAATGGATATCTATGATTTTTATCAATTGGGATTAGGTGAACCTTTTCCAATTTCTGGAAGTCATGGGATAGGGCTCGGGGATTTACTTGATGCCGTTTTTGCTGCTCTTCCAAAAGAAGATGATGAAACTGATAATGATGATAGGATTGCCTTCTCTCTTATTGGAAGACCAAATGTTGGGAAGTCTAGTTTAGTTAATGAATTGTTAGGACAAAATCGTGTGATAGTTTCTGACATAGCAGGCACAACTAGAGACGCTATCGATACTGATTTTGAGACTCCTGATGGTGATAAGTTTAAAATCATTGATACTGCTGGGATTCGAAAACGGGGAAAAATCAGAGAAACAACTGAGAAGTATAGTGTTTTGCGGGCTAAAAGAGCCATTGAAAAATCTGATGTTGTCCTTATCGTGCTGAATGCCGAAGAAGGTATTCAAGAGCAGGATAAGAAAGTAGCAGGTCTTGCACATGAAGAAGGCAAAGGAGTCGTCATCGTTGTCAACAAATGGGACACTTTGGAAAAAGACAATCACACGATGAAAAACTTTGAAGAAGACATCAGAACGAACTTTCAATATTTAAAATATGCTCCGATTGTCTATGTTTCCGCTGTAAGTGGTCAACGCGTCAAAATGATTTTGCCTTTGATTACTCAAATTGCTAACAATCGTAAGAAACGAGTGAAGTCTAGTGTGTTGAACGAAGTTGTTCAAGACGCAGTTGCTACTAATCCTGGACCAACTGATAAGGGAAGACGGCTAAAAATCTTTTACATGTCGCAAGTTGCGATTAACCCGCCAACCTTTGTTGTATTTGTAAATGATATTGAATTAATGCACTTCTCCTATGAGCGCTTTTTAGAGAATCAGCTACGCCAAGCATTTGATTTTGTCGGGACTCCTCTTAAAGTTATTACAAGAGAAAGAACATAACTGTTACTTTTAAAACGAATTGTCATAGTTATACTCATACAATTTTAATAATAATCTTACTATTTTTAAAAAGGGATGACAGATGACGAAAATGATTGTCAGAACGGTGTTTTTGTGCTAAAGTAGTAACGAATCTTGTATTGATAGATTCATCTAAAAGTCTATTTGGACCACTCAAATAGAGTTTATATGGTTATAAAATACCATATTTGAGGAGGTGAAATACCTATGGCAAATAAAGCAGAATTAGTAGAACAAGTTAGTGAAAAAACTGGTTTAACTAAAAAAGATGTTACAACAACTGTTGATGCTCTTTTCGAAGTAATCCAAGAGTCTCTTAAAAAAGGTGAAAAAGTTCAAGTAGTTGGCTTCGGTAACTTCGAAGTCCGTGAACGTGCAGCCCGTAAAGGACGTAATCCTCAAACTGGTGAAGAAATTCAAATCGCTGCAAGTAAAGTTCCAGCATTCAAACCAGGTAAAGCATTGAAAGATGCAGTAAAGGGTTAATTTAATTGGTTCTACGTCAAATAGTGTTGTTACAGTTAAATCACTTAAGGAAACGCCCCGGCGTTTCTTTTTTTTCTAAATAATTTGGCAGATATTTTGCTG